>JADGOW010000051.1 GCA_017882765.1 Frankiaceae bacterium
TTTTCCGGGTCTGACACTGGTTGTGGGCCAATCGATTTGGGCCGACGCGCCTGAATCCGATCAGGTCACCACCGTCGGGTCGGATCTAGGGCTTCTCTCTCCACCGCGTGGCGGCCCACCGGTGCGCGGGCGGTGTCGCCATCATCCGGGGAGAGGACAGCAAGGTCAGTGACAGCCACACGCCGAACAGCTGGGCGAAGGTCTCCTTCCGCGGTGAGTGCACTGCGGAGACGGCAGCCGATCATTACCACTCCGGTACCAGCCAGTGATGATCGGTCCGTAGTGCGGCTTCGCCGAGCCCGAGGTCTGCCGCAAGTCGCTGCGGGACAGTCCAGCGTCGGCACGGGCCCGCACCCGTGACAGCACGGGGTGGGTGAGCGTTCCCGGCGTCCGAACGTCCCCTTCGTGCGGGACGTCGGACCCTAATCGGGGCCTCACGCCGAGGTTAGGGTTCCCTAACTAGCTGGGAACCGTCGCAATCGGGGGATGTCGTGAACCTGTCCGAGATGGCCGTGGGCCAGCTGGTGAAGGTGCTGGCCGTCACCGTCGGCAGCGCGGACCAGCGCCGGCTGATCGAGCTCGGCGTCCGCAGCGGGGCTGTGGTCGAGGTGGTCCGGCGGGCACCGTTCGGCGGCCCGCTCGCCATCCGCGTCAACGGCGGTCTGCTGGCCCTGCGGGCCGAGAACGCCAGGAACGTCCTCGTCGCGGCGGGCGCCGATGAGTGACACCGGCTGCCACGGCGTCGACGCCGGCTCGTCCGACCACGGGGCCGTGCGGATCGCCCTCGCGGGTAACCCGAATGTCGGCAAGTCGAGCCTGTTCAACCACCTGACCGGCGCCCACCAGCACATCGGCAACTGGCCTGGCAAGACCGTTGAGCGCCGGTCGGGGACCTGCCGGCGCGGGTGTGTTCCGCTGACGGTCATCGACCTTCCGGGGACCTACAGTCTGGCGAGCAGCTCACCCGAGGAGGTCGTCGCCGAGGAGGCGATCATCGGCGAGGGGGTCGACGTCGTCGCCGTGGTGCTCGACAGCACCAACCTCGAACGGAACCTGTATCTGGCCGCGCAGGCCGCCGAGCTGGGCCGACCCCTGGTGCTCGTGCTGAACATGGCCGACAGGGCCGCTGCCGGCGGCCTGCACATCGACGACGCCACCTTGGCCGGGGCATTTGCCGCTTCCGTCGTGCGAACGGTCGGGCGAACCGGCGAGGGCATCGACGAGTTGGTCGACGCCCTGACCGTGACGGCGGGTGAGGTCGTAAGTTATCGCGCCGCCACGTGGACGGTCCCACATGCCCGCCGCGTCGAGGGAAACGCCTCGTGACAACCCAGGCTTCGGCTGTGGCCCTGCGGCCACTGCACATCGATTACGGCGAGCCGATTGAGAACGAGCTGGCGCAACTTGCGGACGCCGTCAACACCCTACCCCTTTCCCACTGCGCATCGTCACGGTGGGTAGCGATCAAGCTGCTCGAAGAAGAGCCGGTGACGGTTGCGGCCGTGGAGGGTGCCGGCGGCGGCCGCGCCGTCGCCGCCTTCGCACGGGAGGCTGCCGCGCGCGTGCGTGCCGCCACAGGCGAAGACCCGTCCTTCCTCATCGCCGACCGCCGCTTCGACTGGTCCCACCGGCTGGCCGGGACCGCCGTCCGCCGGGAGGCCGCCCCGCGCGCCCGCACAGAGCGGCTCGACGACATCCTCACCAGCCGCTGGTTCGGTATCCCGATCTTTCTCGGGCTGATGTGGATCGTCTTCAAGCTCGTCACCGGCGTTGCCGGCCCGCTGGTCGACTGGGTGGGCGGGGTGGTCGCCGGGCCGGTGAGCTCCCTGGCCGGTGCCTGCCTCGACGCAGTAGGGCTCTCGGGCACGTGGTTCGAGGCCCTCATAGTCGGCGGGATCATCGCTGGGGTCGGGTCGGTCGTCGTCTTCATCCCGGTGCTCGTCGTGCTCTACACCGCCCTCGGGGTGCTTGAGGACTCCGGCTACATGGCCCGGGCGGCGTTCCTCATGGACCGGGTCATGCGACCTATCGGGCTCAACGGCAAGAGCTTCCTGCCGCTTTTGCTGGGCTTCGGCTGCAACGTCCCCGGGGTGTACGCGACGCGCGTGCTGGACCGCGACCGGGACCGGATTCTCACCGTGCTGCTCATGCCTTTCGTGACGTGCGCCGCGCGGCTACCAATCTTCGTCCTTCTCGCGGGGGTGTTCTTCCCGTCCGCCCGCGGCACGGTCGTCTTCCTGATGTACGTCGCGAGCATCGTGGTGGTGCTGGTTATCGGTGCGGTCCTCGATCGCCTGCTGCTGCGGGGGCAACGAAACGAGTCGTTCGTGCTTGAACTGCCCCCGTACCGCCGGCCCTCGATCAAGGTGCTCCGAAGCTATGTCGCGATACGGGTTCGCGCCTTCCTGTCGCGCGCGGGCACGGTCATCCTCGGGTGCGCCATGATCGTGTGGCTCCTCCTGGCCATCCCGATTTCGGGTACGGGCGGTTTCGCGGATATCCCGATGAAGGACAGTGCCTTCGCCGGCGCCGCCCGCACCGCTGCCCCCACGCTGAAGCCGGCCGGCCTGGGCAGCTACGAGATCGCCGGGACCCTGTTCACCGGCTTCGTGGCCAAAGAAGTCGTCGTCTCCACGCTGGGGCAGGTCTACGGGACGCAGGAGGAGCGGGCGCAGGACGGGTACCATCCGGTGGATGACCTGATCACCAGCGGCAGGGACTTCCCGGGGGCGCTGCGTGACGCAGCGCTTGCCGTACCGGGCATCGTCGGGATCAACCTCGGCAGCAGCGACGACTCGGACGGCGCTGCCATCGCCGCGCCCCTGCGAAACGGTTTCGAGCAGAGCAGCGACGGCCACGGTGCCCTGGCAGCGGTGGCGTTCCTGGTCTTCGTCCTGCTCTACGTGCCGTGCATCGCGACCGTCGCGGCCATCCGCCATGAGCTCGGTACGAGGTGGGCGCTCGCGAGCGTTGCCATCAACCTGACGGTGGCGTGGACGGCGGCCGTCGTCATCTTCCAGGTCGGCAAGGCCCTGGGGATCGGGTGAGGAGCCGACATGCTGCGCGAGCTGCGCGACGCCATCGCCGCTGAGGAAGGCCGTCCCATCCGGGTCGAGATCCTCGCCCGGCGGCTGAGGATGGATCCGTCGGCGGCCGCGGCCATGCTCGAGCACGCCCGGCGCCGCGGCCTGGTCACCAGGGCTGAGTCGTGCTCGACCGGCGCTTGCGCGGCTGAGTCCAATGCCTGCCGCCGCTGCCCGCTCCTGCCGGTGCGAGAGAGCGAATGAGCTTGTTTCGTCAGTCACGCTGGGCGGTCCGGGTGCCCCCAGGCGCCGGGCATCCGGGTTCCGCCGGTGGCCTCCCAGAAGAAGCGACACTCAGAGGGGAGCACGCCACGTTCGCTCAGTCGAGGAGCTGAAGACTCATGGGCAGACCCACGGCGATCCGGACACAGGCCCTGTCGAAGTCGTTCGGCGACACAAGAGCCCTGGTCTCCCTGAGCCTCGACGTCGCGGAGGGAGAGGTGATCGGGTACCTGGGCCCGAACGGCGCCGGTAAGACCACCACGATCCGCTTGCTGCTCGGGCTCATCCGAGCCACGTCGGGCCGGGCGGAGATCTTCGGTGTCGACTGCCAGGCACATCCGGTCGAGGCCCACCGGCGCGTCGCGTACGTGCCGGGCGAGGTCAACCTCTGGCCCTCGCTCACCGGAACTGAGGCGCTCCACCTGCTGGGTCGCATCCATGGGTACGTCGACGTCGCCTACCGGGACCTGCTGATCGAGCGCTTCGAGCTCGATCCGTCCAAGAAGGTGCGTGCCTACTCGAAGGGGAACCGGCAGAAGCTCATTCTGATCGCCGGGCTCATGACGAGGGCCGATCTGCTGCTCCTGGACGAGCCGACGAGCGGCCTGGATCCGCTGAAGGAGCGCGCATTCCGCGAGTGCGTGGCGGAGGCCCGCGAGCACGGCCAGACCGTCTTCCTGTCCTCGCACATCCTGAGCGAGGTGGAGGCGCTGTGCGACCGGATCGCGATCCTGCGCGCGGGAAGGCTCGTGGAAGTGGGGACGCTCGCCGAGATGCGCCACCTCTCGGCGCTGCACGTCGAAGCCCAGATGGACGGGTCGGTGCCGCCACTGTCGGGGCTTCCCGGGGTGAGTGCCGTCGAGGTCGACGGCAGCCGGGTCAGCTGCCGGGTGACGGGTTCGGTCGAGCCGTTGCTCGCTGCTCTGGCCGGGGCCGGCGTGCGCCACCTTGTCAGCAGGGAGCCCTCGCTCGAGGAGCTCTTCCTCGCCCACTACGGCTCGGGCCAAGCAGCCTCCGATGCGGCGTAGGGAGATCTACGACGATCGTCGTGCCGCGCGGGCGGTGGCCGTCACGACCGCCCGGCGCGCCGGCCCGCAAGGCGCCCTCTGGGGGTACGTCTTCGGCGCGACGATTGCGGCGACGGCGTGGTCGTACTCGTCGTCGTTTCCGACCGCGGAGTCCCGGGCCAGGCTGGCGGACTCGGTGGAGGGGAACGCCGGGTTCGCGGCTCTCTTCGGCCCGATTCGCGCCATCGACACGATTGCCGGCTACACCGCCTACAAGACGATGTTCTTCCTGGTCATCCTCGGGGCCATCTGGGGGCTGCTGGCCGCCACCCGGCTGCTGCGCGGTGAGGAAGATGCCGGCCGGTGGGGACTGTTTCTGTCAGGGCGCACCACCCGCGGTGGTGCGGCTGCGCAGGCGGCCATCGGGCTGGCGACGGCACTCGTCCCGCTTTGGGTTCTCACAGCCGTTCTCACTGCCGCGGTCGGCGCGACTTCGAAGGTTCAGATCGGCGTCGGCGCCTCCCTGTGCCTCGCGACCTCGGTGGGCGCTGCCGTCGCGATGTTGATGGCGGTCGGCATGCTCGTAGGTCAGTTGGCCGCGACGCGTCACGACGCCAACCTGATCGGTGCCGGCGTCCTCACGGGCTCCTATCTGGTCAGGATGGCGGCCGACTCCGACCCGTCGCTCGACTGGCTGCGGTGGGCCAGCCCGCTCGGCTGGATCGAGGAGCTCCGCCCGCTCACCGGGTCGCACCCCCTCGCGTTCGTTCCCATCGTCGTCCTGATCGCGGTGCTCACGATCGTGGCGGTCCGCGTGGCGAGCCGGCGGGATCTCGGCGCGAGCGCCTTCGCGAGCCGGGACCGGCGGGCGCCCCGAACGCTGCTGCTAGGGGGCCAGGCCGGGCTCACCGTGCGACTCACCAGGCCGGCCTTCGTCGCGTGGGTAGCGGCGCTTGCCGCGACCGGCCTGGTATTCGGCCTGGTCGCCCAGGCGGCAGGGGCCGCCCTGCGGGGCTCACCCGGCCTTGAGCAGGCGATCGCCCGGTTGGGAGGCAGCAGCGCAGGCGCCGTCGCGTACCTGGGGTTCGTGTTCGTGTTCGCGGCCGGTCTCGTGGCGATCGCGGTGGCGGGTCAGGTCGCGGCCATTCGAAACGAGGAGGCGGCCGGGCTTCTGGACAACCTGCTCGTCCGTCCGGTGGCGCGTTGGCGGTGGCTGGCGGTCCGGCTCGCCGTGGGCTCCGGGCTCGTCGTGGTGGCGAGCACCCTCGTCGGCCTCGCGGCCTGGGCCGGGGCTGCGAGCCAGCACACCGGCGTGGCCGTCGGCGACCTCTTCGTGGCCGGGCTGAACGTCGCACCGCCAGCCTTGTTCGTGCTCGGGATCGGCGCGCTTGTCTTCGGCTTCTGGCCGCGGGTGGCGATCGGCGTCACTTACGGGCTCGTCGTCTGGTCGTTCTTCGTCGAGACCATTGCCGCGGTCTTCGACTCAAGCCATTGGTTGCGCGACACGTCCCCGCTGCTGCACATCACCCCGGCGCCTGCCGCCGACCCGAACTGGACATCGGCAGCGTGGCTGGTCGGGCTGGGGATCCTGGCAGCGCTCGTCGGGGTCGCCGCGTTCTGTCGGCGGGATCTGCAGGGTGCGTGAGCGCTGACACACCACCACCACCACCACCACCACCACCGGACCAAGACGCGCTTGATCCCTACTGGCGTGGAGCATCGATGGGTGGCCGGAACTGCATGCAAGCCCCGCGTCAGACCAAGATCCCATGCCCGATACGTATCACCATGTCATGACAAAGCGTGTGACTCGGCGCCTTGATCACAGGGGCATGCATGCAGTTCCGGCCAGTGAATCACTTGGGGATCTAGACAGGGCTGGCGACCGCGTTGCAAGGCGGTGTCGACGACCGGAGGGACCGCGGCCTGGGGCCTGGGGCGGGGGAGAGGGCGGTCTGGGTGAGTATCTGATCGTGATCGGACGGCGTGACCGTCATCCAAATCGGCCGGCCAGCAACCGGTACAGGCCGGGGACCCCGCCCTGCAACCGCGCGGCCACCGTGAGCCAGCCCGGGACGAACACCTCCGCGGTTCCCCGCTCGGCGACCCGGACGACGGCGTCGGCGACCCGGCCCGGCGGAACCGGCGGGGGCCACGTCCGGTCGTAGGGAGCGCCCCGGCGGGCGAAGAAGCCGGTGTCGACCGCCCCGGGGAGCACACACGAAACCGTGACTCCACTGGGGCGCACCTCCGCCCGTAGCGCCTCGCAGAAACCCCGCACGGCCGCCTTCGAGGCCGAGTACGCGGTCTCGCCCGGAACCCCGACGGCCCCCGCGATCGATGCCACCGCGACGACGGCCCCGGACCGCCGTTCCAGCATCGGTGGCAGCAGCAGCGCGGTCAGCAGCATCGGTGCGCGGACGTTCACCTCGACCAGTTCGCCGATCCGGCCGCTTCCGGCGCCGGCGAACGCACCGGCCAGACCCACGCCGGCACAGTGGATGACCAGATCCACCCGCCCGTGCGCAGCTAGCGCGTCGGCGGCCAGCCGCTGCACCCCCTCGGGGTCGGCGAGGTCGGCGGCCAGGTGGGTGCCGGGCAGGCCCGACAGGTTGTCCACCTTCGTCCCGGACGCGATCACCTGTGCGCCGGCGGCGGCCAGCCGCTCGCAGCTGGCCCGCCCGATCCCACCCGACGCCCCAGTGACGAGGGCGACGGCCCCGTTGAGTTTCACCCTCCCGCGGCCGCCCGCAGGGACTGCTTGAGCGAGCCCATCGTCGCCAGAACCGCCGTCGGCTCGTAGCCGCAGTGCGCCATGCAGTTCGCGCAGCGCGGGTCGCGGCCGCGGCCGTATTTCGACCAGTCCGTGGTTTCGATCAGCTCCTTGTAAGTAGCCACATAGCCGTCTGACATCAGGTAGCAGGGCCGCTGCCAGCCGAGCAGCGAATAGGACGGAATGCCCCACGCGGTGCAGTCGAAGTCGACCTTTCCTTCGAGGAAGTCCAGGAAGAGCGGGGAGTGGTTCAGGCGCCACTTCTTGCGCCGGCCGTCGGCGAAAGCTTTGTGGAAGAGTTCCCGGGTTTCCTGCACGCCGAGGAAGTGCTCCTGGTCCGGGGCCCGCTCGTAGGCGTACGCGGGAGAGATCATCATCTTGTCGACGCCGGCCTCGTCGTTGAGGAAGTTGAGGACGTCGATGACGGTCTGCGGGGTGTCGGTGTTGAAGAACGTCGTGTTCGTGGTCACCGTGAAGCCGCGGCGCTTGGCCTCGGCGATGGCGGCAACTGCTTCGGCGAAGGTGCCCTCCTTCGCCACGCTCTCGTCGTGGCGCTCTTCCAGCCCGTCGATGTGCACCGCCCACGCGAAATACCGAGAGGGCTTGAACAGATCCATCTTCTTACGCAGCAGCAGCGCGTTCGTGCACAGGTAGACGTACTTCTTCCGCTTTATCAGCTGGCGCACGATCTCGTCGATCTGGGGATGCATGAGCGGTTCCCCGCCGGCCAGAGACACCATCGGCGCGCCGCATTCCTCGATGGCGCCGACAGCCTGCTCGACCGGCATGCGCTGCTTGAGGATGGATGCGGGATGTTGAATCTTGCCGCAACCGCCGCACTTGAGATTGCAGGCGAACAGCGGTTCGAGTTCCACGATCAGGGGGAACTTGGTATGCCGCAGCACCTTCTGCTTGAACAGATAGGCGCCGATCCGCACGTTCTGCCGCAGCGGGATCGCCACGCTCAGCTCACCTCTTTCGACGGGGCTGTCAGGCCCCGGGATGTTGGTCCCATCAAGCCCCGGTTGGGGCGTGCCGCCAGGCTGTTGGTGCCGCGGCCCAGGCCGGCAGTGTGGCTGCCACCTGGGCCAGCACCCGCAATGCTCGCACGCCGTTCGGCACAGTCCGCGGATGCAGCAGTGGCGCGGCTGGGGTGTCCACGACCACCCGGACCACAGCAAGGCGCAGTACGAAGCCGCGGACCACCGGGATGTCGGCGCGGGTCAGCGCCTCGGCCAGCCACGCGGACTCCATGTCGACCGCGATCGCCCCGGTCCGCCGGTGCAGATCCGCGCGGTCGCCACAGGCGAGGCGCACTGTGCTCAGCACCGGCCCGACCTGCACGGACAGGCCCGCGCCGCGCAGGCCGTCGGCGAGCGAGGCCGCGTCCGGGACTGCCCTGGGCCGTTCGCCCCCGAGCACTTCGTCCGCGACGACGACGTCGCCGGGGGACAGGCTGGACCTGAGAGCGCCGGCCACGCCGGCGACCACGACGGACGCGGCCCGGGGCCGGGCTGCTGCCAGGTTGCCCAACAAGGCCGCGGCCGCCCGCTGGGACCTGGCGAGGCCCATGCCCGTGCGGAGCACGCGGGCGTGGACGAGCCGGGACCCGCCGGCCGCAGGGCCGGCCGCAGGGCCCGCCAGGGCGGTGTCCGGGCGCCTGACCCGCCGGGTGCCCCACCGCACCGCCGCGTACTCTGCCAGCAGCGGCGCACAGATGACGAGCTCGTCGGGGACGCGCGTCCGGTCAGGCGCCATGTGCCCCCCGGACGAACCGCCCGAGCGCGCTGACCGGGAACACCAGCCGGTACAGGTGGTAGTTGATGTAGAAGTCACCGGGGAAGCCGGTGCCGGTGAACTGCGGCTCGTCCCAGGTGCCGTCGGCGCGTTGCGTGTGCGCGAGCCACCGCACCCCCCGCTCGACCGCCGCCGAACGTTCCCCCGCGGCGAGCAGCGCCAGCAGGGCCCACGCCGTCTGCGAGGCCGTGGACGTGCCCCGGCCGACCCAGGCAGGGTCGGTGTAGGAGCGTAGATCTTCACCCCAGCCGCCGTCGGAGTTCTGGCAGCCCTCCAGCCAGCGAACGGCGCGCCGGATGGCGGGTGCAGCACGCGACACACCGGCGCTGATGAGCCCGGGGACGGCGGCACCCGTGCCGTAGACGTGGTTGGCGCCCCACCGCCCGAACCAGGACCCGTCAGCTTCCTGGTGGCGCAGCAGCCACGCCACTCCGGTGCGGCAGGCCTCGCCGGCGCCGAGCCCTTCCGCCGCCAGGAACTCCACCACATGGGCGGTCACATCGGCGGACGGTGGGTCGATCGCGGCCCCGAAGTCACAGAACGGCAGCTTGTAGGCCAGTTCGCGCGTGTTGTCGACGTCGAAGGCGCCCCATCCGCCGTCCTTGGACTGCATGCCGACAAGCCAGGCCCCGGCGCGATCGAGTGCGTCGCGAACGCCGACCGCGTCGGGGTGGGCCACCCGGCGCAGCGCGAGCCCTACCTCGGCGGTGTCGTCGGTGTCCGGGTACAGGTCGTTGGCGAACTCGAAAGCCCAGCCACCGGGCGCCAGGCCCGGCCTGCGCACCGCCCAGTCGCCGGTCACCGTGACCTCTTCGCCGAGCAGCCAGTCGGCGGCGCGACGCACTGCCGGGCTGTCGGCGGGTTCACCGGCGTCGAGCAGGCCGACGACGGCAAGCGCCGTGTCCCAGACGGGTGACTGGCAGGCTTCGAGCCGGCGCACCGGGCCCTGGGGCGTCTCCTCATGGACGAGAAACCCGTCGAGGCCGCTCAGTCCAGCCTGCAAGACCGGGTGGGCCAGCGGATACCCGAGAAGGTGCAGAGCCATGATCGAATAGACCCATGGTGGCTGGATGCCGCCCCAGGAGCCGTCCGCCTCCTGTCGCGCGATGATCCATTCGGCGCCGCGGCGCATCGCGAGCCGGCGCAGCGGGCGCACCGGATGCCGGCCGTAGGAGTGCAGCGCCCGGTCGAGGCGCTGGAAGGCCCCCCGCCACGAGCGCAGGGGGGCGAGGTCGCCGGGCACGGCTCCGGTGCGCAGCTCGTCGATGCCGAAGGCCAGCGGCCGCACTGGACGCAGGGTCGCCACGATGGTCAGCGGCACGATCGTCTGCCGCGCCCAGCAGCCCCAGTCATAGACGTTGAACGGGAACCACTTCGGCAAGAAGATCAGCTCAGGGGGGAGGTTGGGCAGGTCGTCCCACGACCAGAGCCCGAACAGCGCGAGCCAGAGCCGGGTGAAGACCCGGCACCGCTCGACCCCACCCTGCTCGCGAATGAACCTCACGGCGGCTCTCATGTGAGCGGCTGCTGGGTCATCGCCCGCGAGCTTGAGGGCGACGTAGGCCTCAAGCGTGGTGGACAGGTCGGCGGGGCCGCCCTCGAAGTTGGCCCACGTGCCGTCGGCGCGCTGCTGCGAGCGGACCCAGCGGGCCGCCTGCTCGGTCTCGGTCGCCGTCCTGATGCCGAGGAACTCGCGCAGGAGCAGGTCTTCGGCGTCCATCGTCACATTGGTGGCGAGCTCGCCCTTCCACCATCCCGCCGGCTGTTGCAGGCCCAGAAGGTGGGTGCGGGCGCGTGCCAGCGCCGCGGCCGCCAGCCCCCGGACGTCGACCGTGCCGGCCGGCGACTCGGCGCCCGCCGGTGAGTCGGGGACGGCCGGTGCCTGACCCGGAACGGCACGGGGCGCCGACGGTGCCGGGACACGATCCGCCGCCACTGTCATCTCAATCCCCCCATCTCAATCTCGTCGCCGGGTCACGAACCTGGCTACCGCCTGCAGGTCTGCGGACACGTCCGCGGGCAGGTTCAACCCGTCGAGGGCCTCGGTCGCCAGGATGGACCGCCGTTCCGCTTCGGCGTGGGCCCAGCTTCTCCCGCCGGCCGTCTCGACGAGTGCGGCGATCCGGCGCAGCTCCGCCTCGTCGTCCGGGTCGGTCCGGGCCGGACGCCCCAGCCACTCCGCGAGCTCCTCAGCGGCGGGCCCGCCCGAGGCGAGCGCGGCGGTCACGGGCAGGCTCTTCTTGCGCTTGCGAAGATCCGACAGGACCGGCTTGCCCGTCTCGGCAGGGTCGCCCCAGATGCCCAGCAGGTCGTCGACCAGTTGAAAGGCGAGGCCGAGGTGCCACCCGTATTGGTGCAGCCCGACCGCGATCTGCTCGGAACCGGCAAGCTGGGCGCCGACGGCTGCCGCGCAGGCGAGCAGCGCCGAGGTCTTGCCACTGGCCATCGCCAGGCATTCGTCGACGGACACCTCGGAGCGGCTCTCGAACGAGAGGTCCTCGGCTTGGCCGCGGATGAGCAACTGGCTGGTGTCCGCGAGCAGCCGGGCTGCCGCGGCCCCCATCGGCCCCGGGACTTCGAGCAGCACCTGATGGGCGAGCGCGAGCATCGCGTCCCCGGCCAGGATCGCGCGGGCCGGCCCGAACACCGTCCACGCTGTGGCGCGGTGACGCCGCTCCCGGTCGCCGTCCATAAGGTCGTCGTGTACCAGCGCGAAGTTGTGCACCAGCTCGACGGATACGGCGCCAGGCAGGCCCACGTCCTGCGGTACGCGGGCGGCGCGTGCCGACAACAAGGCGAGGATGGGCCGCAGCGCCTTCCCGGAGGAGGCGGCGGCCGGCCGGCCCTGCGCGTCGGACCAGCCGAAGTGGTAGAAGGCCACAAGCCGGTTGCCCTCGTCGAGCCTGCCGACCGCGGCGCGTAGCGCCGCCTCGGCCACTTCACGTCCCTGGACCAGGGCCGCCGGCAACGTCGCTGAGGTGGTCACGCGGTCACGGGCTCTCTGTTCGGGGGGTCAGGCGGCGGGTCGGGTGGATGGCCGGGGGCTGGGGCCCCTGAAGGCCCTGCCGGCCCGGCGCGCGCGCGGCCCCGGCCCGGTCGGGGCGACGGCAGGAACGCCAGGGCGGCGTCAGCTGCCGCAACCCCGCTGCGCACCGCGCCCTCCATCGTCGCGGGCCAGCCGGTCGCGGTCCACGCGCCGGCCAGGAACAGCCCGGGCAGGCGCGTCACCGGTCCCGGCCGCAGCGCCGCGGTGCCGGGGGCGGGGCGGAACGTGGCAGCCCGCTCCCGGGTGACGAAGAAGTCCAGTACCCGGGCCTGCCGGGCCCGGGGCAGCAAGCGCTCGATGGCGGGCAGGAACTGCCCCCGGAGGTCGCTCACGCTGCGGTCCACGTATTCGTCGGCGGCTGACAGGGACAGGGCCAGGTACTGCCCCGCCGCCGTGCCGGAAGGGCCCGTGCGGTCGAACATCCACTGGACGGGCGTCCCGACCCCGGCCACGAACGGCTCGTCGAGCACCGTGCGGTCGTAGTGAACGTGGACGTTGACGATGGGCGAGTGCCCGAGCGCTTGCAGCGTCGATGCCGGCCGGGGCAGGGCACCGTCCGGGATGAGAGCCGCGGCCGTCTCGGCCGGGACCGCCAGCACCACGCCGGCCGATTCGTGACAGCCTCCGGCCCGGGTGTTGACGGCCCAACCGGCGTCGCGCCGCTCGATCACCGTCGCCCTCGTCGCCAGGTGCACGCGTACCCCCGCCCCGGTGAGCGCCCGGGTGGCCGCGTCGCCGTGCAGAACCTGCAGGGGCACCGCGGGCACCCCGACATCGCCTGCGTCGGCGCCGCTGAGCAGCCCGACC
Source organism: Frankiaceae bacterium (assembly GCA_017882765.1). Classification (GTDB taxonomy): domain Bacteria; phylum Actinomycetota; class Actinomycetes; order Frankiales; family Frankiaceae; genus JADGOW01. The sequence continues at coordinate 12,736 of JADGOW010000051.1, forward strand.
TGGAAGACCGTGGCGGCCAGGCTCAGGGAGGCAGCGTCGGCCTTGGCGTTGAGCGTCGCCACCCCGACCAGGTCCCAAAGGGCCTCGATCGCCGCCTGGCTCTGCCCGTGCCGGGTGAGCCACCCGCCGAAGGACTGCAAGTCGGTTGCGGGATCGTCCCGGTCGACCTTCTGCAGGGCCCGGGCGGCCCGGGCGAAGGCAACGCGCTCGGACCAGGAGATCAGGCCGTACCGGGTCAGCGAGCCGGCCAGGTGCAGGGGTGCCGGCAATCGGCTGCGGCGCAGCCGCGCGGATCGCCCGCCCTCGGCCAGCACCGGGATGTCCAGCCGGGGCTGTAGGGAGGTCAGGTGCTCGCTGCCGAGCCGGGCGAGCAGACCACGGTAGGCGCTGCAGCAGCGCAGGAACACGTGCTGGCCGTTGTCGATCATCAGCTCGCCCCGGCGGAACGAGCTGGTCGCCCCGCCCAGCCGCGGGCGCGTCTCCAGCAGCGTCACACGCAGTCCCGCGTCCGCGCACGCCAGCGCGGCCGTGATGCCCGCGAGCCCGCCGCCCACGACGACGACGCGCCCGCTCGGGCCGGCTGCGCCGCTTGCCCCGGGCGCGCCGCTCGTGGATGCGGGCGCGTTCATACCTGCATCCCCGCGAGGGCACGGGTCGCCACCGAGATCTTCTTCCAGGTTCCCAGGGATTGACGGCTGGTCAGCGCCGCCTCCGGGTCCTCGGCGATCCGATCGAGTAGTCGCCGGTAAATGCCCGACATGGCCGCGCAGCATGCAGAGCTGCGGCGGTCGAGCATGGGGAGCAGCGCCAGGCCCGTGCGGTACCAGCCGGCCGCGCGTTCGGCCTCGAAGGCCACGAGGTCATGCAGGCGACCCGGGGGACCGCCGACCTCACCGTCGGCGGTGAGCCGGAGCATCACTCCGAACCGGTCGAGATCCTCGGCGGGCAGGTAGACCCGGCCGTTGGCCAGGTCCTCCCGGATGTCGCGCAGGATGTTCGTCTGCTGCAGGGCGATCCCGAGCGCGTCGGCCAGGGGCATGGCCGCGTCGATGTCCTCACATCCGAACACGCCGAGGCAGAGCCGGCCGATCGAACCGGCCACGCAGCGGCAGTAGCGGATCAGGTCGTCGAACGTCTCATACCGGTGCCCCCGGACGTCCATCTCCACGCCGTCGATAAGTTCTTCGAAGGCGAGCAGGGGGAGGGGGAATAGGGAGGCTGTGTTGCGCAGCGCCAGCAGAACGGGATCGGTCGGCTCCGAGTCGCTCGCAGCCGCTTCGCGCACCGCCTTTCTGGCCGCGGCGAGCCGGTCGAGCTTGACCTGCTCGGCCATGTCGCCGTCGCCGATGTCGTCGATGCGGCGGGCGAAGGCGTACACGGCGTTCATCCCCGCCCGCTTGTCCCTGGGCAGCAGCCGGATTCCGTAGTGGAAGTTGCGCGCCTGGGTACGGGTGATGATCTCGCAAGTGGTGTAGGCCTCACGCAGTGCCGCGTCGGACGTCAACGTCACCTCCCGACCAGGCACAGAGCGAGGGCGTGCCGCGCCGCGTCGCGGCGGCGGGCTCGGGCGAGGGAACCCAGGACGTCGAACTCCACGCGCCGCAGGCCCTCGATCGCGGCGCGCCCACCAGCGAGGTAGCCCGCCACGGCCAGCCGTGCCCATCCATGCAGGTGCCGCACGATCGGCGCGCCGGATTCGAGCATCCGCGCCGCGCGCAGCGATTCGAAGGCGACCAGCCGCCGCAGGCGCGGCCCCGCGGCCCGGGCGCGCAGGTCATCCTCGCCCACCCCGTACGCACGCAGATCCTGCTGCGGTAGGTACACCCGGCCCCGGCGAAGATCCTCCCCGACATCCTGGCAGTGCTCGATGATCTGCAGGGCGGTGCAGACGCGATCGGAATACTGCCGCGCCCGGTCGCCGTCGGCCCCGAAGATTCCGAGGACGATGTGCCCGACGGGGTTCGCGGACAGCTCGCAGTAGCCCACGAGATCGTCGAAGGACTCGTAGCGGGTCACCGTCTGGTCGCGCCGGTTGGCGGCGATGAGGGCCCGGAAGGGATCGACCGCGACCGTGCCCGGGTCCAGCATGATCTGCAGCCCAGCTACCGCGGGGACCCGACCGGGACCGGCAGCGGCAACGCCGGTCAGGTCTGCATCCAGGAGATCCAGCATGGCGAGCCGGTCGGCGGGCGTCGCGTCGCAGTCACCCGCGTCGTCGACCAGGCGGGCGAACGAGTAGCACGCGCGAAGTTGATCCCGGTAGCGCCGGGGGAGCACCCGCATCGCGACCGGAAAATTCTCGGCCTGCTCGGCCTCGGGTCGGACGAGAGCTGCCAGCATCGTGGCCGGATCGCCGCACCGAGGGACGGCTCGTTCGCGCGCGGGTGAGCTGTTGGCGGCCCGGGTCGCGCCCGGCCTGCTCGGGCTCGCCGGGTTGGTCGGGCTCGCCCGGTTGGCCGGCCAACCAGTGCCGAGCGGCGACCCACCGGCCCGGTGGACGCCGGACCGGGCCGCACCGGCCGGGACACGGGCGTCGCGCACGGTCGCCATCGTGCCGCAGGCGTGCGCCGGACCACGTGATATTCGCCAACAACTGCGCGAGTCGGGCGGCTCGACGGCGGTCGGGCGGGTCTTGCGGGGCCGGGGAACCTCTCGCCGGCCATTCGGGGTGCGGCCCGGGGCGCTCTCGGGCGACCCTGGAACGGCTCACCAGGCCGTCGGTGCGGGCGGCCGACCCGGCGGCCGGCGTCGGCGTTCGTGGCGGGGGGCTGGCGGTGGTTGGGGCAGCGTCGCACCCTGGTCGGAAGGGATCGTTCTCCCGTCCAGACGACGAGGCAACGATCAGAGAGGAACTCTCGTGGACACCTTCTTCACGGACGTCACTGACGTCGGTCCCGCTGTGGACCCCAGCGTCCACGACACGATCGTCACCGACGTGGACGGCGATGGGACCCCCGACCTCGTGCAGTTCGATAGCGACCGCGACGGGTTCTACGACACCACGGTAGACCTGGCCAACGGCAATGTGATCGTGACTGACAATCACGGCATCGTCCAGAATGTGGACTTCGGCCAGCCCCTGCACGACCCGGCCCCGCCCGACGCGGACCCCACCCCGCCCGAGGTCGAGCCGGCCCCCCCCGAGCGACAACCTGCCGCCGGCCGACCCAGAAGGGCGAGAACCCGGTCGGCGCTGGAAGCCGAAGGCCTGGGCGCGCTGGCCCAGCGCCGGGACGTGCTCAAGGCGG
>JADGOW010000205.1 GCA_017882765.1 Frankiaceae bacterium
CAATCCTGAGCCGCAGGCGATGTCGAGGAGCCGGTCGTTTTCGTGGACGCCGAGCCGGTGGGCGACGGCGAGGTACTCGCGGCAGTTGGCCGGCTCGCTCATCGTCGCGAAGTCGGCGGCTCGGCGGCCCCAACCTTCGTCGACGACCTGCCAGGCCGCGGTGTCGGTGCTGTGCATGGTTGTCATGATTTCGTCCTCGTGGGTGCGGAGTCGTGCAGGAGGGTCATCAGGGCGGGGTTGTCGATGTCGGCGCCGAGCAGCCGCGCGGACGCGAGCGCTGTCCGGTCACCGAGGCGGGACCGGTGCAGGTGCGCCCGCACGACAAGCTCGCGCATGTCGCACCGGGCGGCCAGCGTGGCCAGGGTTGTGACGAGCGGGCGGGCTCGGTCGCGATCGTCGCGGTCCAGGGCGGTGGTGATCATCGTGTCCAGCACGTGGGCGTGCACCCATTGGTAGCGGTCGGGGATGCGTGTGGTGCGCGACGCCGCCTCGGCCAGCCATGTGGTCGCGGTGTCGTGCTCGCCCCGGCGGGCGTTGAGCAGGCCGAGACCGCGGGCGGCCATGCCCTCCCAGCACGGGTCACCGAGCTGGCAGGCCAGTGACCAGGCTTGTTCGAGCCCGTCGGCTGCGCCATCGAGGTCGCCGGCCGCCAGGTCGAGTTCGGCGCGCAGGGTCTGCGGCCAGGGCAGGAAGGCCATCCACCGCTGCTCGTAGACCAGCTCTAGCGAGCGCGCAAGCACGGCCATGGCCTGGCTCGGCTCGGCACGCAGCAGGTGTGCGCGTCCGAGCAATGACAGCGACCACGCCTGCTGGCGGTGGTCGGCGCAGCGATCGGCCCGCTCGGCCGACGCGCCGAGATGCTCTAACGCGGCCGGGTAGTCGCCGCGGTCGGACGCGTTCATCCCGCGGACGCCGAGGATCGCGGCGAGTTCCTCGTCCGTCTCGGCCAGGGCCTGGGCCTTCACCAGCCAGCCGTCCGCGGTCGTGCGACGCCCGGCCTGGACCTCGACGAATCCCTGCTCCCGATGCGCGGTGACCGCGGTGGCGCGATCACCGGCGCGGGTGGCCAGCTCGATCGCCTCGTGCAGCACGATTGACCCTTCCTCGTCCCGGCCGCGCGTCGCGTGGACCAGGGCGCCCCCCAGCGCGGCGAGCGCCCGTGCGTGCAAGGTGGTGTCGTGGCATCGCGCCGCCTCGCCCACCGCTCGCCTCAGGCACTGGAGACCGGCGTCGACCGCACCCGCCACGATCGCGGCGCGACCCGCTTCGAGCTGGCTCAGGGCCGCCGCCCGGCCGCCCAGCGCAGGGACCAAGGGGGAGTCCACGCCGGTGCTCGCGGCGTCCCGAAGTGCGACGGAAGCACCGATGCCGAGCTCGCGCCGCAGGATGTCCTCGCAGATCGCGATCTGCCGCAGCGCCGCGGTTCGGTCACCCGTCATGGCCATGCTTCTCACCAGCAACTCGTGATTGCCTTCGTCCAGTGGGTTGCTGGCCACCGCACGGGCGGCGTACGCGATTGCCTCGCTCGCGCGACCGGTGGCGAGCAGTGCGACCGCCGCCTGCCGGAGGCGGGCCTCGAGCATGCCCGAGAGCCGGTGTCGTTCGACCAGCAACCACGACTCGAACGCCGGGGTGGATGAAAGGTCCATGCCGTCGAGCAGCTCGCCGGCGATGTCGAGCAGCGGGCTGGTGTCGACAAACTCGCGCGTGACCAGGTGGATGTCGACGACGGCACCGGGCTCAACCGCTGCGACGACGGGATCCCCGCGCAGCGCGAGCGAGTCACCAACAGCGCGGCGCAACTCGGCGAGCGTCCAGCGAAGCGCGCCCAACGGATCATCGGCATCGCCGAATAGCATCTCGGCCAAGTACCGGCGACTGGGCGGCCGCTCGGCCAGCAGCACGTAGCTGAGCAAGGCCCAGGCCTTCCGACCCCGCGGGGAACGCAGAGGTAAGCCGTCGCGCTCGATCGCCGGAGGCCCGAGCAGCCGGACCGTGAGCATGACCTCTCCCCTTCGACCAGATCGATTTCGTCACGCCGACGTCGCGAGAACAGCATCGGGCGAACGTTGGGCGCGGGCTGACCGCTTCGCGGCCAGCCCGCGGTTGGGTCAGCCGGCGACCGACGCGGGGACCTGCCCCTGAAGGGCGTGCACGTCGGCGGTCGTCAGCGCCTTGCCGCCGATACCCCAGTCGCCACTGTGGACCTCCTCGAGCACCACCCAGGTGACCCCGCGCAGTGCCTCGCCTTCCACCGCGACCATAGCCTCGGTGATCCCGTGGATGATCTCGCTCTTCTGCTCAGGCGTGAAGACACCCTCGATGAGTCGAACGTTGACGAGCGGCATGAACTTCTCCTTCGTTTGTCGTGGATTGCTGTCGACCAGACGATGCCCCCACGCCGTGTGACCGAACGTGTGACCTCGAAGCGGGTCATCGGGTCGACCAAATGCCAGAACGCATTCGCGGTTCTCACCTGCGCCGTCACACGCTCGGCAGCCACGGTCGTCGACGACACAGTCACGACTACCGAAACGAGTGATCCCTCATGAGCTACTACCTGGCGACCGCGATAGCCCGCGAGCGGCAAAAGACGCTATTGGCTGAGGCGGAGGCGTTTCGCCGGGCCAAAGAGGCCCAGACCCACCGGGAACGCGCCTGCGGCACGGACCGAACGGCACACCGCTGGCGGCTCGGTCGGCGGCTCACGCACCGGGCGGTGCCGATAACGGAGACGGTGGGATGAGCACGCGGCCGGCGAGTCCCGTCGTCCACGCCGGCCGTCCGGTCGGTCACCAGTCGCGGCAGGCCGGCGAGCGGGCCATGCTTCGCGACGGCCCCGATGTGCTGATCCGAGCCGTCCGTCACGATGACGCGGCGCTGCTGGCCGACGGCTTCGACCGGTTGGGCACACAGTCGCGCCGATTCCGGTTCCTGATGGCGAAGAACTACCTGTCCCAGTCGGAGTTGCGCTATCTCACCGAGATCGACCACCACGACCACGAGGCGCTGGCCGCGCTCGACCCCGTCGACGGGCGCGGGCTGGGCGTCACCCGTTACGTCCGCGCCGCCGAGGACCCGCAGGCCGCCGAGATCGCGTCACCATCGCCGACCGGTGGCAGGGCCGGGGGCTCGGTTCGGATTTGCTGACGCGGCTTGACCGATCGGGCGCTGAGCGGAGGGGATCCGCCGGTTCACCGCGCTGGTCGCGGCCGACAATCAGGCGGTGATCGCGCTGCTGCGCAGCCTGCCCGGTCAATTGGTCGTCGTGGGGCAGGGGCGCGGCGCCCTGGAGTCGAGATCGGTATCGCCCGGCCGCAGGAGGTGGCGTCGCCGGCTGTCGGCCGGGCGTTCGCGGCGACGGGGTGAACGGGTGGGCCACCGCGCCGACATGACCGTGCCACGCAGCAGTATCTGAACAGCTACAACGCAACATCCAGAACGTGAGCAGCGTCCGCGACGGCGCCGGCGACCCGACTACCCCGTCCGATCAAGGACCAGTCGCACCGCAACGGCGAGCACGTCGAGGTGATCTCCGGCGATGTGCACGACCCCGCCAGCGCGGCGGCGGCGGCCGCCGGCGTCGATGTCGTGGTGTCAGCGGTACATGGCTTCGCCGGGCCGAGTGGCGGCTCGCCCGCAACCGTCGACCGCGACGGCAACATCAACCTGATCCAGGCCGCTCACGTTGGCGGCGCCGAGGTGGTGCTCATGTCGGTCGTGGGTGCCGCCGCTGACAGTCCGTTCGAGTTGTTTCGGATGAAGCACGCCGCGGAGACCGCCTTGGCCGCCAGTACCGTGTCCGCGACCGTCGTGCTGGCGACCGCCTTTATCGAGCTGTGGATCGACCTGCTCGACAGCACCGCCGGGCGCTCGAACCGCCCGCTGGTTTTCGGCCGCGGACAGAACCCCATCAACTTCGTCTCGGTGCTCGACGTCGCCGCACTCCTCGGAAGACCGGTCACGCCACATGTCCGGCCGGCCATCCGGTAGTCGCATGAGGATCGGCTTACGGCACTCCGGAATCGCTGCTCGGTCGGCCGTGGGCGGCTTGTCGTGCACAGCACAATCAGCAGCATGGGCGACGACGATGTGGACCGGCCTGAGCCTCCATCGGCGAAGGCGATCACGGCAATGCTGCGCGAAGCGCGTTCGCTGTCGCGGCGCGCCGACAAGCTCAATGGCACCGCCGCGGCGGTGGAGGACCCCACGACCCAGCAGCTCGCCGCGGAGGCCTGCACCAGCATGGAGCAGTTGGTGCACCACCTCATGCTGCTGGAACGTCGGGCACAGCGCGGCGAGCAGTCAGCAACTCGGCGCCGGTAGAGCGGCGGCGGTCAGCGCTCTTCGTCGTCGCTGGTATCGGGGTCGCGCAGCGCGCGGCGGGTCCCGGCGAGGTCGGGGAGTTGGAACGAGTAGTGCCCGTGCACGTTGAGGTGGCGGCGCATGTAGGCCGAGAGACGCACGACGTCCTCGTCGCGCACCGGATACCCCTCGTCGCGCAGCCGGGCGAGGGCGGCGTCGAGGTAGACGGTGTTCCACAGCGTGATGCAGTTCAGGACCAGCCCGAGCGCGCCGAGCTGGTCCTCCATTCCCTCGTGATAGGCGCGGCGCAGATCGCCGCGGCGGCCATGGAAGACGTGTCGGGCCAGGTCGTGGCGGCCTTCTTGCAGGTTGCGCATGCCCTTGATCTGCGCCCGATAGGGCGCCTGATCGACATACGACAGCACATGCAGGGTCTTGAAGATCCGCCCGTAGTGGGCCAGCGCCTCGCCGAGCTGGGTCGGGTTGCCGCCGTGGGCGAGCATCCGCAGCACGTCGTGGGCGCTGACCGCGCCGGTGTGGATGGAGCCGGCCAGCCGTAGGAGATCGGGCCAGTGCGCGCGGACCCGCCCGAGGTCGATCTTGCCGCGGGCGGCGGTGGCGAGCGGGCCGTAGTCGGCGCTCGGGTTGATCCGCCACAGCTTGGCGTCGGGTAGATCGGCCAGCTGCGGGCGGTAGTCGAACCCGAGTAGCCGCATCAGTCCGCACACCATGTCGCTGTAGGAGCCGGTGTCGCTGATGATGACCTCCGGGCGACGGCCGCCGTCCTGGCGG
>JADGOW010000206.1 GCA_017882765.1 Frankiaceae bacterium
ACCCCGCTGACCACGATCGACGGGTACATGGAGGGCCTGCTCGACGGGGTGTTCGCGCCGACGCCGGAGGTGCTCAGCGCAGTCAGCGACGAGGTGGCGCGGCTGCGCCGGCTGGCCGCGGATCTGAGCGCCCTCTCACGCACCGAGGAGGGTGCGCTCGATCTCGATCTCGGGCCCACGGACCTGACCGAGCTCGCCGTCCGGACCGCCGAGCGGCTTCGCCCCCAGTTCGAAGACGCCGGCCGCGAACTCGACGTACGGCAAGGGCCACCACTGCCCGTGCGCGCCGATCCGCAGCGCATCGCCCAGGTGCTGACCAACCTGATGGGAAACGCCCTCAACTACACGCCCCAGGGTGGCCACGTCAGCGTGCGCAGCGGAACCGACGCGACCGGCCCGTGGGTCGCCGTCATCGACACCGGCGTGGGCCTCGATCCGACCGAACTGGGTCGGGTGTTCGAGCGGTTCTACCGTGTCCCCCGGGCCACCGCCGCTGACTCCGGTCAACGCGACCCCGGCCACCCGGACAGCGCCCACCGGGCCACCGCCCGCAGCGGCTCCGGCATCGGGCTGACCATCGCCCGAGGCATCGCCCGCGCGCACGGTGGCGACGTCACCGCGGACTCTGCGGGGCGCGGCAGGGGCGCGACCTTCACCCTACGTCTCCCCCAGGCCGGAACGAAGGCCGCCTGACCCGGGGTTCCCGCGCCGGCTCACTAGCCGTCGGGACTCGTCGAGCGCCTGTCCGGACTTTTCTTGGACGAGTAGCGTCGCGCGTGCCCGCTCCACAGCGGGCCGTCCTGTTGCCTGACCAGCCGCTTGGGTGGCATCGCCGGTTGGTGGTGTCGAGCAGGTCACCCCGCCCGCCGCAGCATGACCGTCCGGCACCTCGACGGCGACCGGTTCACGATCGGCGTCCGCGACCACCTGCTCACCGTCGACCAGCCCGTCAACGACGGCGGCGCGGACACCGCACCGACCCCGACCGAGCTGTTCGTCGCGGGTCTCGCCTCGTGCGTGGCGTTCTACGCCCGCCGCTACCTGTCCCGCCACCAGCTGCCGACCGACGGACTCACCGTGACCGCGCAGTACACGCTCGAGCTGCGCCCGGCCCGGGTCACCGACATCCGCGTCGACATCCAGCTCCCCGACGGCGTCCCGGCCGAGCGCCGAGACGCGCTGCTCGCGGTCGCCTCACACTGCACCGTGCACAACAGCCTGACCCACCCGCCGGAGGTGACGGTCACGCTCGCCGGCACCGCAGTCGCCACCGCGTAGCCCCCCACCCGGGCGCCGGACCACCGAGGTGACGAGGCGGGCCGGCCGCCGGTGCGGGTCAAGCCAGCTGCTGGTGGGCGGCGAGAACGGCCGCCCGCGCGTCGCCAAGGACTGTGAGCCAGATGCGGATCCCCATGGTGGTCAGCATGCGGGTCATGCCCGGGCCCATGTGCTCGGCGACGACGACGTCGACGTGCTGGTCGATCAGGAACCGGGCCACCCGGGCGTGGTGGGCGCCTTCGGTCCCCTCGTCGTGCAGGCTGTCCCAGCCCACGTCGAATTCCTGCCACTCGGTGATCCGCCCGAGTGTCGAGGTGCTCGCCACGGCCATCCGGTGGGTCCGACCCCAGCCCGGGGCGATCGATCCGTCGTCGGTGACCGGGATACACAGGATCATGCGCGTTCCTTCGGTTCTGTCCCGGGGCAGGAGATCCCGGATGGGTATTCGGAGGGCCAGGTGAGCAACCGCGTCCCTACCCGGCGGGCGCCGCCCGGACGGCGATACCACCGCCACGCCGGGAGCCGAGAGCCGCATCGTCTGCCCGTACCCATGACGGAACTCCTCCGGTTCAGTGACTGAAGCGCACGGTGGGCAGGATTCTGCTCAGCCAGGCCGGCGACGCCCAGCCGGCGCTGCCGGCCAGCCGCAACAGCACCGGCAGCAGCAGCAACCGCACCAGCAGCGCGTCGAGCAGGACCGCCACGCCCAGTACGACGCCCATCTCCTTGGGCGGCAGCGGCCCGGAAATGGCGAAGGTGAAGAAGACCGCGACCATCACGGCGGCGGCGGCGAAGATGACCCGGCCGGAGTGGGCCAGTCCGCCGACCATCGCGTCGTGCGCGTCGTGGCTGCGTTCCCAGTGTTCCTTCGCCGAGGAGAGCAGGAACACCGTGTAGTCCATCGAGATCGCGAAGATCATCGCGAAGAAGAACACCGGGGCCCACGCGTCCACGTAGCCCTGGCTGGTGAAGCCGAGGAACCCGGCGCCGTGGCCGTCCTGGAAGATCAGCCGTCCCACGCCGAAGGCGGCGCCGACGGCCAGCAGGTTCGTGACCACGCCGAGGGCGGCGGCCAGCGGCGCCTGCAGGGCCACGAGCAGCAGCAGGAAGCCCAACCCGAGCACGATCCCCAGCACCAGCGGGGTCACGGCGGCCAGCGCCTTTTCCAGGTCGTGGTTCTCCGCGGCGGCGCCGCCGACCTGGACCGCCGCGGGCAGTTCGGTCCGCAGCCGGTCGACGGTGGTCCCGAGCGCCTTCGCCGACGGGTCGCTGGCCGGCATCGCCTGGATCAGGACGGTCCGCCCGTCCGCGGACGGCTGCGCCGGCAGGACGGCGGCGATGCCCGGGTCGGCCGCGAGCACATCGCGGGCGGTCGCGGCGGCGCCGGCGGGGCCGACGACCTGCAACATCCCCGGCGCCCCGGGGCCGAACGCCTGCGCCACCTGCTGGTAGCCGATGTAGGAGGGATCGCTGTTGGGCACCACCGCGATCGAGGGCATGCCGGTCCGCATCCCCAGCACCGGCAGGGCGAGCGCCACCAGCAGCGCCAGGGCGAGCAGTCCGTAGGCGACCGGGCGGCGCCACAGCCGTTCCGCCCAGGCGGCGAAGCGGGCCGAGCGGTGCTCGCCGGCGTGCACCCACGGCAGTGCCAGCGCATCCACCCGGTCGCCGAGCTTGCCCAGCACCGCCGGCAGCAGCGTCAGCGTCGCCGCCAGGACGAACACGACGGCGAGCATGATGCCCGCGGCCATCGAGCGGAACGCCGGCGACGGGACGAGCATGACCGCCGACAGGCTCACCAGCACGGTCAGGCCGGAGAACAGGATCGCCTTGCCGGCGGTGTCCATCGTCTCGGCGACCGCCCGGCGACTGTCGGCGTGGCCGCCGAAGTGGGCGGCCCGGAACCGCACGACCAGGAACAACGCGTAGTCGATCCCCAGCGCCAGCGCGAACATCAGCGCGAAGTTCATCGCCCAGATCGAGATGTCGAAGACCGACGACAGCAACGCCAGGCTCCCGGCCGCGGCCGCCAGCCCCAGGATCGTCAACATCAGCGGCAACCCGGCGGCCACCAGCGACCCGAACGCCAGCACCAGGATGGCCAGCGTCACCGGCCAGCTAAACAGCTCCGAGCGCATCATCGACGAGTGGTTGGCGGCGTTGAAATCCGACCACATGCCCGACGCCCCGGTCAGGCTGACCGTCACCGCGTCGCCGCCCAGCGCCTGCAGCGGCTTCTTCAAGTCGTCGGCGGCCCGCACCATCTCCTTGGTGTCGGCCTTTGCCCCGCCCAGCACGATCGCGGTGCGCCCGTCCGCAGAGACCGTCACCCCCGGCCGGGGCGGGATCACCATCGCAACCCGGGGGTCGGTGCGCAGGCGCGCCTCGACGTTGCCGATGACCTGCTGGGCCGCGGGATCAGCGATCTGCCCGCGGTCGGTGTGCACGACCACCATCAGCGCCGAGCTGCTCGCACCGCCGAACTCCTGCTGCACGAGCTGGCGCACAGCCACCGACTCCGACCCACTCGCCTCCCACCCCGCGCCGGACAGCACGTGCTGCGCCTTCGGGGCGAACATCGCAAGACCCGCGGCGAGCAGCAGCCAGGCGACCAGCGTCACCCGGAAATGGGTCGCCGCCCAGCCACCCAGGCGGCCCAACGGGCCGGGCCGCCACCCCTGCCGGGTGGCGTCGTCCACGCCATCCGCTGTCGTCGCATCAAACGCAACGGTCGCCCTCGTCGGAGTCGTCATCGGGATCGTCGCTCCTGCCGTGAAGGAATCCCACAAGTCGGTTATGCGCTACGGGGTTGGGTATATTCCTTTGGTGTCCGACACCTCAGGGCCAGACGCGTGGTGGATGGTCAGGCCAGGGACAGGAAGAGCTTCTCCATCTGCTCGACACCGAGAGAGGGCCGGGCGCCGGCGGCTTCCTCGGTGATGCTCTGCCGCATCGCGCAGGCGACCAGCTTGAACCCGGCCCGGTCCAGAGCCCGCGACACCGCGGCCAGCTGGGTGACCACGTCGTTGCAGTCCCGGCCGGACTCGATCATGCCGATGATGCCGCCGATCTGGCCCTCTACGCGGCGCAGCCGCTGGAGGATCCCCTCGGCCTGCGCCTCATCCTGCAACTTCACGTGCTCTCCCGGTGCGTCGGACTCGTCCACTGTACGCCTACCCCCTGGGGTATAGCCACCCCGCGCGCCGTGCCACCTTGGCCGTGCAGGCGGCCTTCACCGCCGCGGACCGGCGGGGCCGCGTGGATGCCCGCCGTTGAGCTAGCCGGCGGCTGAAGCCCCGACGGTCACTCGCTGGTCACGTCCGCCACGCACCCCTACAGATCGTCGCCCTCGGGTCGGCGTCAACAGCTGGGAGGGCACGGTCGGGTGCCGGCACGACGCCAGGCGTGCGGGGCGGTCCGACACCGGATCGGACTCGCGCTGGCCGAACCTGTAGACGTGTTCGGACGCTTCTACCTTGTTGCCGGGACGCGGCGGCTCGGGGATCGGGCTGACGATCTAGGGGCCTCGCCCGCGCGTCCGGCGGGAGCGTGACCGCCGAGTCGGCCGGCGCCGGTCGAGGGAGCGGTGTTCACCCGGCGGCTGCCGCTGGGTTGTCCGCCGACAGCGCGCTGAGCGCGGCCGATAGCAGGCGCGCGGCCTCGTCCGCGACCGGGGCCAGCTCGTCCCGTTCGGGGACAGCGACCATGACATGCGGGTCGAGCACCTCGA
>JADGOW010000052.1 GCA_017882765.1 Frankiaceae bacterium
AGCTGGCGCTGAGGCCCAAGCTGGCGCTGAGGCCCAAGCTGGCGCTGAGGCCCAAGCTGGCGCTGAGGCCCAAGCTGGCGCTGAGGCCCAAGCTGGCGCCGACGCTGAGCCCGCCGGTCGCTGAGACACCCTGGCAGGGTGGTCGCGATCACGCCCAGCGCGAACACTGGGTGGACCGGACGGGCTGCGCCGCCGGTCGCCGTTACTGTCAAGGCGAAAGCCGGAACGCGGTGGTGGTCGGACGAGCGAGGAGACCGAAACGATGAGCGGCGTCGATATCGTGGCCCCGGCGTTGCGGGCCCCCACTGGGGGCATGGGGCTCGACGAGCAGGTCTTCAACCGGCTCCTGAAGGAGAGGATCATCTTCCTGGGGTCGGTGGTCGAGGACAACGTGGCGAACGCCATCTGTGCCCAGCTACTGCTGCTGGCCGCCGAGGACCCCAAGCGCGATATATACCTCTACGTCAACTCCCCCGGTGGCTCGGTGACTGCGGGCATGGCGATCTACGACACCATGCAGTACATCGAGAACGACGTCGCGACGGTGGCACTAGGCCTGGCCGCGTCCATGGGACAGTTCCTGCTGTGCGCGGGTGCGCCCGGCAAGCGGTACTCGCTCCCGCATGCGCGGATCATGATGCACCAGCCCTCCGGCGGCATCGGGGGAACCGCAGCCGACATCGCGATCCAGGCCGAGCAGATGATGTACACGCGGCGCGTCCTGCAGGAGCGGATCGCCTTCCACACCGGCAAGACCTACGACCAGGTCGAACGCGACTCCGACCGCGACCGTTGGTTCACCGCTGAGGAGGCCCGCGACTACGGGTTCGTCGACCATGTCGTATCCACGGCCAAGCAGGTGCCTTCCGAGGGCCCAGTCAGCTAGGCCCGGTGACCCAGCCCATTCATCCCGCAGCCGGAGGCAGCCTTATGGCCGAACACCGCGCGCCCTTCCCGACGGGATCGGCTCCTGTCCACAACGGGCCGGCGAGCTCGTACACCATCCCGTACGTCATCGAGCAGACAAGCCGCGGTGAGCGGTCCTTCGACATCTACAGCCGCCTGCTCAAGGACCGCATCATCTTCCTCGGAACGCCCATCGATGACGGCGTCGCCAACGTCGTCATGGCGCAGCTGCTGCACCTTGAATCCGAGGACCCGGACCGGGACATCTCCCTCTACATCAATTCGCCGGGCGGTTCGTTCACCGCGTTGACCGCGATCTACGACACGATGAATTTCGTGCGGCCGGACATTCAGACGATCTGTATGGGGCAGGCAGCCTCGGCGGCCGCCGTGTTGCTCGCCGCCGGCACGAAGGGGAAGCGCTACGCGCTCGAGCATGCCCGCATCCTCATTCACCAGCCCAGCGGCGGCGGCGAGGGCCAGTCCAGCGACATCGAGATCCAAGCCCGGGAGATCCTGCGGATGCGGGCGCTTCTCGAGGCAATGATCGCGCGGCACAGCGGCCGGCAGGTCGAGCAGATCCGCTCCGACATCGAGCGCGACAAGATCCTCACCGCCAAGGAAGCTGTGGACTACGGCCTGGTCGACGAAGTGATTCAGACCCGCAAGTTGTCGGCCGTTTCGTGAGCCGGCCGGGCTGGGGGGCGAAGTTGGGGGCCAAGTTGCGCCAACCTGGCGTTCTTCCATGGGCGCGGAGAGCCGATAGAACTCCCGTAGGCGCGGGTGGAGGGGTAGCGTCGAAGGCAGGCAACGGTTGGTCTGTTCGTGCAGGTGTGGTCAAGGGTGGGGTTGGCAGCTGGGCCGCGGAAGCAGGCTCGATGACATGGGCGACAGTGTCGCTTCGACCAAAGGAGAAGGTCCTCGGTGGCACGCATCGGTGACGGCGGTGACCTGCTGAAGTGTTCTTTCTGTGGAAAGTCACAGAAGCAGGTCAAGAAGCTCATAGCCGGCCCGGGCGTGTACATCTGCGACGAGTGCATCGATCTCTGCAACGAGATCATCGAGGAGGAGCTCTCCGAGTCCAGCGAGCTCAAGTGGGACGAGCTTCCCAAGCCGCGCGAGATCTATGAATTCCTCGACAGTTACGTCGTCGGGCAAGACCAGGCGAAGAAGACGCTGTCGGTGGCCGTCTACAACCACTACAAACGGGTTCAGGCGGGCGGTGGCGCCGAGGCCGGGAAGGGCGACGTCGAGCTCGCCAAGAGCAATATCCTCCTGTTGGGGCCCACCGGGTGCGGGAAGACGCTGCTGGCTCAGACGCTTGCCCGAATGCTGAACGTCCCCTTCGCGATCGCCGATGCCACTGCCCTGACCGAGGCCGGGTATGTGGGTGAAGACGTCGAGAACATCCTGCTCAAGCTCATCCAGGCCGCCGACTACGACGTCAAGAAGGCCGAGACCGGCATCATCTACATCGACGAGGTAGACAAGATCGCTCGCAAGAGCGAGAACCCGTCGATCACCCGGGACGTCTCCGGTGAGGGCGTCCAGCAGGCGTTGCTGAAGATTCTTGAAGGGACGACGGCCTCCGTCCCGCCCCAGGGTGGGCGCAAGCACCCCCACCAGGAGTTCATCCAGATCGACACCACCAACGTGCTGTTCATCGTGGGCGGTGCCTTCGCCGGGCTAGAGAAGATCATCTCATCGCGTACCGGGTCGAAGGCGGTGGGGTTCGGCGCGGTAATCCGCTCGAAGCGTGACCTCGACACCGGTGAGATCTTCTCCAACGTGATGCCCGAGGATCTGTTGAAGTACGGCATGATCCCGGAGTTCGTCGGGCGGCTGCCCGTCATCACCTTCGTGTCGAATCTCGATCGCGAGGCGCTCATCCGCATCCTCACCGAGCCCAAGAACGCGCTCGTCAGGCAGTACCGGAGGCTGTTCGAGCTCGACGGCGTCGACTTGGACTTCAGCCAGGACGCCTTGGAGGCCATCGCCGACCAGGCGATCCTGCGGGGCACGGGCGCCCGTGGCCTCCGTGCGATCATGGAAGAGGTCCTGCTGTCTGTGATGTACGACATTCCCGGGCGCAAGGACGTCGCGCGGGTCGTCATCACCAGGGAAGCCGTGCTTGAGCACGTCAACCCGACGATCGTGCCCCGCGAGGTGGGCACCAAGCGCGGCGAGCGTCGCGAGAAGTCGGCGTAGCTCAGCGCGCCGCGCCGCGGGGTCGACTCGCCCTGACGCCGAGCGCGGCAGACTCAGGGCAGCGGCTCTCATGCGGCGGACGCGGTTAGCCGACCTCTCGTGCCGCAGCCCCGCGGCAAGCCCCTCCACCGCACACATCGTCACCACCGAGACGAGTTGTCCCGGTTTCTGAATCGTCATTCACAGGGCGAAAGGGACCGATCTTGTGCGGCTGTGTGGTGGGCCGCGGACGCTGGCGTCACGGCTTGAACGGTTACGGCTCGACGGAGTCGCGAAGCTGGCGCAGCAAGTCAAGCACCTGCGGCTGCGTGGCCTGAGGGAGCAGGATCGAACCGACGGTACGCGGGTGCACCCAGGTGCATTGGACGCCGGGGCCGTCGCTCACCCGCCCGCACCCGACAACGCCGCCCTGCGGGCCCGCCGGGTACCTGGTGATCTTGCCCGGTGTCGGGATGGGCGCGCCCTTGCTCGTCCGGTAGACCAGCACGACGGCCGACGACGCCGGGTGGCCGTACAGGCCCATGACCGGGTTGCGGGCTGTCGGCATGCTGCGATGGATCCAGTCGAGCATGCCAGCCTCCCGCGCCGTTGCGTCGGCACCGGTCTGCCGCTGCAGCTGCCCGATGCGTGCCGGGAGGCTGATGCTGCCGGCCGGCTGCGGCGCGGGCGCCGGGGTCTTGGCCGGGCTCGGGGCGGGCGGCTTCGCCGGCGTCGACGATAGCGGGGAGGTCGGGCGCGGGGTCGCGGTCCGGTGCTGGGGCATGGGCACGACCTCATCGTCGCTTCCGCTGAGGAAGGTCGTGTACGCGAAGTATCCGCCGGCCACGACCACGACGGCACCTAGCGCGATCGCCAGGATCCGCTTGGAGGAGGTGCGCTTCGGCGCTGCGGTGTCTGCGTCCCGCGCGTCCGGGACGCCGGGGGTGTGGTCCTGCCCGGCACCGACCGGCGGTGCCATCGTCGGCGGCGGCGCGAAGGCTGCCCGCACCCCGGGCCCGGGTGGCGGTGCCATCATCGGCTGCGCCAGGGATGGCGGGGCTGACACTGCGGGGGCGAAGGGATTCGCCGAGTATGAAGTCGGGGCGGCCGCGCCGCACGTGGAATCTGCCGGTGCCACTGGTCCAGACGGGTCTGCCGGCCCGGCCAGTCCGGCCGGCCCGGCCAGTCCTGCGGGGGCTGCCTGCTCGACGGGGGCTGCCTGCCGCGAGTTCGAGCGACGGCCGGCGTGCCGTCGCCGCCGCCGACTCGTCGACGGGGGCGCCCCTTCATGGGGGGCGGCGGGCGGTGGCATGGCCGGGTTCCCCGCGGGGGCGGCCCCGGCAGGGTTCTTGGGAACGTCCCAGACGCTTGTGGGGGCCGGCCCGGCCGACGGGGGCTCGGCTGCCGTGGCCGCGGGGGGGAGCAGCTGGGCCGGCTCAAAGCTGGCGGGCGGAGGGGCGCCGTAGGCCGGCGCGAACGCGGGCGGCAACGGTGGCGTCTTGTCGAAGGACGGAACCGTTTGCGGACCTGGGAGAGCGGGGTCGGGCGACAGAAGCGCTGCTTGCGGCATGGGTCCCGGGGGCGGCACGGGGCCGGCCTGCGGCCAGGGCATCGCCTGCGGGGGCACGACCTGCTCCGGCATTCCTCCTGCGGGAAGCCAGCCGGCTGTCTGCTCGTACTCCGTCGGGTCGAACGGCGCCTGCACCGCCGGTGCATGGTCCTGAGCGGGGAGCTGGTTGGGCTGTGGGGCGTCGAGGGGGACGCCGGGCAAGACCGTCACAGCCAGGGGACGTCCACCGGATGTGGGGTGCTCGGAGCTCGTCACGCGGTGCCTCCAATGAGTCGTCTCCCCTCACATCGGCCCCCTGCTGCTGCAAATGGAGTCATCTGCGCCGCTCGTCCTGGCTCCACTTGGCGCCCGCTGTCCCGTAAAGGGCGTGACGGCCGTGTCATGACGAGGCGCTGTCCCGAATCCACCCGCCCGGCCCCCGGCAGGCCAAACCGTGCCCCCGCTCAGGGTAGGAGAAACGGGCCGTTCGGGCCGACAGAGCCGGTCAGCTGCCGGGGCTGGCCGTTGACCACGACGTCAACGGCGGACGGGTCGGTCAGGCTCAACGCGACCTGCCCGCCGGCGGCGCCCGACGTCGCGCTCACGGTGCGGCCCTGGTCCAGCACACCGGCCCACAGCACGGTACGGGTCACCACACTGACGGCGCCCACGACGACCGGGCCGCGGGCCGCCCTGATGACGACGGTCGTCGGCGCCTGGCCCCCCATGTCCGGCGGCGCTGACGCGCGCGGCGCAGAGGCCGGCGGCGCAGAGGCCGGCGGCGCCGAGGTTGACGCGTGTGGCGCAGGGGCCCGCGGCGCAGACGTCCCCGCCATTGTGGGCCGCGACGCGTGTGTCGTAGCCGTCGGCGTGATGGCCGGCGGCTGATAGCCGCTGCGCTCCCCAGATTCGGGTCCCACCAGGAAGAAGGCGCCGGCACCGACGGCGATGAGCGCGAGGCCTACCAGCGCGGCCGGCGCCGCTCGCGACCGCGGCGCGGCGCGGGAAGGCCGGTGACGACCCGACACACGCGCCATCGTGTCCTGCCCGGTCCCTGCCTCGCCACCGCCGCACCAAAGCCTGCCCCGTTCGTTGCGCCACCGGGGCCGGGTCGAAACAAGCGATACGACCGTAGTCCCGCTCTGCCAAGCGGGCGTTCTTAGACTCGGCAGATGTGAGCGTCGTCGAGCCAGCGAGCCCTGTGCCCGGCGAACCTGTGCCCGGCGAACCTGCGCCCGTCCGGCCGGCGCCTGACCAGCCCGAGCCCGGTTCCCAGCCCCACCGGGCGCTCCCGACGACGTACTCTCCGGCAGCTGTCGAGTCGTCGCGTTACGAGCAGTGGGTGGCTGCCGGCGTCTTCACAGCCGACCCGGCCGGCGGCAAGACGCCCTACGCGATCGTCATCCCGCCGCCGAACGTCACCGGCAGCCTCCATATGGGCCACGCCTTCCAGCACACGCTGATGGATGCCCTGGTGCGCCGGCGCCGGATGCAGGGTTATGACGCGCTGTGGCTGCCCGGCATGGATCATGCCGGGATCGCCACCCAGAATGTCGTGGAGCGCGAGCTGGCGGGCGAGGGCCGCTCCCGCCACGATCTCGGCCGGGAGGGATTCGTCGATCGCGTCTGGCAATGGCGCGCGGAGTACGGCGGCAAGATCTTGGGCCAGATGCGGCGCCTGGGGGACGGCGTCGACTGGACGCGTGAGCGCTTCACGATGGACGAGGGCCTGTCCCGGGCTGTGCGCACCATCTTCAAGCGCCTCTACGACGACGACCTCATCTACCGGGCCGAGCGCATCATCAACTGGTGCCCGCGCTGCCACACGGCGCTGTCCGACATCGAGGTGGAGCACCGGGAGATCGATGGCGAGCTGATCTCGATCTCCTACGGTCCGATCACGGTCGCCACCACCCGGGCGGAGACCATGCTCGGGGACACGGCGGTCGCGGTGCATCCCGACGACGAGCGCTACCGCCACCTCGTCGGGCAGGAAGTGGCGCTCCCGCTGACCAACCGTCGCATCCCGGTCATCGCCGACGATCACGTCGACGCGTCCTTCGGGACGGGCGCGGTGAAGGTCACCCCGGCCCATGACCCCAACGACTTCGAGATCGCGCAGCGGCACGGCCTGCCTGCCGTCGTCATGATGGACGAGCGGGCGAACATCACGGTCCCCGGGCCGTTCCAGGGACTCGACCGCTTCGAGGCCCGGCCGGCCGTCGTGGCCGCGCTTCGTGCGCAGGGGCTCCTCGTCGCCGAGCGCCGCCCGTATGTGCACTCGGTGGGTCACTGCTCCCGGTGCGCGACGATCGTCGAGCCGCGGCTGTCACTGCAGTGGTTCGTTCGGGTCGGTCCGCTGGCCAAGCGTGCTGGCGACGCCGTTCGGCGGGGCGAGACCACCTTCTCCCCGCCGGAGATGGCCCAGCGCTACTTCGACTGGGTCGACTCGATGCACGACTGGTGCATCAGCCGGCAGTTGTGGTGGGGCCACCGAATCCCCGTCTGGTACGGCCCGGACGGGCAGACGGTCGTCCCCGGGCCCGACGAGGCTGGCCCCGCGGGCGAGGGCTGGCGGCAGGACGAGGACGTCCTCGACACCTGGTTTTCCTCGGCGCTGTGGCCGGCGTCCACGCTCGGCTGGCCGGACGACACGCAGGATCTGCGCCGGTACTACCCGACGGACGTCCTGCTCACCGGATACGACATCATCTTCTTCTGGGTCGTCCGGATGATGATGTTCTGCACGTACGTGCAGAACGAGGTTCCCTTCCGCACGGTGTCGATCACAGGTCTCATCCGGGACGCCCGCGGCCGCAAGATGAGCAAGTCGGCGGGCAACGTCGTCGACCCGCTGGACTGGATCGAGCGGTTCGGCGCGGACGCCCTGCGCTGGTCGCTGGCCCGCGGCGCCAACCCAGGGGTGGACGTCCCGGTGAGCTCCGAGTGGGTCGAAGGCAGCCGCAACTTCATCAACAAGATCTGGAATGCGGCCCGGTTCGCCCTGCTGCACGGGGCGGAGCCGCATGCGGAGCTGCCGGCCGACCGGACGGCGGCCGACCGCTGGATCCTGTCCCGGCTCGCTGAGGTCACCGCCCAGGTGGACGAGCTGTACGAGCAGTTCGAGTGGGCCAAGATCTGTGACCTTCTCCACCACTTCGCCTGGGACGACCTCTGCGACTGGTACCTGGAGCTGTCGAAACTGCCGCTGCGGGCCGGCGGTTCCGACGCCGCGCGAGTGCAGGCTGTGCTGGGACACCTGTTCGATGTCCTGCTGCGGATGCTGCATCCGATCATCCCGTTCGTCACCGAGGAGTTGTGGACTTCGCTCACCGGCAAGCCCACAGTCACGACCGCGGCGTGGCCGGCTCCCGCGGGCCGGCGCGACGGCGCAGCCGAGTCGGAGATCGCCCGGGTCCAGGAGCTTGTGCGGGAGGTCCGGCGATTCCGCGCCGAACAGGGGCTGCGCCCAGGTCAGACGGTCCCCGCCGTGCTCGTCGCCGACCCCGCGCTCACCTCGTACGCGCAGACCGTCGGCGGGCTCTGCGACCTGCGGGTGTCCGCGGTCGTGACGGTGCCCGACGGCTGGCCGGCGCTGCACGCCGCCGGCGCGCACCTGGGGCTGGATCTGTCCGGCGCCATCGACGTGGCGGCGGAGCGGGCCCGCCTGTCCCGCGCGCTGGAGGCTTCCCGGCGCGAGCTCGGCCAGGTCACGGCGAAGCTGTCCAACGCGGGCTTCCTGGACAAGGCGCCCGCGGCGGTGGTGGAGCGCCACCGTCAGCGCAAGGCCGACGCAGAGGCCGAGAGCGACCGGGTCACCGCGCTGCTCAACAGGCTGCCGTCGGAATGACCAGCGGGCCCCTGCGGGGACGCGATCCGAATGAGCGTGACCCTGCCGGAGAGGATGCTCTCGCGCGGGTGGAGCGCGCTCTGGCCGGGCGCCAGCCGCACCGGATGATCCCGGACCTGACGCGTATCAACGCGCTCGTCGATCTGCTGGGGCAGCCGCAGCGCAGCTTCCCGTCGATCCACATCACCGGCACGAACGGCAAGACCAGCACCGCACGAATGATTGATTCACTGCTGCACAGCTTCGGCCTGCGG
The DNA here is from genome assembly GCA_017882765.1 of Frankiaceae bacterium. Lineage (GTDB taxonomy): Bacteria > Actinomycetota > Actinomycetes > Frankiales > Frankiaceae > JADGOW01. Next base: position 8,747 of record JADGOW010000052.1, read on the forward strand.
GCGGGCCGCTACACCTCCCCCCACCTGGAGTCGGTACAGGAACGGATTTGCGTGGGCGGCGTGCCGCTGGCCGCGGAGCAGTTCGTCGGGACCTACGACGAGGTGATTCCCTACGTCGAGATCGTGGACTCCCGGTCGGCGGAGCCGGTGACCTACTTCGAGCTGCTGACCGCGATGGGGTTCGCCGCCTTCGCGGACGCCCCGGTCGACGCCGGCGTCATCGAAGTCGGGCTCGGTGGCAGTTGGGACGCGACCAACGTCCTCGATGCCCGCGTCGCCGTGGTGACCCCCATCGCCTACGACCACACCGAGCTGCTGGGCACGTCCCTGGAAGACATCGCTGCCGAGAAGGCCGGCATCATCGCCCCCGGTGCCACGGTGGTGCTCGCCCAGCAGGATCTCTCGGCGGCGCAGGCCCTGCTGCACCGAGCCGTCGAGGTGGACGCGCGGGTCGCCCGCGAGGGCATCGAGTTCGGCGTCGTCAACCGCCGGGTCGGCGTCGGCGGCCAGGCGGTGTCGCTGCAAGGGCTGGCGGCCAGGTACGACGAGGTGGTGCTGCCGCTGTACGGGCAGCACATGGCGCACAACGCGGCCTGCGCGCTGGCAGCCGTCGAGGCGTTCCTGGGCGCGGAGCGTGGCCCGCTCGATGACGGGCTCGTGCGCGAGGGCTTCGCCAGGGCGGACTCGCCGGGACGGCTGGAGGTGGTGCGCCGCTCGCCCACCATCCTCGTGGACGCGGCCCACAATCCGGCCGGCGCGCAGGCACTCGCCAGCGGGGTGGACGAGGCCTTCTCGTTCACTGCGCTCGTCGCGGTGGTGGGGGTGCTCGCGGACAAGGACGCGGAGGGCCTACTCGCGGCCCTCGAGCCGATTGTCGACAACTTTGTGACGACGCAGAACTCCTCGCCCCGGTGCCTTCCGGCGGTCGAACTCGGCGAGATCGCGGCCGCGGTCGCCGGGCAGGAGCGGGTATTGGTCCGGCCTGGGCTCGCCGACGCGCTCGACACCGCCGTCGGCTTGGCAGACGAGTTCGGGCCGGGCGCCGGGGTGCTCGTCACCGGCTCCATCGTGACGGTCGGGGAGGCGCGGCGCATGCTGCGGGCGGGTGCCGGTAACCCCGGCGCCGCAACGAGTTAGGGTCCGAACTATTAGGGTCGCGAAAGACCGACCGGTCGCCCGTGCTGGCAAGGAGATGAAGCGTGGCTGCTGAGCGCACCTTGGTGCTGGTCAAACCGGACGGGGTCCGCCGCGGCCTCGTCGGCGAAGTGCTCTCCCGCCTGGAGCGCAAGGGCTTGGTCCTCGCGGCGGTTCAGCTGCGCACGCTCGACCGCGGGACGGCGGAGCAGCACTACGCCGAGCATGCGAGCAAGCCGTTCTTCGGGGAGTTGGTCGACTTCATCACCAGCGGTCCGCTCGTGGCGGTCGTGGCCGAGGGGTCCCGCGCCGTGGCCTCGGTCCGGAACCTGATGGGGGCCACCGACCCGCTCGCGTCGCCTCCAGGCTCGCTCCGCGGCGATTTCGCGCTCTTGCTCGAGGAGAACCTCGTCCACGGATCCGACTCCGTGGAGTCCGCGGTGCGGGAAATCTCCCTCTTCTTCCCCGGCCTAACCTGACCGTCAAGTACCCATTCGCCCCTTACGATGGCGGCGCTTCGCTCCCACCAAACGAGAGGTCCCGCACTACATGGCCCGATCCCTTGCTTTCCTGGGTCGCGACATGGCTGTCGACCTTGGCACTGCCAACACGCTCGTCTACGTCCGCGGGAAGGGCATCGTGCTCAACGAGCCCTCCGTGGTGGCCATCAACAAGGCGACGACCGGCATTGTGGCTGTGGGGACCGAGGCCAAACGGATGATCGGGCGCACGCCCGGCAATATCGTCGCGGTCCGTCCCCTCAAGGACGGCGTGATCGCTGACTTCGACACCACGGAGCGCATGCTGCGCTTCTTCATCCAGCAGGTGCACCGCCGGCGCCACTTCGCCAAGCCCCGCCTGGTCGTATGCGTCCCGAGCGGGATCACCGCGGTGGAACAGCGCGCCGTGAAGCAGGCCGGGTACGCGGCCGGCGCGCGCCGGGTCTACATCGTCGAGGAGCCGATGGCCGCGGCCATCGGCGCGGGGATGCCCGTCCACGAGCCGACCGGCAACATGATCGTTGACGTCGGTGGCGGGACCACGGAGGTCGCGATCATCTCGCTGGGCGGGATTGTCGCGAGCCAGTCGATCCGCACCGCCGGCGACGAACTGGACGGGGCGATCATTTCTTACGTCAAGAAGGAGTACAGCTTGATGCTCGGCGAGCGGACCGCCGAGGAAATCAAGATGTCCATTGGCTCGGCGTTCCCCATGCCCGACGAACCCCCAGCGGAGATTCGCGGGCGGGATCTGGTCAGCGGGCTTCCAAAGACGATCATTGTCAGCGCCGAGGAGATTCGCAAGGCCATCGAGGAACCGATCAACGCCATCATCGACGCGGTCAAGTCGACCCTCGACAAATGCCCACCCGAGCTGTCCGGCGATGTCATGGACCGCGGAATTGTGCTCACCGGCGGTGGCGCCTTGTTACGCGGCCTCGACGAGCGGCTGCGTCATGAGACCGCGATGCCCATCAACATCGCTGAAAATCCGCTCTATTCCGTGGCCCTGGGCGCCGGCCGCTGCGTAGAGGAGTTCGAGGCGCTGCAGCAGGTGCTCAACTCCGAGACAAGACGGTAGCCATCCCGTGACCTTTGGGGGGTCGGCAGCCTAGAGCGGCCATCGGGTGCCGAGGACACGCAAGGAGGCGGTGAAACCGTGCGTGACACGCGCCGCAGCCGGCTGCTGCTCGTCGTCCTGGTGGCTGCCGCCTTCCTGCTGATCACGCTGGACTACCGCAGTGACGGCGGGATTCTCTCGGGCCTGCGTTCCGGCGTCAGTTCGGTTGCCGGTCGCGTCGAGAGGGGCGTGTCGACGATCACCTCGCCCATCTCGAATGCGCTGTCGTCGATAGAGGACGCCGGTCGCGACCGCCGGCGCGCCGAGCAACTGTCCCAGCAGCTCGCGGACGCCAACCAACAGCTCGCCCAGCTGCGGGATGCGCGACGCCAGGCGGCGGCCCTGTCCCGACTGCGCCTCGTGGCCGACAAGGGCGGTTACACGATCGTCCCGGCCCGGATCATGGCCACCGACGACCAACTGGGCCTGGAGTGGACCGTGACCGTCGACGCCGGCAGCGACACCGGCGTGCGGCCGGGCATGCTCGTCATCAACTCCGACGGGCTGGTCGGGTCCACGGTGCGCGTCGGCGCCACGACCTCGGTCGTGCGGCTCGCCTGTGACCCGACAAGTCACATCGGCGCCCGGCTGGAGGGCAGCCAGGCGCTGGGCAAGGTGGACGGGGAGCGCCCTGGCGAGCTGCTGTTCACGCTCTACGACGCGGGTCAGCGGGTGGAGCCGGGCGACCGCCTCGTGACCTTCGGCAGCGCCGACTACGCGGCGGGGGTCCCGATCGGCACGGTCACGCGGCTGCGGGACGGCGGTTCGGGGCTGGCTCGGCTCGCGGAAGTCCGGCCGTTCGTCTCGTTCGGCAGCGTGGACCTCGTCAGCATTGTCGTGGCGAAACCGGCCACCAATCCTGGCGACCGCCTGCTGACACCCCGGCCGGTCGCCCCCCCCAAGCCGCCCCCCGCTCCGGCGCCGCCGGCCCAGCCGGCCCAGCCGGCCCAGCCGGCCCAGCCGGCCCAGGCGGCCCCTGCCGCGGGGGCGGTGCCGAGTCGGTGAGAGCCTTCGCGGTGGTCATCAGCGGGATGCTGCTCGTGCTGGCGCTGCTCCTGCAGCTGACCCTGGTCGGACAGCTGGATCTGCCGCTCGGCCGGCCGGATCTGGTGGTCATCACGCTGGCCTGCGTCGCCGTCCTGCAAGGCCCGATGTGGGGCGCGTCGTTCGGTTTCGGCATCGGACTGCTCGCCGACCTGCTGTCCGACCACACCCTCGGGCGCCTGGCCCTCGTCCTGTGCCTGGTCGGCTACGCGGCGGGGATGCTCAGCCGCGATGTCGATCGGTCCGTGCTGGTTCCGCTGGCGACCGCGGCCGCCGCGTGCGGGGCTGCAGTCGGGATGTTCGCCCTGTGCGGTGCCCTGATGGGCGACCCTCGGGTCGCGCCCGACGACGTGGCAGGCCGGGCTGTGTCCATGGCCCTCTATTCTCTCGTGCTGACGCCGCTCCTGTTCCCGGTGATCGCAGCCTTGTTCCGCAGGCTGGATCCCGCGCGGGCCGAGCGGCGTTAGGGCAGGGGGCCAGGGTGCTTTCCAGCAAAGAGCAGCGCTTCCAACCGAAGCGGCCGGAGGCCGGCCTGCCCAGTGTCGCCCGACCGCCGGTCCGCCGCAGGCGCCGGCTGCGCATCGGCGTGCTGCGAGTTCTGGTTCTCTCGATGCTGATCACCCTGGGTGCGCGCTTGTGGTTCCTCCAGGTCATGGAGGGCAGCCACTACAACGAGGTCGCGGCGGGCAACTCGATCCGGGAGGTCGTCACGCCCGCGGTACGCGGCCTGATCGTCGACGACGTGGGCCGTCCCCTCGTGGAGAACCGCACCACGCTGGTCATCACGGTCGACCGGTCGGCGCTGGCGCGCCAGCGCGACTCGGGGCGCGCAGTGCTGGCGCGGGTCGGGGCGCTGCTCGGACAGAAGCCGCAGGATCTCGCCAAGCGCATCCGGCTGTGTACCGCCACGGTCGGGCAGCCCTGCTGGAACGGCTCCCCGTATCAGCCGGTGCTTATCGCCGACGACGTTTCCTCCCAGCGGGCGCTCACGGTGATCGAGCATCCGGAGGACTACCCGGGCGTGGCGGCGGAGGTCAGGGCCGTTCGGACCTACCCGTTCGGGTCGCTCGCCTCCCACACGGTCGGGTACTTGTCCCCGGCGTCCCAGGACGAGGTTGCCAAGAACCCGGATCTGAACGGCGTGCTGGTGGGCCGGTCAGGGTTGGAGGCGTCCTACGACACCGTTGTGCGCGGTCACGACGGCGTCAAGCGCGTGTCGGTGGACCGGTTCGGGCGCCTGTCGAAGGTGATGAGCGAGAAGCCCCCGGTCGGGGGCTCCACCCTCGTCCTGTCGATGGATGCGAAGGTGCAGAAGGTGCTCGAGGACGCCCTTCAGCACGGCATCGACCGGGCGCGTGCCGAGCACAAACCCGCCGACAACGCCGCAGGTGTCGTCCTGGACGCACAGACGGGCCAGGTCGTCGCGCTGGCCAGCGTTCCCGGGTACGACCCGTCGCAATTCGTCGGCGGGATCTCAGCGGCCAACTACCAGCACCTGCTCGACCCCGCGGCCGGGACGCCGCTGATCTCCCGGGCCCTGGAGGGGGCCTACCCTCCAGGCTCCGCCTTCAAGATTGTGTCTGCCGCGACCGCCATGACGAACATGGGCGCGACCGGCGACGCCCTCTACGACTGCCCCTCTGACCTGCAGGTCGGCAACACGTCGTTCCACAACTTCGACAGCGAGGCGCTCGGGAGCATCACGCTGCACCAGGCGCTCGTCGCGTCCTGCGACACCGTCTTCTACAAGTTCGCCTACGACGCGTGGCTGCAGGACGGCGGCCTCCGGCGCGGCCAGGGGCCCAGCGCGCCGCCCAACGAGTGGTTCTCCAAGATGGCGCGGGCCTTCGGTCTGGGCCGGCCCACCGGCATCGACCTGCCGGGTGAGACGTCCGGGCTGGTCACGGACCGGGAGTCGCGGCAGGCGCTGTGGGATCAGATGAAGGACACCTACTGCCGGCGGGCCAAGACCGGCTACCCGGAGGAGCGTGACCCGGGGCGGGCGGCCTACCTGACCAAGCTCGCGAGCGAGAACTGTGCTGACGGGTACCTCTACCGCGGTGGTGACGCCACCCAGTTCGCGATCGGGCAGAACGTCGTCGACGTGTCGCCACTGCAGCTGGCCGTCGCCTACGCCGCCATCGCGAACGGCGGGACGGTGCTGTCGCCCCGGCTGGTCAAGGCGGTCATCGGGCCGGATGGGAAGGTCACGCAGCAGACCAAGCCGGTGGTCATGGGGCACCTGCCGGTGGCCCCGGAGACGCTGTCCTACATCCGGGACGCGCTGGCCGGGGTCGTCACGTCGGGCACGGCGTCCGGGACCTTCGGCGGGTTCCCCCTCAACGTGCTCCCTCTCGGGGGCAAGACGGGAACCGCCGAAACCTACTCTGACGGCGACATCTCCTGGTTCGCCTCCTTCGGCCCGGTGAACAACCCCCGGTACGTCGTGCTGGTCGTCATCCCCAAGTCGGGGCAGGGCGCGAAGTTCGCGGCCCCTGCCGTCCGCGAGGTCTGGGAAGGGATCTACGGCATCAACAGGGACGCCGCGCTGCCCGCGGGACAGGAACCCGCCAGCCTGCCGTGCCAGCGTCCGGACGGCTCGGTGGCCCCCCCACCCGCGCCCGGCGGGCGGTGCGAGCGATGAGGCGGTGCTGTCGATGAGTCTGGGCATGATTCGCGCCCTGCCCGCCCAGCGCGGTGACTTCGCCCGGATCAACTCGCGCCGCTCCCGCCACCAGTCCTGGCTGCTGCGGGTCGACTGGGTGCTGCTGCTCGCCGTCCTGGCGCTGTCGGTGCTCGGCGCGCTGCTGGTCTGGTCGGCGACCAAGCAGCGCCAGGAGGACGTGGGCGCCGACCCGCAGCTCTACCTCAAGCGCCACCTCGTCAACCTCGTGATCGGGATCGGTCTCGCGATCGTGGTTGCGATGATCGATTACAGGTACCTACGGGCGTATGCGCCGATCGTCTACGTCGCCTCGCTCGTCGGCCTGGCCGCGGTCCTGTTCGTCGGCACCACGATCAACGGTGCCAAGGCCTGGATCGTCGTCGGGTTCGGCTT
>JADGOW010000207.1 GCA_017882765.1 Frankiaceae bacterium
ACAACACAGTGACGGGCCTCTTGGGACAGGCTCCTATTAGGTCACGGACGCCCGTCCGGTCGCGTGTAGGCGAGCCCGGCCCGGCAATCGACAAATCCTAACCAAGGCACCTGTTGGGGCCGGTGGTGTGAAGGGTCAGATTCCCTGGCCGGGCTCGCCTACATCCTCACTGTGGTGTGAGTGTGTGTCGGCGGGGCTCAGCCCAGACGGGCCAGCCCCACTACGTGGCGTCGCTGTCGTAGGGCGTCTCGCCAGACCGCGATCCGCCGGACGGGCCCCTGTTGGACGACCCGCGCCCGCTCGCCGAACGGCGGGGCCCCGGCGACTTGCTGAGCGACGAACCGCCGCGCCCGGACGCCGCAGTGTCGCGGTTTGCGGCTGCACCGCCGCCGTTGGACGGCGACGCCTTGACCGGCGGGGCCTTGTCCAGCGAGATGGTGTCCTCGTCGCTGAACAGATGCTTGGTTACGAACGTCTTCGGGTTGAGAGTGGAGAGATCGAAATCTGCGATCTCCGGCCCAACCTCGTCGCGGATGTCGTCACGGACGCTGGTGGCCATGCCGCGCACCTGGCGCAAAGCCCGACCGAGATCCCTGGCCAACTTGGGCAGGCGGTCGGGCCCGAAGACGAAGACGGCCACAAGCGCCAGCAGCAGGATCTCGCCGCTGCCCACATCGCCAAAGATCACAGCGCGCTCCGTCCTTCTTCGTAACAGGTTACTCGGAGGGCGCCTCCTCCAAAGTGACGTCGTCGGTGTGCGACTGCCCGTCACGCTCGTAGGTCACCCGGACCACGTCGCCGACTTTGTGCAGGCGAGTGGCTGCGATCAGATCGTTCACGTTCTGGATCGTCGTGTCGTTCACCTTCGTGATGACATCGCCGCGGCGGAGCCCCCCATCCGCGGCGGGCCCGCCCGGCACGACCGTCTGGACCTGGGCCCCCTGTGACCCCCCATTGGCCTGGGCTTCGTCTGCCGTCACCGTGGAGGCAGTCACCCCGATGTAGGGGTGGGTGGCGTGGCCGGTACGGATAATCTCGTCTGCGATCGACTTCGCATAGTCGATGGGGATGGCGAACCCGAGGCCAATCGAGCCGTTACTACCCTCGCCGGTGGCGATGGCGGTGTTGATGCCCACTACCTGACCGAGACCGTCGACGAGAGCGCCGCCGGAGTTACCGGGATTGATCGCGGCATCGGTCTGGATGGCGCCGATGATGACGTTGCGCCCGCCGTTTTCCCCCGGGACCGTCACGTCGCGGTTGAGTGCGCTGACGATGCCGGTCGTCACGGTACTCGACAGATCCAGCGGAGCCCCGATCGCGATGACGGGGTCGCCCACCTGCAGGCTGCTGCTCTTGCCCAGCGTCGCTGCGGGAAGGTTCGAGAGCCCGGAGACCTTCAGGACCGCGAGGTCACTCTTCGGGTCTCTGCCCACGATGGACGCGGGGACGCCCTCCTTGCCGTTGTAGAAGTCCACGCGGATCGAGCCGCCGTCAGCCGCCACAGCCGTCACGTGGTTGTTGGTCAGGATGTAGCCGTCAGAGGTGATGATCACTCCCGAGCCGTTGCCTGACCCGCCATTCCCCCTGACGTTCACGGTCACGACGCTCGGCAGCACCTTCTTGGCGATCGAGGTCACCGAATTCGGCCTGCCGTCGACCGGGGTGTCGGTCCCCTGTGTGAACACCGGCGCCGGAGACGACGTGGATGTGTCATCCATGGCGGCCGTCACCGCAGCACCGGCCCCGCCGCCGATGAGAGCCGCGCCGAGGGCCAGCGCGACGAGCGGGCCCCACCGCCGCCGGGAAGTCGTCACCTGCAGCGCGGTTCCGGGGGGGGCGTAGTTCGGGCCGGAGGGGGAGGTGGCCCCGCCGGCACCCGGGATGTACTCCGGCCCGCGCTGCGGGCTCCCAAGAGTCGGGCGCGGGTAGGTCGGTTGGGGGTAACCGGGAGGAGGCGGTCCCTGCCCGTAACCGGGGCCGCCCCCGTAACCGGCTGGGCCGCCGTAGCCGGATTCGGCTGGGCCGCCGTATCCAGCGGGGGCGGCGTACCCACCCGGCGGCGCGTCCGCGGCCTCGCCACCGTACCCGCCGTAGGCGGCCGGTGCCCCGTAGCTGACCGGGGCCTGACCACCCGCAGGCGCGGCCGCCCCGTACCCACCCGGCGGAGCGTATGGGTCGCTGCCCCCTCGCCAGGCCTGGTCGGGCGCTGCCGGGGCAGGGCCAGCCGGCGCTTGGGGGACCGAGCCGGCAGGCGCTTCGGGGGGAGGGCCAACCGGCGCTTGGGGGACCGAGCCGGCAGGCGCTTCGGGGGGAGAGCCGGCAGGCGCGTCAGCAGGCGATGCCTCGCCCCCCCAACCGTCGGGGGACGGCGCGCCGTCGCTGTGTTGGGTCACGCCATCCTCCCGCGGGGCCGGACGAGAACAGCCTCCACGGTACGTTCGGCCGTGTTGTCTTCCGGTAAAGCTAGCAGGACGAGGTGGCCGCCTGGCCGGCGGCCTCAGCGCGCGGGGCCACCCACGCAAGAGGGAGGGGCGGGAACGCGACCCGGCGCTGGGGCCGGCCGGCTCACTCGAGGGGGTTGAACCAGGACCCCACCCGGTTCAGCCCCCGCTGAATCCGATCCCACACGCCGTCCGCAGCCGGGCTGTGCGGCAGAGTCGCCACAACCACGTCAACTTGCCCCGGGTCGTCGGCCACCACCGTGTACACGTACCCGGCCGCTGACCAGGCGACCCGCTCTGGCACGCCAGGACCATCCCAGACCTGGCCGCCGCCCCGCGTCGACTGGTGCCAGCCGGACAGGGCGGCCGAATCGAGCGAGCCTGGCTGCTCGAAGACCGAGAGGGCGGACAGGCCGTCACTGTAGGTGAGCTGCAGGAGGGCATCAGCGCCGCTGCCCCGCAGATGGGCGTCGAAGAGCTGTTGACCACCGGGGAAGGCTTCTGGCAGTTGCCAGCCGGCCGCCCTCAGCTCCCCGAGCTGCTCAGCCGAGTACGTGCGCCCCAGCGCAGGCTCGGTATACGGCGTCGCGGTGGGTGCGGTGGACCGATACGAAATGGACGTGTACGTACTGCTCGCCACCAGCGCCCCGTCCACGCGATACACCTCACGCTGCAGGGGAAGCGCAGTGGCGGAGTCGAGCCACACTGCGGCGCTTCGACCTCCGTCATGGCGATGCAACTCCACGCCCTGAACCGGCCGCCCGGCGACAGCACCGCGACCCAGCAGGGTGGCGGTGTAGTTGGTGGCCATTGCCTGCATGGTCCCGTCGCCGAGCTGCGGCAGCATCCCCGCTGGCAGCGCCTCGTCCGGCTCGTGCACTGCCGGGATTCCCGCGCTGGTGGAGCTCACGCCTGACAGTTCGGGCTTCACGACAGTGACCGTCACGCCGTCCCCAGGGTTGTGGCGCACAGCGACCAGGCAGGCGCGCATGCTCGCCTGCCCGTACACCACGACCTTCTGCTCCCCCGAGTAGGCCAGCGCGCGCTCTGCGCGGGCCCCTCGGACCAGCAGGTTGAGCGCATCCGGGTTCGTCTCCGGGACGTGGTTGACCACCTTCGCTGTCGCCACCGATCCGGGCAGGACGACCGCGCCGATGGCCGCCAGGGCAACCAGCGTGGCCACCCGACCGCGGACAGCCGGCAGGCGCCGGGCATGGGCAAGCATCACGGCAGGACCATCGACGTGACAGTGGTCAGTGCGGGGTCGCTCAAGGGCACGTCGTTGCTGACGCTCGCGTGCTGGGCCACGTACGCCGGCATCGGCGGGGCGACCGGAGGTCCCCCCGGGGGCGCGCCCCCCACCGCGAAGGCAACCCCGAACACGCCCATGCACAGGACCAGCGCCGAGGCGGAGCTGAGCACGATCGTGCGGATGCGTCGTCGCCGCGTCCGGGCGCGCGACCCGGCGCCGCCGGGCTTTCCGGGTGGTCCACCCCCGGTCGAGGGCCGTGGCGGCGGCCGCTCGCCGGGGGCCGACGGGCGCACACTCGCAGGTGCCCCGGTCGCGACTGTGTGGGAGACACCAGCCGCGCCCGCCCCAGCGGCGCCCTCCCCTGCCGGGTCGGTGTCACCCGGGAGGGTGTCTTCGGGTACGTGCTGCGTATTCGGCACGTCGAGAAGCCGGGCGGCCAGAACGGCCGGTACGGCAGGCGGCCGAAGGCCGCCGAGGCGCTTCTTCACTTGCCGCTGCGCCTCAACCTCGGCCGCGCAGCGCGCGCAAGCGCTTAGATGCCGCAGCACCCGGGCCCGCTCATGGGCGTCGAGTTGCTCGTCCACGAACGCCGCAGCGAGGTCACCCAGGTGCCTGCTCATGTCGGCGCACCTCCCGGGCTCAGCCCCGGAGACCGCGTCGACAGCGACCGGCGGAGCATGGTGCGACCGCGGCTGATGCGACTGCGCACGGTCCCGAGCTTCACGTGCAACACGTCGGCGATCTCCTCATAGGACAGCTGCTCGATGTCGCACAGGACAACCGCCACGCGGAAATCGGCGGGCAACGAATTCAGGGCCGCCTCGACGTCGGCCTCGAGGTGGCGATCGGCGTACAGGGCCTCCGGGCTGCGTTCCGGCCCCACCACCCGCTCCGCGTCCTCGGGCAGCGCGTCGAAGCGGATCCTTGCCTTCCGGCGCATGCGGTCGCGGAACAGATTGGTCGTAATGCGGTGCAGCCAGCCTTCAAACGTGCCAGGGCTGTAGCTGTCCAGGGAGCGGAAGACCCGGATGAACACGTCCTGGGTGAGGTCCTCGGCGTCGTGGGCATTGCCGGTCAGCCGGTACGCCAGGCGGTAGACCCGTGCCGAGTGATCGCGCACGATCTCGTCCCAGGAGGGGGGCACCCACGCGGCCGCAGCGCTGCCAGGGGCAGCGCTGCCAGGGGCAGCGGCTTCCGGGGTAGCGGCGCCAGGGGTAGCGGCGCCAGGGGCAGCGGCGCCAGGGGCA
>JADGOW010000208.1 GCA_017882765.1 Frankiaceae bacterium
GTTGGGCTGGTGTCTGTTGGGCTGGTGTCCGGGGTTGGGCTGGTTCTGCCGCGGTCCCGCTCACTCGCGATGCCCCGTCTGCTTTTCCAAGACCAGTCGCAGCCCGATCAGCGTGAGATCGGGCTCGTGATGGTGCAGCGTCTCGCTCTCCCGTAGGACAAGAGGTGCGAGGCCACCCGTCGCGATGACCGCGACCCTCGTGCCGGGCGGGCCAAGCTCCCGCGTGATGCGCCGCACGAGCCCGTCGACCTGGCCGGCGACCCCATACAGCATGCCCGATTGCAGTGCTTCGACAGTGCTCTTGCCGATGACCGACCGCGGCCGCACAAGCTCGACCTTGCGAAGCTGGGCGCCCCGCGCAGCCAGGGCGTCGAGGCTGAGTTCGATCCCCGGCGCCAGCGCGCCCCCGAGGAACTCGCCGCGCGGGCTCACCACGTCGAAGTTGGTGCTCGTCCCGAAGTCGACGACGATCGCCGGGCCGCCGAACAGGTGGAAGGCGGCCAGGGTGTTCATGACCCGGTCGGCCCCGACTTCCTTCGGATTGTCGATCAGGATCGGGACGCCGGTCCGCACCCCAGGCTCCACGATCACTGCGGGCACGTCGCGGTAGTAGCGGGCGAACATCGAGCGCACCTGGCGCAGCACGGACGGCACTGTCGAGCAGGCTGAAATCGCCGACACACCGACGTTGGTCAGCAGGCCCCGGTAGACCAGAGCGAGCTCGTCGGCCGTGTCGCGCGCGTCGGTCTTCAGCCGCCAGGAATCCACCAGCCGCTGGCCCTCGAAGACCCCCAGAACCGTGTGCGTGTTGCCGATGTCGACTGCGAGCAGCACGGCTCACGCCCCGCCACGGCCGTCACGACCGTCCAGCGGACGCAGGTCGAGGCCGAGGTCGAGCACCGGGGCGGAGTGGGTGAGGGCCCCAACCGCCAGGAAATCCACGCCCGTGGCTGCCACCGCGGCGGCGGACTCGATGCTCAAACCCCCACTGGCTTCCAGCCTCACCCCGGCCGGGCGGGCGATGTCGACGCACGCGCGCAGGTGCGCAGGAGACATGTTGTCGCACAGGATGAGGTCGGCGCCCGCGCCGACGGCTTCGGCGACCTGGTCCACCGTGTCGCACTCCACCTCGACGGGCAGGCCGGGGAACGCGTCACGCACAGCCTGGAAGGCCCGCCGGATCCCCCCGGCCGCTTCGACGTGGTTGTCCTTGACGAGTGCGGCGTCACACAGCGACATCCGGTGATTGACCCCGCCCCCGCAGCGAACCGCGTACTTCTCCAGAGCCCGCAGGCCCGGTGTGGTCTTGCGGGTGTCACGGATCGACGCGGCGGTGCCCTCGACCGCGTCCACCCACCGCCGGGTGAGGGTCGCCACCCCGGACAGGCGGCACAGCAGGTTCAACATGGTCCGCTCGACGGTCAGGAGCCGGCGCGCGGGCCCGGTCGCCGTCAACACCACATCACCGGGCTGCACCCGGTCGCCGTCGGTGGCGTGCAGCGCCACCGACGCCGCCGCCTCCTCGACGAGCAGGAGCGCCACCAGGGGCAGGCCGGCGAGCACCCCGTGCCCACGCGAGGTCACATCAGCGGTTGCAACGAGATCTGCCGGGACCGTCGCCGCGCTTGTGACGTCCACACCGGCATGCGGGTCGCCGGTGCCGATGCCGAGGTCTTCGGCCAGCGCGGCCCGCACCAGCGCCGACACCTTCTCCGGATCAAGGCCGGCCGCGGCCACGGCTCGGCTGTACCGGTGGCTCAGGTCGGGGGGCCCGTCGTCGCCCGGGCCGCCCGGGGCGCTCACCACGGGGCCCGGGCCGCGCCCGTCAGCGAGGCCTCCCGGCGGCCGGCCGCCTCGAACCGAGCATCGAGCCCGCCGTCGGATGCCACGGTGCTGACGATATGCCCGAGCCAGGCCGGCGAAAGCGCCGGGAAATCCTCGCGCCAGTGCGAACCGCGCGTCTCCTCCCGCCGGGTCGCCGCGTCGACCAGCGCACTCGCCACGGTGTGCAGGTTGGTCGTACTCCATGTCTCCGGGCAGGGGTCGGCGCTGGCCCGCCGCGCCAGCTCGGCCAGCTCGGCGGCGGTGGCGGCGAGGCTTTCCGCACTGCGCAGCACGCCGGCACCGGCGCTCATCGTCGCAGCCAGCTCCGCCCGGACCGGCGCCTCCAGCAGACCGGCAGGCTCGCGCGCCGGGGTAGGAGGCACCCGGGGGGGCAGCCCGGCTGCCAGATCCGCAGCCAGCCGCGCCGCAAAGACAAGGCCTTCGAGCAAGCTGTTGGAGGCAAGCCGGTTCGCCCCGTGCACACCAGTGCAGGCGACCTCGCCGCAGGCGTAGAGCCCTGGCAGGCTCGTCCGCCCGCGCAAGTCGGTGCGGACGCCGCCGGAGGCGTAGTGCGCCGCCGGCGCCACCGGGATCAGTTCCCGGGCCGGATCGATTCCGGCGGCAAGGCAGCTTGCGGTGATCGTGGGGAACCGCCGCGGGAACTGTGCACCCAGGCACCGCGCGTCCAGGTAGAGGTGGTCGAGCCCGGCCTCGGCCATTCGCCGGGCCATCGCCTTCGCGACCACGTCGCGCGGGGCCAGATCTTCCAGCGGATGAACGCCGGCCATCACCCGCACGCCGCTCCCGTCGACGATCGTCGCGCCCTCGCCGCGCACTGCTTCGCTGACCAGCGGCTGCTGGCCCGTGCTGGCCCGGCCCAGCCAGAGAGCGGTGGGGTGGAACTGGATGAATTCGAGGTCGGTGGCCTCGGCGCCGGCCCGCATCGCCAGCGCGACACCGTCGCCCGTGGCAACCTGCGGGTTGGTCGTCGAGGAGTAGATCTGGCCCATCCCGCCGCTGGCGAGCACGACCGCGGGCGCCCTGGCGGCCCCGACACCGTCGCGCGTGCCCTCTCCCAGGACGTGCAGGGTCACCCCGGCCGCCTGGCCCGCGGGCCCGCACAGCAGATCGAGCACGAGCGCGTGCTCGATCGCCTCGATCCCCGGGTCGGCGCTGACCGCCACAAGCAGGGCCCGCTCGATCTCCAGCCCGGTCGCGTCCCCACCCGCGTGGGCGATGCGGCGGCGAAGGTGCCCGCCCTCACGGGTCAGGACGAGATCCCCCTGCGCGTCCCGGTCGAAGGCCGTGCCGATCTCGACGAGCTCCCGTACGAGGCCCGGACCCTCGGTCACCAGCGCCCGCACCGCCTCGGGATCGCACAGCCCGGCGCCTGCGACGAGCGTGTCGCGCATGTGCTCCTCGGGGGTGTCCCCTGGGCCGACGGCAGCAGCGATGCCGCCCTGGGCCCACCGCGTCGACCCGGCGTCAAGCAGATCCTTTGTGACGATGAGCACGCGGGCACCGGTGCGCCGCAGATGCAGGGCGGCGGTCAGCCCTGCGATCCCGGACCCGACGACGATGACATCGGCGTCGACGGTCCAGCCGGCGGCGGGCGCGAGCAGGCGGCGGGGAACCCGAACTGCGGAGCCGCTCACGCGCCGGGGCCGTGGTGGACCCGCGCAGCGGCCGGCCCGTAGACGATGTCGCCGCGGACGGTCGAGCTGTCGTTCGGCAGGTCCTGCGCCGGGTCGCTGCCCATGCCGACGACGCGGTTGGACGCGTCCACGAATACGACTCGGGGCCGGTAGACGCGGGCCTCCGCATCCGTCATCGCGGCGTAGGACAGCAGGATGACGAGATCATCGGTGTGAACCCAGCGGGCGGCGGCGCCGTTGATACCGATAACGCCCGTCCCCCGCGGACCCGGGATCACATAAGTCTCCAGCCGCGCCCCGTTGTTGATGTCCACGATCGCGACCTGCTCCCCGACCAGCAGATCGGCTGCCTCCATCAGGTCTTCGTCGACGGTGACGGACCCGACATAGTGCAGATCGGCCTGTGTCACCGTCGCGCGGTGAATCTTCGACTTCATCATGGTGCGGAACACGGGCGGTCAGGCCTTTCGCGGGGATGCATCGGGCGATGCAGCAAGGGCGGATGGGGGCTGGCCGTCCAGCCGGGGCAACGGGACGGCAACGTTGTCGATCAGGCGGGTGGTCCCCACGAAGGCTGCGACCAGCAGCCGCGAGGACCCCGACGAGGCTGGTAGGAGGGTGGTGGAGTCGACGAGGTCGAGTCGGTCCACTCGCAGGCCCGGCTCGCTGTCGAGCACGGCCCGGGCGGCGGCCAGCACCGCGTCGGGACCGCCGGCGGCGGCCGCGCTACCCGCCGCGAGCGCCCGGCTCAAGGCGAGCGCCGAGGCCCGCTGATGCGGCGACAGGTACCGGTTGCGGCTGGACAGGGCCAGCCCGTCGTCCTCGCGGACGGTCGGGACCCCGACCACGCGCACCCCGAAATCCAGGTCGTCCGCCATCGCCTGGATCAGCACGAGCTGCTGGAAATCCTTCTCGCCGAACAGCGCAACGTTCGGACGGGTCAGATGCAGAAGCTTCGCGACAACGGTGAGCACCCCCGCGAAGTGCCCGGGGCGGCTGGCCCCCTCCAGCAGGCTGCCGGCCGGGCCGGGATCGACCGTGACGGCAGGCTCGCCCCCCGGGTAGACGACATCAGGGGTCGGGGCGAACACGACGTCGACCCGCTCCCTGGCGCAGAGGTCGAGGTCGGCATCGAACGCGCGCGGATAGCGCCCGAGGTCTTCCGCGGGGCCGAACTGCAAGGGATTCACGAAGATCGTCACCGTCACGTGGTCGGCCTCGCGACGGGCCGCGCGGATGAGGGCGGCGTGCCCGGCGTGCAACGCCCCCATCGTCATCACCACTGCGCGTGACTGCGCCGCCTCGGCCAGCGCGGCCACCAGCCCGTCCCTTGAGTCGGCGACCAGCGGGGCACGGACCGCGGCACCCGAGGCCAGGGCGACACTCACCGCAGGCTCCGGGCGGGTTGCAGGGCGTTCGGGGCGGGCAGGGTGCTCGGCGCGGGCAAGGCGCTGTCAGC
>JADGOW010000209.1 GCA_017882765.1 Frankiaceae bacterium
TCGTGAGTGCGCGGGACCGAGATCCCCTCATCCGGCAGCTCGCTCCCGCGGCACTAGCGTGTTGCCAGCAGGTACCGGGAAGGGGCCGCAGTTGACCGACCCGAACCAAGTCGATCTCCACGCGGTCGTGGCCATGATGCCCTTCGCCCAGTCGTCGGGGGTGCTGCTCGCCGCGGCGGCACCCGGCGAGGTCGCCGGCTACCTCGACTGGGCGCCCGAACGCTGCACCACCGCCGGAATGCTGCACGGCGGCGCGCTGATGACCTTGGCAGACAGCGTGGGCGCCGTCTGCGCGTTTCTGAACCTGCCCCCGGGCGCGACCACATCAACGATCGAATCCAAGACGAACTTCTTCCGGGCCGTTCGCCGCGGGCGGGTACACGCTACAGCGCGGCCGGTGCACGTGGGCCGCAGCGTCGTCGTCATTCAGACCGACCTACGCGACGACGCGGGCAAGGCCGTGGCGCTGGCGTTGCAGACACAGTCGGTCGTCCGGCCCGAAGCCGCGCCGCCCGGCTGAAACCAGCGGGTTTGCCGGTCGGGTCCGGCATGGCCTACGGGAACGGAGCCAGCTCCGCGCGCTTGGCGAGACGCCCGTCACCTGAGGACCGCCCCCGCGCGCGGCGCGCCACCCAGGGCAGCAGGTGCATCCCGGCCCAGGACACCTCGGCCATGACAACCTCGCGCGGCCGGCGGCGTTCCAAGGGCGGCAACGGGTCAGCCCACGAGCCGTCGCTACCCGGCAGCTGCAGGGCCTGGGCGAAGGCTGCGGCAATCCGCGCGTGGCCTGCGCTGCTCGGGTGCAGCCGGTCCTGGCTCCATAGTCTGGGGTCACCGGCCACGGGCACGTCACCCAGGTCGACGATCAGCGCGCCCGTGCGCCGGGCAGCCCCGCGCAGCGCCTCATTGAGCGCGACAAGCCGGGGGCGCAGCGGCCGGGCCAGCGGCATCACCGACCCGGGGTCGGGCATCGTGAACGTCAGGACCGTGGCGCCTGCCGCCGCCAGCGCGGAGAGCATCTCCTCCACGTGGACGACGACGAGCTCGACGTCGAACGAGGGGCGTAGCACGTCGTTGAGACCCGCACCCACGCTGGCCAAGTCCGGACGCAGAGCGAGCGCGGCCGGCAGTTGCTCGGCGCGCACTTGCGCCGCGATCCGTCCCCGCACGGCGAGGTTCGCGTACAGGAGGCGACCGCTGCCGGCCGCCGCGATGCTCTCGGCCAGCCGGTTCGCCCATCCCCGGTAGCCGCCTGAGCCGTCGGGGTCGTCCAGCCCCTCGGTCGTGCTGTCGCCGATTGCGACGAACCGCTCAAACATCCCTGCTCCCTTGCACGACCATCCGCCGACCGCGACCTACCCCGGGGACGTGGTCCCAGCGAGCTCTTCGACAGGCACCAGCGCGACCTCCCACGGCACCCGTCCCGAGGGGGGCCCTCGTCAGGGCCTGACACTCAGTCGGTCACCGGCAAATAGATCTTGGCGCCGCCACGAACGAACTCCTCGGCCTTGTCTCGCAGACCCGCCTCGATCTCCTCCTGCTCTGCGGCGGCACGGCGGACGTCCTGCGAGATCCGCATCGAGCAGAAGTGCGGCCCGCACATCGAACAGAAGTGCGCGGTCTTGGCCGGCGCGGCGGGCAGCGTCTCGTCGTGGAACTGCCGGGCGGTGTCCGGGTCGAGGGAGAGGTTGAACTGGTCCGCCCAGCGGAAGTCGAACCTGGCGTCGGACAACGCGTCGTCCCAGGCCTGGGCGCCGGGGTGGCCTTTCGCCACATCGGCGGCGTGGGCTGCGATCTTGTAGGCGATGACCCCCTGCTTGACGTCGTCGCGGTCGGGCAGCCCCAGATGTTCCTTCGGGGTGACGTAGCACAGCATCGCCGTGCCGAACCAGCCGATCATCGCCGCGCCGATCGCGCTGGTGATGTGGTCGTAGCCCGGTGCGATATCGGTGGCGAGCGGGCCGAGGGTGTAGAAGGGCGCCTCCGAGCACAATTCGAGCTGGAGATCCATGTTCTCCTTGATCTTGTGCATGGGGACGTGGCCCGGCCCCTCGATCATGACCTGGACGTCGTGCTCCCAGGCGACCTTCGTCAGCTCCCCCAGCGTGCGCAACTCGGCCAGCTGCGCCTCGTCGTTGGCGTCGTAGATGCTGCCGGGCCGCAGGCCGTCCCCCAGCGAGAAGGACACGTCGTAGGCACGCAGGATCTCGCAGAGCTCGGCGAAATGCGTGTAGAGGAAGTTCTCCTCGTGGTGCGCCAGACACCAGGCCGCCAGGATCGAGCCACCCCGGGACACGATGCCGGTCTTGCGCCGCGCCGTGAGCGGGATATAGCGCAGCAGCACGCCCGCGTGAACGGTGAAGTAGTCAACGCCCTGCTCGCACTGCTCGAGCACGGTGTCGCGGTAGATCTCCCAGCTGAGCTCCTCGGCCCGGCCGCCGACCTTCTCCAATGCCTGGTAGATGGGCACCGTCCCGATGGGGACCGGTGCATTGCGCAGGATCCACTCACGGGTCGTGTGGATGTTGCGGCCGGTGGACAGGTCCATCACGGTATCCGCACCCCACCGCGTCGACCAGCGCATCTTGTCGACCTCCTCTTCGATGGAGGAGGCGACCGCGCTGTTACCGATGTTAGCGTTGATCTTCACCAGGAAGTTGCGGCCGATAATCATCGGCTCGGTCTCGGGGTGGTTGACGTTCGCGGGGATGATCGCCCGACCGCGGGCCACCTCGTCGCGGACGAACTCGGCCGGCAGCCCCTCGCGCACAGCGATGAACTCCATTTCCGGAGTTATCGTGCCGCGCCGCGCGTAGGCCAGCTGGGTGACGGCACGACCGTCCCGGCCGCGCCGCGGGCGCCGCGAGAGCCCAGGAAACACGGCGTCGAGGTTGCGCAGGCCGGAAGTGGCCCGGCGGCCGTCGTCCTCCGGACGCGCGGGACGGCCCGCGTACTCCTCGGTATCGCCCCGCTCGGCAATCCACCGTGCCCGCAGCCCCGCCAACCCCTGGGTGATGTCGGGCTCGAAGGTGGGGTCGGTGTAGGGGCCGGAGGTGTCATAGAGGACGACACTGTCGCCTGTCGACAGACGCACTTCCCGCATGGGGACACGCATGTCGGAACGACCGCCCGGCAGGTAGACCTTCCGGCTGCCGAGCGCGCTCCCCTCGACGCGCAGTTCGGTGCTTGCCTGCACCCGGTCATCGGTCGCCGTCACGGCGCTCCTCCCTCCGCCGGCATCACCCGGATCAGGTTCTGGCGGTCGGCGGCCCGGCCGTGGCCGCCCTCTCAGCCCGACGCGGCGGGGCTCCCGCGGACACCCGACACCGTACGCGCGCGGCACCGGATCCCGCGCGCACCCCGGAAGGCCAACGGGAATCCGGACCCGGACGCGAGCGGCGGGCGGCTCGGGCGGCTACGGCCCCGCTCGACAGGCCGGGGCCGGCCCGGCCGGACGGTTGCCTGACGTCGCGGGGCCGGAGGTGGCGGACCTCGCGCAGCTGGCCCAGCTCTGGCTAGGCGCCGAAGGGAAGCGACGCGTCGTAGCTTCCGTGCCCGTGCCTGGCACGTTCGGCCGCCTGTTACGCACAGGAGCTCTGTGCAACCCGGCACGCGCCGTCGGGAAGCAAACCTTCGCCGACTGGCTCGCCGCGAACGGGCCCTGAGCCCGCCAGTCGGGCCGCCGCGAACGGCCCGACTGGGGTAAGAACCCATCCGAACCCGGCGACGTCAGGGGCCCCGCCCTCCCGCCCGTACGCTGAGCGCCGATGACACCACGCTGGCTGCCGCTGACCGGCGCCCTCAACGCGCGCGACCTCGGCGGCCTCCCGCTGGCGGGCGGAGGAAGCACGCAGCGCGGCGTCCTGCTGCGCAGTGACACGCTTCAGGAGCTCACTCGATACGACGTTGCCTGGCTGCTCGAAGCAGGGTTGCGGACCGTGATCGACCTGCGCACTCCGGTGGAGTCGGCCCGCGAGGGGCGCGGACCGCTCGCCGACGTCGATGTGGCCTACGCGAATTTCCCTTTCATTCCCGACGAGGTGGTGATCCCCGACGATCCACGGCACGAGGTGATCGTCGCAGACCGGCAAGAACGGGACCGGGTCGAGCACTACCTTGACTACCTGCGACTGGCAGCGCCGCGCGTCGTGGCGGCGCTGGACCTGCTCGCGCGACCCGGGGCCTCGCCTGCCCTGTTCCACTGCGCGGCGGGCAAGGATCGCACCGGAGTACTCGCGGCAATCGTCCTCGAAATGAACGGGGTGGAGCGGGAAGCGATCATCGCCGACTTTGCCCTGACGAACGAACGGCTGGAGGCCGTGGCGCAACGTCTCATCCGGCTGCGAACCTACGAGCGCGGGATGCGCCGGATTTCGTGGCAGGCCCTGCAAGCAGACCCGCAGACCATGCGCGACTTTCTTCTCCGCGTCGACGAGAGCTTCGGCGGCCCGACGGCCTGGGCGGTAGCCAACGGCCTGAGCGTGGACTCCGCCGGCCGTCTCCAGCGGTTACTGCACTGAGGCGCTGACAGCGCCACCGGCCAGGCCCAAGCCGCCGCACGGGGCAGGCGCCGACCGCCCAGGACGAGGATGCTCATCAGCACCAAGACAAAGCGGCTGCAGGTCACCACGGACACCGCGGAGGCGCCAGGACGAACTGGATCTGGTTGAACGCGGCACCCGAGGCACTCCAGCATCGGCCGCTCTGCCTCGGGGCATCTCGCGCGGGGGTCCGTAGTCAGTTCAACAGAGTGAGTTGTGCTGTTGTCGCTGGTGGGGGTGGGTTCTTCCGGTAGGATTCGAACAGGTGTTCGACTCGATCGGGGGGCCGGGCGTGGGGAACCTGCAGTCGGCGATCGACGAACTCGCCGCCGAAGACCTGCACGCGCTCGGCGGTGCGGCCCTGGGCGACAG
>JADGOW010000210.1 GCA_017882765.1 Frankiaceae bacterium
CCGACGTGGCGCCGGCCGACGTGCCCCCTGCCGACCAGGCGCCGACCGGCGCGGTGACCGCGGTGGCCGCCTGCGCAGGCGCTGCCGCGGCCGTGCCCGCAATCGCCAGGGTGAGTGCGGGGACGGCGGCACGCCGCAGCAGCCGTGCGCGCGGCGTCGGGTGGCGCCTTGGGGCGCCGCGGAGGGCGGTTACGGTGGCCTCCCGGAGGGTCAGGGAAGGCTGGTCGACGGAGCACGGCGGCCGGTGCCCGGTGCCCGGTTCCCCGGGGGCGCGCCTTGTTCGCTGCCTTCGTTGACCTTTTCGGCGCAAGCGCGCCGGGTCTGACTACCCGAGAAGGGTGATCGCGGTCACTCCGGAGCGGTGTTGGCGGGCAGCCGAATTCGGGCCACGGTCCCGCCTCCTTCGGCACGCTCGAGGCGTACCTGGCCGCCGTGCCGGCGGACCGCGTCCGCGACGATCGCAAGCCCCAAGCCCGAACCGGGCAGGCTGCGCGCCGACGGGGACCGCCAGAATCGCTCGAAGACGTGCGGCAGGTCGGCGTCGGATATACCGGGTCCCTGGTCCAGGACGCTGACCTCGACACCACCCGGGCACGGGTGGACCTCCGCGCGGACCGTGCTGCCGGGCGGGCTGAACTTCAGCGCGTTGTCGAGCAGGTTCAGCACCGCTCGTTCGAGCTCGGGGGCCCGTCCGGTCACGCCGGCCCGCTCCGCCATCACGACGACCGGGACACCGGGGTTGCGGGGCCGGGCCCGCTCCGCCGCGCGCTCCACGACCTCGTCCACCCACAGCCGGTCGACCGGGGCGACCGCCGGCTCGTCGCGGGCGAGGTCGACCAGTTCGCCCACGATCTCACCCAGCTCGACGAGCTGGGAGTTCACGTCGGCCAACAGCCGCGCGCGGTCGCGCTCGGGAAGCGGCCGGCCGGTCCGCTCGCTGCGCTGGAGCAGCTCGATGTTGGTCCGCAGGCTTGTCAGGGGGGTGCGCAGCTCGTGGCTGGCATCGGCCACGAGCTGGCGTTGCCGCTCCCGGGACCGGGCCAGGGCGCTGGTCATCGCGTTGAACGCCGTCGCGAGTCTGGCGATCTCGTCCGAGCCACGGACCGGGATGGGCACCTGCAGGTCCTGGGTGCGGGCGATGTGTTCGGCGGCCCCGGTCAGCTCGTCGACCGGCGCCAGGGCAGTGCGGGCGATGACCAGGCCGGCGGTGGCGGCGGCGACCACCCCGCAGGCCGACACGACGATGAGCACGATGCCGAGCCGCCGCAGCGAGGTGTCCACGTCGCGCAGCGGGTAGGCCTCCTGCAGGGCGTAACCGGAATCCAGCGGGGTCGTGAGGATGCGCAGGTGGGCGCCGTCGGAGCCGGTCGCGTCGTGCAGCGCCTGCTGGCTCGCGCCGGCAGCCACCGCCAGGTCGGCGGGGCTGACGGGCAACCCCCCCGGTGTCGGGCTGCAGGTGCTGCCGCCGGCCTCGAGCACCTGGATGTCGAGGAGGAACCGCTCGTAGGGCTCGCGGCGTTGGCACAGCTCCTCCGGCTCGTGGCCCTGCGGGCGAGGCTGGGTCACCAGGGAACGGTCCACCTGCGACAGCAGCGTTCGCGACGTCGTGAGGTAGGCAACGACGCTGACGGCCACGACGGCCACTGCCACGGCCAGGGACGCGAGCAGCGCCAGCCGGGTCCGCAGGGTCAGGCGCCGCCACCCGCGACCCTTCGTGGTTCGCCGTCCCACGCTCTGCTCGGTCGCGCCCCGGCGGTTCACGCTGTGGTCGCTCATGCTTCGGACCGCAGGACGTAGCCGACCCCCCGGATGGTGTGCAGCAGGCGAGGCGCGTCGTTCACCTCCGTCTTGCGGCGCAGGTAACCGACGTAGACCTCCAACGAGTTGGAGTTGTGCCCGAAGTCGTAGCCCCACACCGCGGTGAGAATCTGCGCGCGGGTCAGCACCTGCCGAGGATGGGACAGGAACAGCTCGAGCAGGGCGAATTCGGTGCGGGTGAGGGTGATCGGTGTGTCCCCGCGGATGACGTCGCGGGTCACCGGGTCGAGGGTGAGATCGGCGTAGCGGAGCACGCCACGTCCCGACCCCGCGCCCGGGCGGCGCAGCAGGGCCCGGATCCGGGCCAGGAGCTCCTCCAGCGCGAACGGCTTGACCAGGTAGTCGTCGGCGCCGGCATCCAGCCCGGCCACCCGGTCTGCGGTGGCGTCCCGGGCGGTCAGCATGAGGATGGGGGTGGAGTCGCCCGCGGCGCGCAGGCGGCGGCACGTCTGCAGGCCGTCCAGGCCCGGCATGAGCACGTCGAGCACGATGAGGTCGGGCCGGTCCCGGGCGACGGCGGCCAGCGCGTTCTGCCCGTCGGTCGCGCTCGAGACGTCGTAGCCCTCGAAGTGCAGGCTGCGTTCCAGCGATTCGCGCACCGCGGGTTCGTCATCGACGACGAGGACGAGCATGCCTCCCAGTCTGGCGCCGACGGCTGAGATTTCGATGAACGCGGTCGATAGGTCCGGGCCTCCCGTCGTCTGAAGACCCGTCCTCCAGGCAGACCCCCTCGTCTGATGACGACCCGGGCGGCGCTTGACGGGAGTGGACCCTTGACCGCAGACCCGACTCGTCCCGGTCGCCGGCGCGCCGTGGCGAAGTTGGTCATTGCGACGGTCGTCGTCGGTATGGCCGCGGCGGGGGCTGCGCTGCCGGTCATCGGCGGCGTGGGCCTGACGGTGCGCGCAGCCGCGGACGGCTTCAACGCCCTGCCCGCCGATCTGGAAGAACCGCCGCTGCCGCAGCGATCAGTAATTCTGGCGGCCAACGGCACCAAGCTCGGCGAGTTCTACCTCTACAACCGGGTCCAGGTCGATCTCAAGCAGGTCGCGCCCATCGCCCTCCAGGCCGTCCTGGCCGCGGAGGACCAGCGCTTCTATGCGCGGCGCGGCCTGGACTGGCGGGGTCTGGCGCGGGCGTCGAGCAAGACGGCCGGGGGCGAGGTGCAGGGCGGGTCGACGCTGACCCAGCAGTACGTCAAGAACGTGCGGCTCCTGACGGCGCAGACCGACGACGAGCGTCAGGAAGCGACGAGGATGACGCTCGACCGCAAGCTGCGCGAGCTGCGGCTGGCGCTGGCGCTGGAGCGCCGCTACAGCAAAGACGAGATCTTCACCCGGTATCTCAACATCGCCTACTTCGGCGCAGGCGCCTACGGCATCGAGGCTGCCGCGCAGCGCTACTTCGGCGTCCCGGCGACGAAGCTGCGGGTGGGCGAGGCCGCCACCCTCGCCGGCGTGCTGAAGAACCCGTCGGGGTATGACCCCGTGCTGCACCCGCAGGCTGCGAAGAAGCGCCGCAACGTGGTCCTCGCCCAGATGCGATCGGCGGGCGCCATAGATGCGGAGAC
The DNA here is from genome assembly GCA_017882765.1 of Frankiaceae bacterium. Classification (GTDB taxonomy): domain Bacteria; phylum Actinomycetota; class Actinomycetes; order Frankiales; family Frankiaceae; genus JADGOW01. The sequence goes on from JADGOW010000210.1 coordinate 3,389, forward strand.
CTACCAGGTCGCGCTCGCCTCCCGGCTCGGGGTGACGTTGACGCCGCCACCCGGCGGCTGCGAGAGCGGCCCCGCGCCGTTCTACTGCCAATGGGTGCGTGCCCGGCTGCTCGACGATCCCGCGCTGGGCCCCACGGCGGCCATCCGCCGGCAGCGGCTCGTGCAGGGCGGGCTTGTCATCCACACCGGACTGGACCCACTGACCCAGTTCGCCGCCCAGCGCGCTGCTGACACCGTCCCCCGGGACAACCCGGTGGCGACCGCCGTGGTCGTAGAGCAACCCGGTACCGGCGTCGTCAAGGCGATGGCAGTCAACCGCGGCTACGGGCAACTTCCCGGCCAGACCGAGCTTCCCCTGCCCACGCTGTCGGCCTTCCAGGGCGGGTCCACCTTCAAGGTCTTCACCCTCACGACAGCGGTGGACCAGGGCATCCCGCTGTCCACTGTGCTGCCGGCGGGGGACTTCTACGTCTCCCCGACCCTGGACAACCCGCCTCCCGGCTACTACCGCAACGCCGCGGACGGCGAGGGCGCCAATCTGAGCATCCCGCAGGCCACCTGGAACTCGGTCAACACGGCCTTCGTGCAGCTGGAGGAGCGGGTCGGGGTGCTCGAGGTCGCGGACATGGCACGCAAGCTCGGGCTGACCAACGTGCCCGCGTTCGGCGGAGGCGCAGTCGAGGGGCGGGAAGGCTCGTTCACCCTGGGCACCCGTGACGTGAGCCCCCTGGACATGGCCACCGCGTATGCCACGCTCGCGGCCCACGGCCTGCAGTGCGACCCGATGGCGGCCGTAGCCGTGGCGGACCTGCAGGGGCATCCGGTCGCGCCCATGCAGCCCAGGTGCAGGCAGGTCATCCGGCCGAGCGTGGCCGACACGGTGACCTCCGTGCTCACGGGGGTGGTCAACCAGGGCACGGGACGCAACGCAGCCATCGGCCGGCCCGCTGCGGGCAAGACCGGGACGACCCAGTCCTTCGGCGCTGCGTGGTTCGTCGGCTACACCCCACAACTGGCGACCGCGGTGTGGATGGGGGACCCGCGCGGTCCCGCGTACCCGCTGCGCAACGTCTTGGGCTACGCCCGCGTCTATGGCGGCGACATCCCGGCCCGGATCTGGCGACAGGTGATGACGGACGCTCTGACCGCCGCTCCGGCGGAGCCGTTCACCCCCGGGCCCGCGGGGGCGGAGATCGCTCCGGCCGACCCACGCCTACCGAGTCTCGTGGGCCTGCCCGTCACGCAGGCGCAGGCCGTCCTTCGCCGGCTGGGCATGGGCTGCACGCTGGAGGTCGTGCCGGTCGCACCGGACGCCGCACTCGGGGTTGTCGTGGACACCATGCCGGCGCCGGGCACCAGGCTCGTCGCAGGGCTGCCGGTGCGGCTGCGCTACGGAGGCTGAGAGCCTGAGGCCGACAGCCGGTCGTCGCGGGCTGCTCGTCAGGGAGTGCTGGAGGGGGTCGCAATAGCGCTCGGCGTGGGGACTGGCGTCGTCGGCGTGGGCCACGC
>JADGOW010000053.1 GCA_017882765.1 Frankiaceae bacterium
GCCGTGGGCGGGCAACCCACCCTGGGCACCGTCAGCTCGGTTGGAGAGACCGACTGGGTGGCTATCAATCGTCTCGGCACGGTACTTGGCTACCACCCCAGCAGGGCGATGGCCGCCGCCGCCGTCGGCAAGGAGTGGGAGACGCGCAGCCGGTCGGTTCGGTTGGGACGCCACGCCGAGGCGGCGATGGCGCCGCGGTCCTGAGAGTGGCTCCGCACCGATGACCGGGACGGCTTTCCTGGGAGCGCGGGGGGATTGCCGTCACCGCCGAACGGCCGGGCGACTTTCGTATGTGGGTCTCCTACCGTGCTGTCAGCTGCCTATTACGTTGTGTCGGCAGTGATCCGCTCTCCGGCGGGACCCACCGCTCGACAACTCTGGGACGGTCGAAGCGCGGCGGTTGTTCGTACTGGCTGGAGTTGAACCGCAAAGGCCGTCGGCCGGGCTTCCTGACGTCCCAGACCAGCTTCATCCGCTCCATGAGCAGAATTGCCCATTTGGTGCTGTCCAGCTGGTACCACTTCCGGCCGTGGAAGGCGCATTCCTCGTCGAGGTGGTGGCCATTGTGGTAGGACTCGCCCCCGGTTACGAGGGCGAATAGCCCACCGAAGTCGGTGCTGAGGTCCTTGATGTACCACCTGCCGTTATTGTCCCGCACAGTACGAGAGCCCCATCGGTGGGTGATCGAGTTGATGGCGAAGGTGACGTGATGCACGGCGCAGGTGGTCAGCACGCCCGCCACCAGGAAGCCGTTGTTGCCGGCGATGGCCCACGGCAGGCCAAGACGGGCGACCACGAAGCCGACATACACGCGTGGATCGCTGGCCACGCGGACCAAGCGATCATCGTCGAGCTGACGACCCTCGTACTGCTTGTCCCGCATGTTCACCCAGCAGTTCTCGCGCTGGCGCATCAGCCAGCCCATGTGTGCGTGCCACAGTCCGCGTGAACCGGGGTACTCCGTGGGCGAATGGGGGTCGTGGCCCTGTTGGCCTTGCTGCCACCTCAGCCAGCGCGCCTTGTCTGAGTGTATGTGGTGAATCCGGTGGTCGGAGACCCATTTGAGCATCGTCCCTTGGACAGCTAGATTACCGCCTATTATCAGCATCCACCGCACTGGCCGGACGCATTTGAAGCTGCCGTGTGTGAAGTAGCGGTGAAAACCCATGGTGATCCCATAGGTGGTGAAAAGATACAGTGCCAGGGACAGCCAGACGACCTTGGCCGACGGTGGGTTGCGCGTGAGGTTGTAGATGGCATAGATCGCCAGCACCGAGATAACGCCGAAAAAGATGACGTTTACCCAGTTCAGCCTCTCTCTCGGCAGTTTCTGCCGGACCCAACCATCCTTCGGCTCGGTTGATGCTTGCAGCGGCTTTGCCGTCACGTGCCCACTCCCGGCTGCCTGCTCACCCGCCTTGACCGACTCGAGCTCCTGCTCGGACAGATCCGTGGGCTTGTCTGCGATCGCCATCTCCAACCTCACTTTGTCGGGCAACCCCATTGCACACGGTGGGACTACGACGGAGGGAACTACGACGGAGGGGACACGGCCGGAGGGGATAAACCCATGCCCTCACCTCGAATGACCAGCGATCGTGACTCGGAAGGGGGCTCGGACGGCGGCCACTACCCCCCGGTACAGGGGGGTGTGTGTGGAGGTCCGGTCCGGCGTCCTGTCCGGGTCGACCAACCAGACGAGCACGCCTCCGGTAAGACGCGTCGGGCCGTGCCCGACCATCGCGTCCACTCTGCGCCGGAGCCGGCCCGCCCCTGGCACCGCCGCGTCAAGCAACACGACGTGGATGTCTCGCCCGCCTTGCCCGCCGACGACGACCTCGTACACGTCGCCGAGGTCCTCGTTTCCGACCGGATGCCCGAGAACGGGGGTGGTGCTGGTCATGACAACTCCCTTTGCGAAGGCATTATGCGCCCGGCACGGAGCGGTACTTAGGGCCAAACGGCCTGTGGGACAGGGGAGTTCGCGCGCCGCCTTGACCCCCCTGAAGGCGGTCCAGCTCGACGTCGGGGGTAGACCGAGCCGTTCGGCGACCCCGTAGGCCCGCGGCGTTATCCGCACGTCATTGGTCGTCGGCGTGCCCTCTTGCTGTCCGGTAGGCCTCAAGCGCTTCACCGGCTGTCGCGAAGTAGGCATCGGGCCCCACCGCAGCCGTGACGCCGTACAGGTCCAGTTGGTGCTGGACCGGCGCGATGAGATTGGACAGGACCAGCCGGGTCCCGCGTGACTGGAGTAGCTCGTGCACGCGGAACAGCACGGCCGCCGCGGAGTAGTCCACGTCGCCGATTGCCGCAGCGTCGAGGCAGAACCAGGTCGCCGGTTCCGCGGTCGCGGTCAGCGCGGTCACGTCGTCCAGGAAGGCGGCGGTGTTGGCGAAGTAGAGGCTGCTGCCGAAGCGGTAGATGACGAGGCCGGGCTCGGTGCGACCACCGGCCGTCACCGGCAGCGACTGCCAGTGGCCGCCAGCGGACTTCGCCAGAACGCTGCTGCGCGGGTCGTAGCTGTGCCGCAGGTGGTCGACCATCGAGGCCACGACCGCGAGGACCACGCCCTGTTCCACGCCCAGCGCCACGACCGCCACCGCTGTGATCAGCGCCACCACGAACTCGATGCGCCGGACGGCGAGGATGCGATGCATGCCGCGCACGTCGATCAGTTCGATCGCGATCAGAAACACGACCGTGGCCAGTACCGCGATCGGCAGCGGGGCGAGCGTTCCGGTGAGAAGGAGCAGGACGAGCAGTACGACTCCGCTTGTCGTCAGCTGCGCGAGCTGGCTGCGCCCACCCGCGCTGTCTACGAGCTGGGTCTTGGTCGGGCTGCCGTTGACGACGAAGGCGCCGGTGAAGGCAGCGGCTACGTTGGCCGCGCCGAGACCGACAAGGTCGACGTTCTCATCGAAGGACTCCTCGTGCCGAGCCGCGAAGGCGCGTGAGGTGGCCGAGCTCTGGGCGAGGATGACGACGAACATCGACGCGGACACGCCCAACAAGCTCGCCACGTCGTGCGGGCTGAACGCGGGGACGCCCAGGTGGGGCAGGCCGCGAGGGACGTCGCCGAGCACCGCCAGGCCGAGCGCGGCCAGATCCGCGGCCTGGCTCACGACGATCGCGCCGACGACCACTACCAGCGCTGCGGGCACGCGCGGCGCCAGCCGGCGCAGCCCGACCCACGTGACGATGGCCGCGACCGACGCCAGCGCGGCGCCGAGCTGCGCGTCCGGAACCTCGCTGAGCGTGTCCACGAGCCTGGGCAGGGTGCCGCCGCCGCTGGCCGGCACGCCAAGCATGTCGGCGAGCTGCCCGATCGCGACCCGGACGCCGACCCCGGTGAGGAAGCCGATCAGGACGGTCCGGGACAAGAAGCTGGCGAGGAAGCCGAGCCGGGCCACCCGGGCCAGCAGCAGCATCGCCCCGGCGAGCAGGGCGGCCAGCCCGGCCAACGCCACATACTGTGGCGACCCCGCCGCGGCCAGTCCGGCCAGCCCGGCGGCCAGGATCGCAGCGGTGGCGGAGTCGGCGCCGACCACGAGATGGCGGGACGAGCCGAGCACCGCGAACACGGCCATCGGCAGCAGGATCGTGTAGAGGCCGGTCACCACCGGCATGCCGGCGATCTTCGCGTAGCCGAGGACCTCGGGAATGCCCAGCGCCGCCCCGGCGAGGCCGGCCACGACGTCGGCGCGGACGCCGGAACGGCTGACCGGAAGGACACCCTGCAACAGCGGCAATCGGCGAGCAGGCCGCCGTGGGCCGCCTTCAGGTCGGCTCAACTTGCCGTCGCCCCGCTCACGCAGGCACCGCCTCCCCGCGGCAACGCGAAATGACGAAGCAGCCGACGCGAACGCGAGGTCGCCGGGGCTGCGCCGGACTCATCCTGCCGCCCCGTGACGCCCCAGGTCCAGATCATGATGCCGCACGATCAGGGTCGGCTCAGCTCACGGGCCGGCCGGCGGTTCGGCGGGGCCAGGAGCCGTCGCCAGGGCGTCGAGGAAGGAGGTGGCCCAGCGATGGACGTCGTGTTCGCGGATCCTCTTGCGCATCGACCGCATCCGCCGCTGCGCCTCCCGCGGGCTGATCCGGACCGCGCGCACGATGGCCTCCTTCACGCCCTCGATGTCGTGCGGGTTGACCAACAGTGCGCTGCCGAGTTCATCCGCGGCACCGGTGAACTCGCTGAGGATCAGCGTCCCCCGCTCGTCGAAGTGGCAGGCCACGTACTCCTTGGCGACCAGGTTCATCCCGTCCCGCAGCGGGGTCACGAGCATGACGTCGGCGGCCACGTACAGCGCCGCCATCTCCTCGCGCGGGTAGGAATGGTGCAGGTAGTGGACCGCGGGGCGGCTCAGCGTCGCGTGGTTGCCGTTGATCCGGCCGACGACGGCCTCCACCTCCTCACGCAGCCGCATGTATTGATCAACCCGCTCCCGGCTGGGTCCGGCCGCCTGCACCAGCACCGCCTCCGACGGTGTCAGCTGTCCGCTGTCGAGCAGCTCGCCATAGGCCGCCAGCCGGTGCAGGATGCCCTTGGTGTAGTCGAGTCGGTCCGCACCCAGCAGCACGACCCGCGGGTCGCCCAACGCCGACCGGATCTCCCGGGCCCGGGCCCGGACGTCGGGCCGGCGCGCGAGCGCATCCAACTCCGCCGCGTCGATCGAAATCGGAAACGTTCCAGCCCGGACATTGCGTGCCTCGCCGACCCTGGCCAATGCGCGCCCCGAGCGTGGCGGCCCCGCGCCGGCCGCCTGCTCACGGTCGGCTACGCCGATGACCGCGCCCCTGGTCGGCAGCTTCGCCGCGCGCCTGCAGGCGCGCAGGAAGTTCGACACATCACCCTGACGCTGAAAACCGATCAGGTCGGCGCCCAACAGCCCCTCGACGATCTGCCGCCGCCAGGGCAGCTGCGCGAACAGCTCGTAGCCGGGAAACGGGATGTGGTTGAAGAACCCGATCCGCAGGTCCGGGCGACTCCGACGCAGCATCGCCGGCACCAGCTGCAACTGGTAGTCGTGCACCCACACGCTCGCCCCAGCCCCGGCCTGGCCGACCACGGCCGCCGCGAAGCGCGCGTTGACCGCCAGATAGCTCTCCCACCAGGTCCGGTGAAACTCCGGTGGGACGATCACGTCGTGGTAGAGCGGCCACAGCGTGGCGTTACAGAACCCCTGGTAGAAAGCCGCGACCTCCGGCGCCGAGAGGGCCACACCCACCAGCAGCATGCCGTCGCTGTCGAACGGCTCAAGGACCTCGCCGGCCGAACCCGGCCAACCGACCCAGGCACCCCCCCGCTGCCGCATCACCGGCGCAAGGGCAATGACCAACCCCCCCGGGCTGCGCTGCCACCGCACCGCCCCATCGGCTGCTTCCAACCGCTCGACCGGCAGCCGGTTCGCGACAACGACGAACCCCTGGCCCCCGGTCCCACCGTTCTCATCCGGTCGTCCGTCAACGGCAGGCGAGCCGTTACCGGCGATGGTCTGAGCGCACACAGCAGGTAACTCCCTTCGGCAAGCGGGTAACCCTACCGGCCGGGCCTGCCCGTACCCGTCTTGGGCGGGCCGACCGTGCCGGCCCCGGTCAGCGCGCCGCCTCCCCGTACCCGCGGCACCCGCCTAACACGGCCTACGAACCGAGCACCTCCGGCAGGAGGCCCGCCAGCGCGCGGAACGCCTGACCCCGGTGACTGATCGCGTCCTTCTCGGCAGCGGACATCTCGGCGGTCGTCCGGGTATCCCCGTGGGGCACGAAGATGGGGTCATAGCCGAACCCACCGCTGCCTCGCGGTTCCCGGATGAGGGCACCGCGAACCTCGCCGACCACCACCCGTTCCTCCCCGTCGGGAGTCGCGACTGCGGCGGCGCAGACGAATGCGGCACCGCGCCGCCCGTCCGGTACGTCGGTCAGCTGGTCCAGCACAAGCTCCAGGTTGGCCGCGTCATCCGCGCGTCGTCCGGCCCAGCGGGCCGACAGGACGCCCGGCATGCCGTTGAGCGCATCCACCCGCAGCCCGCTGTCGTCGGCCACGGCGGTCAGGCCGCTGGCAGCAGCGGCGGCCCTGGCCTTGAGCAGCGCGTTCTCCTCGAACGTCCCGCCCGTCTCGGCAACGTCGGGGGCATCGTCGGGCAGCGGCAACAGGTCGTAGCCGCCGCCGAGGATGCGGCGCAGTTCCGCCAGCTTCGCCGTGTTGCGGGAGGCGAGAACGATCCGGACCGACTCCCGCTGCGCGTTCACAGGGCCGTCGAGACGGCGCCGCCCGGCGTGCCCAGCGACGCCGCCAGGGCTGCCTCCTGCACCTTCGCCAGCTCGGCGCACCCGGCTACCGCAAGGTCGAGAAGGGCATCGAGCTCGGCGCGGACGAAGGGCTGCCGCTCCGCAGTGCCCTGCACCTCGACGAACTCGCCCTCGCCGGTCACGACGACGTTCATGTCGGTCGCCGCGCTCACATCCTCGTCGTAGCACAGATCCAGCCGGGGCTCCGCGTCGACCACCCCGACGCTGACCGCGGAGACGCTGGTGACCAGCGCTGCCTTGCGGTCGAGCCACGCGCAGGCGTCGGCAAGCGCAACGTAGGCACCGGTGATCGCGGCGGTGCGGGTACCGCCGTCGGCCAGCAGCACGTCGCAGTCCACCTGGATCGTGGTGTCGGCGAGCGTGCCGAGATTTACGCAGGCCCGCAACGACCGGCCGATCAGCCGACTGATCTCGTGGGTGCGCCCGCCGATGCGACCCCGTACCGACTCCCGGTCGGTCCGCGTAGTCGTCGCGCGCGGCAACATCGCGTATTCGGCCGTCACCCAGCCGGCCCCGGTGCCCCGGCGCCAGCGCGGCACGTCGGTCTGCACGCTCGCAGCGCACAGCACCCGCGTGCGGCCGAACTCCACGAGGGCCGATCCCTCCGCCGTCTCCTGCCAGCCGCGCGTTATCGTGACCGATCGCAGCTGGTCCTGCCGCCGGCCATCAGGTCGTGCCACGCCGATTCCCGTCCTCACACCTCGTAGGTCGTGCCGGTGACGGCCAGCCCCAGCGGCCCGGCGAAGGCCGCGGCCGCCTGCTCGAGTGACACCTCGGGGCGCAGCCACGGCAGGAGATGGGTAAGCAGAAGGCGACCGACGCCCGCCTTGCCCGCGTGCCAGGCCGCCTCCCGGGCCGTCAGATGCAGGTTGTCGGGCAACCCGTCGGCGCTCTGCCAGGACGCCTCGCACAGCAGCAGGTCAGCGTCGTGGGCGGCGTCGAGCAACCCGAGGCTGGGCCCCGTGTCCCCCGAATAGGCGAGGCAGCGGCCCCCCGCCTCAACCCGAATCGCATAAGCCTCGACGGGATGCGCCACGGGGAACAGCTCGACGGAGAACGGACCGATCTCGACCTTGCCCGAGCGCACCTGCTGCACGGCGTAGATGTCGCGCAGGCCGTCCTTCGGGGGGGACTCGAAGGCGTTGCACAGCCGCTCCCGGGTGCCCGCAGGACCGTAGACGGGCAGCGGCGGCGGCCGGCCCTGCGGGTGGTATCGGCGTGCGTACGAGTAAGGCACCAGGTCCAGGCAGTGATCGCCATGCAGGTGGGAGAGGACGACCGCATCGAGGTCGAGCAGCCCGGCGTGGCGCTGCAGGTTGCCGATGCTGCCGTTGCCCAGGTCGAGAACGAGCCGGAACCCGTCTTCCTCCACAAGGTAGGCCGAGCAGCAAGAGTCACGCCCGGGAAATGTTCCCGAGCAGCCGAGGACGGTCAGGAGCACGCCGACACCGCCCGGGATGCCTCGCCCGCCTCCGGGCCGGGGGACCTGCGCGCCCACACCGGCTCGGGGAACTTCGTCGTCCCCCGCTCGACGCCCACCTGGCTGTCGAAGACCCCGATCGGCGCGTCGCTCATCGCGATCCAGCGTAGCGGTAACCACCACGGACCTGGTGACAAGAGTCTCACGGCACGGCAGCGCAACGATTGCTCAGGCCCAAAGCTGGCCTTCCAGCGCCCGCGCGGCCTCGTCCAGCGTGCCGGAGTAGGCCCCGGTGGACAGGTACTTCCACCCGCCGTCGCACACGATGAACGCGATGTCGGCGCGGATACCCGCGGCGACCGCCCGCTCCGCCTGGGCCAGCGCCGCATGCAGGATCGCGCCGGTCGAGATGCCGGCGAAGACGCCCTCGAGCTCCACGAGTTCCCGGGTACGGGCCAGGGCGTCGCGCGGTCCCACCGAGAACCGGGCATCGAGGATGGCCGGGTCGTAGAGCTCCGGGACGAAGCCCTCGTCGATATTGCGCAACCCGTAGACCAGCTCCCCGTACCGGGGCTCGGCGGCCACGATGCGCACATCCGGCGCGTGTTCGCGCAGGTACCGGCCGACGCCCATGAGCGTCCCGGAAGTGCCGAGCCCGGCGACGAAGTGGGTCATCGTCGGCAGGTCGGCGAGCAGTTCCGGGCCGGTCGAGTCGAAGTGCGCCTGCGCGTTGGCCGGATTGCCGTACTGGTAGAGCATCACCCAGTCGGGATTGTCGGCCGCGATGCGCTTGGCCACCGCAACGGCCTCGTTCGACCCGCCCGCCGCGGGCGAGAAGATGACCTCGGCACCCCACATGCGCAGCAACTGGCGCCGCTCCACGGAGGTGTTCTCCGGCATCACGCACACCAGCCGGTACCCCCGTTGCAGGCAGACCATGGCCAGCGAGATCCCGGTGTTGCCGCTCGTGGGCTCGAGCACCGTGGCGCCCGGGTGCAGCCGCCCCCGCTTCTCGGCATCCGCAATCATCCAGAGTGCGGCCCGGTCCTTGACGGACCCGGTCGGGTTGCGGTCCTCGAGCTTCGCCCACAGCCGCACGTCGGGAGACGGCGACAGCCGCGGCAGCCCCACCAGCGGCGTGTGGCCTACCGAGTCGACGAGCGAGTCGAAGCGCAAAGACTCATCCTCCCGCGACAGCCGGAAGGATCGTCACGTCATCCCCGTCGGCCAGCGGCGCAGACAACGAGCCCAGGAAACGGACATCCTCGTCGTTGACGTAGACGTTGACGAATCGGTGCAGGGACCCGTCGTCGGTGACGAGCCGCGCCTTGATCCCGTCGTAGCGACCGTCGAGATCATCGATGAGCTCCGCGAGCGTGCCGCCCGATCCGGAGACGGCTTTCTCCCCGCCGGTGTATGAGCGCAGGATCGTCGGGATGCGGACCTGGACAGCCAACGGAAACTCCTTGTCACATGTTTGCTGGGTCAACGCCGGTCAGCCCGGCAGGATTTCCACCGGTTCCTCGGTGACGGCACCGTCGACAATGCGGTACGAACGCAGTTCCGCCTCGTCCGCATCGCGCGTCGAGACCAAGACGTAGTGCGCTGCCGGTTCAGTCGCCAGCGCGATGTCCGTGCGCGAGGGGTAGGCCTCCGTCGCGGTATGCGAGTGGTAGATGACGACCGGTTCCTCGTCGCGGTCTTCCATCTCGCGCCAGACGTGCAGCTGCTCTATCGGGTCGAACCGGTAGAACGTCGGGGACCGTTCCGCGTTGTCCATCTCGATCACCCGCTCGGGCAGCCCGCCGCACCCGGCGACGACGCCGCACGCCTCGTCCGGGTGGTCCCGCCGGGCGTGCGCGACGATCTTGTCGTGGATGTCGGCGGGCAGGCGAAGCACGGTTGTCAATCTACGAGAGCGTCCACGAGCGTTTCCTGCAGTTGCGAGAGCCAGCCGTAGACGCCGAAGAGCTGGCGCACCGGATCGTCGTGATGCCGCCGTTCGAAATCCCCCATGTTGTTCTCGGTCAGGCCCAGCCTCGTCCCCAGCGCCAGTCGGACGTCGGTGATCGCGCGCACCCAGCACTCGGCGGTGCCCCGTTCGAGCACGATGCGGCCACCGTCGGGGGGCGTCGCGGCCAGGACAGCGTCGGCATCGGCCACCTTGCCCGCCCGCAAGTCATATTCGGTGAGGCGACGGAACTCCCCCGCGGCCTTGCGCCCTTCGGCGTCGAGGTCGGCGTCCGGCCCGCCGTAGCCGTCAGGCAGCAGCCTGGCGAGGACCGCATCCTCGGGACGCGTGGGCGGGGGCCCGGACGTGAGCCCCGTGATGAGCTCGAGCGGGTCGGCGTCGGCGGGCTCCTCCGGAGCGACGAGATCGCGCAGTTGGGTGACGAGCGAGCGCAGGAGGGCCGCCTCAAAGGCATCCAGGCGCAGCTCGATGCCGGCTCTGGTGCGCTTGAACCGGGCCGCCACAGGTCAATCCTGCTGCATCGTGGCTCAGTCTTGCTGCATGGTGGCCCACAAGCCGTGGGCATGCAGCCGGGCCACGTCATGTTCCATCTGCTCGCGCGAGCCCGAGCTCACGACCGCCCGCCCCTCGTGGTGGACCTGCAACATCAGCCGGTGCGCCTTGTCGCGTGGGTAGCCGAACAGCTTCTGGAACACGTAGGTCACGTAGGACATGAGGTTGACCGGGTCGTTCCACACGATCGTGACCCAGGGCCGGTCAGACTTGGGGACGTCCTCGACCTCGGGGCGCTCGACCTCTTGGGGGGCTACGGAGGGCAGGGCCACGCCGTCTATTTTCGCCCCATGCCCATTGAGCTGCCCAGCACGGCCCTGCTCACCGATCACTACGAGCTCACCATGGTCGCGGCCGCTCTCCGGTCGGGGGCGGCGGGAGCCCGGTGCGTGTTCGAAGTCTTTACCCGCCACCTTCCGATCAGGCGCCGCTACGGCGTAGTGGCCGGCACGGGCCGCCTCCTCGATGCGATCGAGCGGTTCCGGTTCGGCCCCGACGAGCTCGACGACCTGCAAGCCCACCGAGTGATCGACCCGGGCACCGTGGAATGGCTCGCCGGCTACCGGTTCGCCGGCGACGTCGACGGCCACGCCGAGGGTGAGGTGTTCTTTCCGGACACTCCGGTCCTTACCGTTACGGGCACCTTCGCCGAGTGTGTGCTCCTCGAAACGCTCGTGCTGTCCGTGCTCAACCACGACAGCGCGGTCGCATCCGCCGCGGCCCGCATGGTGGGCGCAGCCGGCGCCCGCCCGGTCATCGAGATGGGATCCCGGCGCACGCACGAACTTGCGGCCGTCGCGGCGGCGCGCGCCGCCCACCTCGCCGGGTTCGCCAGCACGTCCAACCTGGAGGCAGGCCGCCGCTACGGGGTGCCCACGGCAGGGACCGCCGCGCACGCCTTCGTCCTGGCCCACCCGTCGGAGCGGGAAGCCTTCGAGGCCCAGGTGGCCTGCCTGGGAGCGGGGACCACGCTCCTAGTGGACACTTTTGACGTCGCGGCGGGCGTGCGGACCGCGGTGTCGGTGGCGGGGTCTGGGCTGGGCGCGGTCCGCATCGACTCGGGGGACCTCGCAGCCCTGGCCTTCGAGGTCCGGGCCGAGCTGGACGCGCTCGGCGCGTTCCTAACCCGGATCGTGGTCACCGGCGATCTCGACGAGTACGCGATCGCCACGCTGTCCGGCGCTCCGGTGGATTCCTACGGCGTCGGAACGTCCCTGGTCACCGGCTCCGGAGCACCGACCGCGGGGTTCATTTACAAGATCGTGGAACGGGATGGCGTCCCCGTGGAGAAGACCTCCGTCGGGAAGGAGACCCGGGGCGGTCGCAAGAGCCCGGCCAGACGCTACGAGGGCGGAACCGCGACCGCGGATGTCATCCGCGTCGGCTCGGGCATCGCGGACCGCGGCGGTCGGGCCGGCAACGAGCGGATGCTGCACGTGCCGCTGATGCGCGCCGGCGAGCGCACCGGGGACTGGTCGCTGGCAGAAGCCCGGGAGCATTGCCGCGCCTCGCTGGCGGAACTCCCGCGGGAGGCCATGAAGCTGTCGGCCGGCGCGCCCGCGCTGCCGACCCTGTTCGAGGGCTGACCCGCCCACCGTTCCGCCCGCCCGTCTGGCCTGCCCCCGGACGACCGGTCAGGTCGCCACCAGCTCCCGTTTCACGACCTTGCCGGCTGCGTTGCGCGGCAGCGCGCCAAGAAAGCGCACCTCGCGCGGGACCTTGTAGTTGGCCAGGTGGTTGCGCACGTACGCACGCAGTGCCGCCTCGGTGATCGTGGGGTCTCGCTGCACGACGAACGCCAGGAGTCGCTGACCCATCTCCGGGTCCGGGACGCCCACCACAGCTGCCTCGACGACGCCGGGATGGGCTGCCAGCAGGTCCTCCACCTCGGCTGGGAAGACGTTCTCGCCGCCAGAGACGATCATGTCGTCGCTGCGTCCGACGACGAACAGCCGTCCCTTCGAATCGAGGTACCCGACGTCTCCGGTGGACACGAGCGACCCGAGCCGCTCCTTGTCCTCCCCGCTGGTGTATCCGGAGAACAGCATCGAGTTGCCGACGAAGATGCGCCCGACCTCCCCTTTAGGCACTTCGCGCCCCTCCGCGTCCACGATGCGCACCACAGTGCCCCGCATGGGCCTGCCGGCAGTGCCCGGCGCGGACCGCAGGTCTGCCGGCCCGGCGACCGAGGCGTAGGCGACCTCCGTCGTTCCGTAGAGGTTGTAGACGACGTCGCCGAACGCGTCCATGAAGCGCAGGGCGAGTTCGGCGGGCAGGGCCGCGCCGCTGACGGCGACAACCCGCAGCGTTGACAGGTCATAGCGGCGGCGCACCGGTTCGGGCAGGTCGAGGAGGCGTTGCATCATGACCGGGACGACGACGAGCGCGTGCACACCGTGCTGCTGGACGAGGCGCAGCGTCTCTTCCGGATCGAACCGCCGGCGCAGCACGATCGTGGACGAGAGCAACAGCCCGATGGCCAGGTGGCCGAGCCCCCACGAGTGAAAGATCGGGCTGGCGATGTAGGTCGTCTGCCTGGCACGCAGCGGGATGGCTGACAGCAGCGCCGCCCCCGGCGCCGGCCCCCCGACGCCACGCTCGGCGCCTTTGGGCGTGCCCGTCGTCCCTGATGTCAGGAGAACCTGCCGGCCGCGGCGCTCCCACCGGGTGGCCAGCTTCCCACCGTCGCGGGCCACATCCGCGAGTGACCCGACCACATCCGCAACTGCCGGGCCGGCGTCGCCGTCCTGCCAAGCCACGATCCTCGGGACCGACGCGGGCAGGCCCGCGACCGCCGGACCGAACTCGGCGTCGAAGATGACGGCGCGCACCTTCTCCCGCTGGACCGCGTCGGCAAGCTGCGGGGCGGCGAACCCGGTGTTGAGGAGGACGGCGTCCGCGCCTGCTTTGGCCAGCGCGGACAACGACAGGCCCAGCCACCGGGAGTTGCGCGCCAGGACTCCGACGGCGGAGCCCGACGTGATGCCCCGGGCGATCAAACCCGCCGCGATGGCCGAGGACATGTCGTCCACCTCGGCGAACGTGAGGGTGCCGAGTTCGTCGATCAGCGCCGGCTGGGTTGCGTAGCGCGCCGAGCCCACCGCCCAGCCCCCGGCCGGGGTGATCCCCCACCGGGCGAAGGCGAGCCCCATGCCGATCAGTTGCGACGGCAGAGCCGGGCGTGCGAGCCCGGCGTCCGCGAACACCTTGAGGGTCCGCAGCGACTCAAGCAGCCCCATGCCCGCCCCTCCCCACGGTGCCCAACGACGACGACCGTGGACAGGCCAGCCACGCTACCCGGCGCGCCTCCTCGGCCCCGGCGCGGCGCCAGCGGTCACTCGGCGGATTCGGGCCGTCGATGCACCTGCAGAGCGGTGGCCTGATCGAGCGGCAGGACGCGCACGGTGTCGATGCACACATGCGGCGGGCGGGTCACCACGTAACCGATCACATCGGCGATGTCGTCGGCCGTCAGCGGCGTCATGCCCTGGTAGACGCGGTCCGCGGCCTCCTGCGATCCGAGCCGGACGAGCGAGAACTCGGTGTTCACCAGCCCCGGCATTACCTGGCTGACCCGCACGGGACGGCCGAGCAGCTCCAGGCGCAGCGTTCGGGCCAGCGCATCCTCGGCGTGCTTGGCGGCTGTGTATCCAGCGCCGCCTGGATAAACCTCGGTACCGGCGATCGACCCGACGACGACGACATGACCGCCGGCGGCGTCGAGCCCGGGCAACAGAGCCCTGGTCATCCGGACGGTGCCCAAGACGTTCGTCTCGTACATCCGCCGCCACTCGTCGACGTCGGCGTCCGAAATCGGGCGCAGGCCCAGGGCGCCCCCGGCGTTGTTGACCAGAACCTGGCAGTCGCCGACCTCGGCAACGAATGCCGCCACCGAGGCGGGATCGGTGACGTCGAGCTCCAGCGCCTTTCCCCCGCATTCCGCCGCGATTGGCCGCAACCGGTCGAGCCGGCGGGCGCCGAGCACCACGTCGAATCCCAGCTGGGAAAGCCGGCGGGCGGTGGCGGCGCCGATACCGCTGCTCGCTCCCGTGATTACCGCTGTGATGGTAGGGACTCCTTCGCACGAAAGAGCCGCTCATCGGGCGGCTCTTTCGCGAGGGTACGTCAGTGTGTCTGGAACCAGAACCACAGGTCGGGGCGGATCGGGGCGCCATGCATCTGGCCGCTGTCACCGACCCAGTCCCAATGCCCGGCCGTTGACGTTGGCCCGCATGCTGGCGGGGACGTCCGTCTCCCCTTTTCCTGCGAGCCCTCGTCGGTTCCCCCGTTCCTGTCCGTGCACATGCGTTTCGGAGGATTCATCCGTGCGGTCCGCAGAGAGGATTCGGCGTACGGACCAAGCGACCCGCCGGCATATGGCGGATACTCAGGGACTCGGGTCGCGGGACGCTCGATTGAGTCCACGGGCGCAAGGAATTCGGCCTTCCCGCCTTCCCGCCCGATCAGGGCCATTCGGCCCTGGCCGTCGCGCCTAGCGCTGCGGTCGGCCGAGGTTCAGCAATGCTCGCAGGACGAAGGCCAGCGCCAGGATGCCGACCATCACCGGGAAGAACCAGCCGCCCGGCGCCGGCGACGACACCCCCGCCTTGGTGGTGACGATCGTCGGTGGGCCCGCGGGGGGCTGGGCGACCAACGGTGGCGGAACGGTTTCCGTGGCCGAGGGCGTGGCCGACCGGCTCGGGGAGGCAGAAGGCGAGGCCTCGGCTGACGGGGACGGGCTGACTGGCGGCTCCGTCAGCGGAGCCGTTTCCGGTGGCGGCACGGCGGTGGGCTCGGGCGGTTGCCGTGAGGAGCCCGGCGGCACCGGGGCGGGCTCAGACCCAGGCGAGGACGAGGCGCCACGGGTGCTTCCCGTCCCGCCGGCACCGCCCGGCCCCGCCGTCCCGCCGGCACCGCCAGGCGCCGTCGACCGCGGCACCGTCGCGGTCGCTGTCGACGTGGCGGTCGAGGTGGCGGTCGGAGTCGCGGTGCTGGTCGAAGTCGCGGTCGAAGTCGCGGTCGAAGTCGCGGTCGAAGTCGCGGTCGCTGTCGACGTGGCGGTCGAAGTCGCGGTCGAAGTCGCGGTCGCTGTCGACGTGGCGGTCGAAGTCG
>JADGOW010000211.1 GCA_017882765.1 Frankiaceae bacterium
GCCAACCGCATCACCGGCACCAAACCGGCCGAGGGCACCAGGTTCACTTCGTCGAAGGTCGCGGCGACCTTCGGGATCTGCGATAGTTGCATCTCGCGGGTGGCTTTCTGCTCGGCACTTGGGCGACTTCACTAATCACCATTTTCCCTGATGGGAGGCCATCCGCCCGAAGTGGCCACGCCGAGTCACACCAATTCACGCGGTGGGTCCAGGCTCAGGGGATCGCCCGGAGGTGACGCGTGTGAAGTCCCGGCTCGGTGACAGCGCCGCGCGCTCTCTCCTGCTCCCGTCCCGCGCACGGCACCCGCCGGGACCGTCGACGATGACGGCTGCCGAGAACCGCCGTGTCGGTGGTCTCGAGGTCGTCGCCACCACTGGTCCCGGTGTCGTTCGGCTGCGCGCGTGGGACGAGCTGGTGGATCGGACGCCGGGCACGGACGTCACGCAACTGTCCGCGTGGGCCCGGCTGCGCGGCCTTGCCGGGTTCTCGGCGCTCCATGTGCTGGCCCGCCGCGACCGAGAACTCGTCGGTGGCGCCCAGATCCTGACGCTGCGGCTGCCGCTGATCGGATCCATCGGCTACCTGGCCTACGGTCCGATCATCGCGCCGGGCACGGACGACGCGCACGCGGAGATCCGGCGGGCACTCACGGACACCCTCAGCACGTTGGGCAGGCACCGGCTGCGGATCCTCTTCGTGCAGCCCCCGGAGGGTGCCGACGATGTGAGCGCCGAACTGCTGGAAAGCGGGTTCCGCGCGTCGACGGCGGGCATCGCGCCAGCGGGTTCGATACGAATCGACCTGACCGACGATCTGGCGGTGATCAAGGGTCGGTTCGGTCGCAAGCTCAAGTCGTGGCCGAACCGCTGGGCGGGCCGCGGGGTAACCGTTCGGGCCGGCGACGACCGGGACCTGCCGCTGCTGGTCGAGCTGATGGGCCGCACCGCCGAGCAGCAGGGGTACACCCCGTTGCCGTACCACTACGTCGAGACCCTCTTTCGCGAACTGGCCGCCACCGGGCACGCGGCGCTGTTCGTGGGTGAGGTCAACGGGGTCCCGGTCGCGGCCGATCTGGTGACGGCCTGCGGCGACATGCTGCGCGGCAGGCTCACCGGCTTCGACCGCTCTGGGGATGCGTCCAAGCTCAGCGTGCCCGCCGCGATCCGTTGGGAGATCATCCAGTGGGGCAAGGCCCGCGCTTACCGATGGCTCGACTTCGGCGGGCTCCGCCCGGCCACCCTGGACGCCCTGCTGGGAAGCGGTGAGCCACCGCCCGAGGGCTGGCTCCCCGTCGACCAGCCGAAGTTGACCTTCGGCGGTACGGCATTCCGCTATCCCGAGGCGGTCGAGCTGATCAGCCCGGCCCCGTTGCGGATGGGGTACGACCTCGCGTGGGGCTCGGCGGGCGGCCGCCGGTTGATCGCGGAGGCCCGTGCGCTGCTCCGCGGCAACCGACCCGTTCGCGGTCGCACGATTCGGCCCGGGCCTGCTGGTGGGAGCGCGGCCATATGAGAATCGTCTGTGTCGGCGGCGGACCCGCTGGCCTGTACTTCGCCATCCTGGCGAAGCTGCGCGACCCACGGCATGAGGTCGCCGTCATGGAGCGAAACCCGGCCGGTGCCACCCACGGCTGGGGCGTCGTCTTCTGGGACGCCCTGCTCGACGACTTGTACCGCAACGACCGGGTGAGCGCGGACGAGATGCGCAAGGCCTCCGTCCTTTACGAAGGCCAGGAGGTCCGGCTGCGCGACGCCCCGACGGCCTATCTCGGCGGGTACGGGTTCAGCGTCAGCCGTCGCAGCATGCTCGAGGTCCTCACCGCCCGCGCGCAGGACCTCGGCGTCGACGTGCAGTTCGAGCGCGAGGTCACCGACCTGTCCGAGCTGGGCGACGTCGACCTGCTCGTCGCCTCCGACGGCGTCAACAGCCCCATCCGCGAGCGGTACGCCGACGACTTCGGAACGGACGTGGCGGTCGGGCGCAACAAGTACATCTGGCTCGGCACGACGAAGGTGTTCGACGCCTTCACCTTCGCCTTCGAGGAGACCTCGGCGGGCTGGATCTGGTTCCACGCGTATCCGTCGGCGTCGGGGAACAGCACCTGCATCGTCGAGTGCACGCCGCAGACCTGGTCCGCCCTCGGCCTCGACACGCTCGGCGGGGTTGAGGGCGTCGCGCGGTTGGAACAGATCTTCGCCCGTCACCTCGACGGGCACGCGCTGCTGAACCGCGCGCACGGCATGGGTGAGGCCCACTGGCTGAGCTTCCGGGAGATCATCAACCGGACCTGGTACCGGGGCAACATCGTCCTGATGGGGGACGCCGCGCACACGACGCATTTCACCATCGGTTCGGGCACCAAGCTCGCGATGCGCGACGCCATCGCGCTCGGCGACCTGCTGCCCGCCGACGCCGCCGACCTCCCGCCGCGGCTGCGGTACTTCGACGAGTCGGGCCGGGCCACGCTGCGAGCCACCCAGGACGCCGCGCACAAGAGCATGACATGGTTCGAGAACCTCGACGGGAAGATCGACGACGATCCCGTTCAGTTCGCGTACGCGCTGTGGAAGCGCCGGGGCAACTACCCGCGTTGGCGCTACCAGCTGCACCTGGCCACCCAGATCGGAACGCTGCGCCGGGTACGCCGCGAGGTGAGCTCGGCCAGGCGGTCGCTTCGGGCCCGCAAGCGAGGCGAGCTCGGTCGGGTGCCGGCCGGATGGGCGAGACGGTGAGCGAGTCCCCGATGCCGGGTCCTGAGGTCATGGAACGGCCCGTGTCTGCGGCCGGGCGGGACCGCCGAGCCGTCATCGTGCACGTCGGCGTTCTGGGCGAGGTCCCGGGCGGCATGGCCCAGGTGCTCCACGAGTATTTGGCGTGGTCGTTCCCCACTCTCGAGGTGCGGGGCATGGCGTCCACCTTGGGCAGGGGCCATCGCTGGTCGATAGGGCGCGCCCTGCTGTGCGTGGTCCGCATCCCGCTCTGCCTGCTGTCCCGTCGTCGGCACGCGTTCGTCGTGCACCTGTCGAGCGGTGGATCGTTCGTTCGCGAAGGAGCCCTGGTGGCTCTCGCGAAGCTGTGCCGCTTTCCCGTCGCGATCCACCTGCACGGCAGCATGTTCGGCTGGTTCGCCGAGCGCAGGCCGCGGCTGGTGCGCACCGTCCTGAACCTGCCGGACGTCATCTACGTGCTCAGTGCGGAGACCGAGCGGCTCGTGGGAGAGGTGAAAGGCCGGTCGGCACGCCGCCCGGCCCGCGTCGTGAAGGTCGCCAACGGGGTCGAGATCCCCGACGAACCGCCCAGCAAGGAACCTGTGGTCCTCTTCGCAGGTGAGGTCGGCAGCCGCAAGGGCGTCGACGTCCTGTGGGAGGCCTGGTCCGCGATCACCGCCGAGCGCCCTGACTGGCGGCTGGTCGTCGCCGGTCCCGTCGAACCCGAGATCGAGGCCCTTCCGACACCCCCGGGCGTCACCATGCTCGGCACGGTGAGCAGGGAAGCCGTCCTGGACTGGGAGGCGCGCTCCGCCATCGCGGTGCTCCCCTCCCGCAACGAGGCCCTGCCGATGTTCCTGCTCGAGTCGATGGCCCGCGGCTGCGCGGCGGTCGGGACCAAGGTCGGCGACGTCGCCGAACTGCTCGACGGCTGCGGGGTCGTCGTGCCAGTCAACGACAGCGAGGGCCTCGCGACGGCGCTCGCGGGCCTCATGGACGACCCCGCCACCGCGGCCGCACTCGGTGCCGCAGGACGGGCGCGGGTGATCGAGACGTACTCGTCGACGGTGCTGACGCCGATGTTCGAGCGCGCGTGGTGGTCGCTGCTGAACGACCGCCGCCGCTCACCCGACCCACCGGGGCCGACCCAGCCGACCGACGCGACAGAAACCTGACGGGCAGGCGATGCAGTCATCGGAGGGTCGGTCGCGAATCGCGGGAGCGGACGAACCGGACACGCAGGCGGTCACGCCCCGCCGCGACGCGTTCCTCGGGTATGCGGCCCGGCCCGGTCTCGCGATTCGGCACGGCAGCGACGATGCCGAACAGCGCGAACAGCGGGCCTGGTGAACACCGCGTTGCCGATGGACTCCATGAGGTACACGACGATCCAGCCGGTCACGAGGAGGCCCACCCAGCGCATCAGCGGCGGTGCCCCCGACTTTCCCGGGCAGGGCTGGTTCGTTACGTTCGCCCTCCTCGGTTTCGCCAGCGGGGTGGTGCTGGTGTGACGCCGCCGATCCTGCTCCTCGGCGCCTTTGTTCTTGTCAGGGTTTGATCTTGGGCTGAAGGAACGCCGCGATGCGGCAGGCACCTCGTGACCGGCGTGACGGCCCGAACCCGCCCGGACGGTTCGATCGCCTACGAGGCGCAGGTCCTCCGGCCGCGGCCACTGAGCACCGTTGTCCAAGACCTTCCCGACCCGCGAGCAGGCGCAGCGCTGGCACGACGACAGCCTGTCGAAGACCAGGACGGTGATCCCCGAGGCGCCACACACCCTCGCGACCTGGACGGCCGCCTGGCTGCCGGATTCGCACCTGACCCCCGGCGCCCAGCGGTACACCCGGGAACGGCTGCGGCTGCACGTGTTCCCCGTGTTGGGCCGGACGCTGCTCACCCACATCAGGGCGACGCACCTCAACCGGCTGTACCGGAACCTGCGCAAGGTCACCGGCGGCGAGCTGTCGCACGCGACGGTGGTGCCGCTGCACGGCGTCCTGTCCCCGGTGTTGCGGGCGGCGGCCGCGGAGAGCCTGATCGAGGCGAACCCGGCCGCCGATGTCCGGTTGCCGAGGCGGACGGCGCCGGCGCGGGAGATCGAAGCCTGGTCGGCGACCCAGGTGACCGCCTTCCTGTCGCAGCCGGCGGTCC
>JADGOW010000212.1 GCA_017882765.1 Frankiaceae bacterium
CGTCGGCGGGCTGCTCGACCACCAGTACGACGTGGCGCTCAGCGGCGGCATCGACCGCAACAACGCCGTCAACGGCTTCATCAAGTTCTGCAAGATCGGTGCCCTGTCCGCCACCGGGACGCGGCCCTTCGACGCGGGCGCGGACGGTTTCGTCATGGGTGAGGGCGCGGCCATCTACGTGCTCAAGCGCCTCGCCGACGCCGAGCGCGACGGCGACCACATCTACGCGCTGCTGCTCGCCCTCGGCGGGTCCAGCGACGGCAAGGGCAAGGGCATCACGGCGCCCAACCCCGTCGGGCAGCGGCTCGCGGTCGAGCGGGCCTGGCGACGCTCGGGTCTGGACCCGGCCGCCGCCGGCCTCATGGAGGCTCACGGAACCTCCACCCGCGTCGGGGACCTGCACGAGGCCGAGGCGCTGCAGAGCGTCTTCGGGCCGGCCGGGGCGGCCCCGGGGTCCATCCCGCTGGGCTCGGTCAAGTCCAACATCGGCCACCTCAAGGCCGCGGCGGGCGCCGCCGGGATGTTCAAGGCCGTCATGGCGCTGCACGAGAAGGTACTGCCGCCGAGCCTGCACTTCCGCGACCCGAACCCGAACATCGACTGGGCGTCCTCACCGTTCGCAGTGAACACCGAACTTCGCGACTTCCCGGCCGGCGCGTCCGGTGCCCGGTCGGCGGGGGTCAGCGCGTTCGGCTTCGGCGGGACGAACTTCCACGCCGTCCTGGAGGAATACGTGCCCGGCCGCCACCGACCCAATGGTCAGCGCTCCTTCGCCGGTGCGGACATTCCGCAGGCAACCTCGGCAGGCAACCCGGGCACGGCAGCCAGCGCCAGCGCCGCCACGGCGAACCCGGGCGGTCCGGCCGCGGCGAAGGCACCCCTGCGCGGCGCCCTCGTGGTGGGCGCACCCAATGAGCGTGAGCTCGCCGACCGCCTGCAAGGCGTCGTCGAGGCAGCCGGCTCCCTGGCGGCACAGCCGCCAGCGGCGCCGGCAGCTGCCGACCTGGGCGCGCCCGTGCGCGTCGCGATCGACTACGGCGATGCCGCCGAACTCGCCGACAAGGCGGGGCGGGCCCTGAAGGCCCTGAAGTCGGGGCAGCCGGCTGCCTGGAAGATGCTGCGCTCGCGCGGCGTGTTCCTGGGCCGCGGCCCGGCGCTGAAGACCGCGTTCCTGTACACGGGCCAGGGTTCCCAGTACGTGAACATGCTCAAGACCCTGCGCGCCACCGAGCCGATCGTGGCCGCCACTTTCGACGAGGCCGATCGGGTCATGACGCCGCTGCTCGGCCGGCCTCTCACCGACTACATCTTCATCGACGCCGACGACCCGGCTGCGGTCGCCCAGCTCGAGCAGCAGCTGCTCCAGACCGAGATCACCCAGCCGGCCGTCCTCGCCACCGACGCGGCGTTGACCCGCCTGCTCGACGCCTACGGCATCCGGCCGGACATGGTCATGGGACACAGCCTCGGCGAGTACGGCGCCCTCGTGGCGGCAGACTCGCTGACCTTCCCGGCGGCCCTGGAGGCGGTCAGCGCCCGCGGGCGGGAGATGGCGAGCCTGAGCATGGGCGACAACGGCGCGATGGCGGCGGTGATGGCGCCGCTGCCCGAGATCGAGCGCATCGTCGAGGCGGCGGACGGCTACGTCGTCATCGCCAACGTCAACAGCAACAAGCAGGCTGTGATCGGCGGCGCGACCGACGCCGTGGAAAAGGTCATCGCGCAGCTCAAGGCGGAGGGCCAGACCGCCATCCGGCTGCCGGTCAGCCACGCGTTCCACACGAAGATCGTGGCGCCCGCCAGCAAACCGCTGCGGGCCGTGCTGCAGCGGCTGCACGTGGTGCCGCCGTCAATGCCGCTGGTGGCCAACGTCGACGGCCAGTTCTACCCGACCGGACCAGGCGCGGATGAGGCGGTCCTGGACATCCTCGGCCGCCAGGTGGCCTCCCCGGTGCAGTTCGTCAAGGGGCTCAACACGCTCTACGACGCCGGCGCCCGCATGTTCGTGGAGCTCGGGCCCAAGAAGGCCCTCCACGGGTTCGCCGAGGACGTCATCGTGAGCGCACACGACGACGCCGTCGCGCTGTTCACCAACCATCCCAAGTCAGGGGACATCGTGGCGTTCAACCAGGCGTTGTGCGGGCTCTACGCGGCAGGACTCGGCACCCCCGCCGACGCCCCCGCCGCCCTGCCGAGCGAGGTCGCGCCCGCGCCTGTTGCGGCCCCGGCCCGGGTCCTCGCAACGGCACCAGCGCCGGCACCGGTAGTCCAGCCGGTACCGACCGCAGCTTCGGCGCCGGTCGTCCGGCCGGCACCAGTGGTCCAGCCGGTACCGACCGCAGCTTCGCCACCGGTCGTCCGGCCAGCCCCAGTGGCAGCTCCAGCCCCCGCCCGAGCGGCGACGCAGCCGGCCCCACCCCGGGGACCGTCCGCGTCGGCGTCCGCTACGCGCGGCGCCCGCCCCGCCGCATCCGGCGAGCGCTACAGCGAGCTCGGCCACATCTTCGCCGATGCGATCGAGCGCGGGCTGGCCGCCTATGCCGACGCCGCACCGGGCGGTCACTTCGGCCAGCCGTCCGCCTACGAGCCCGTCGTCATTACGGGTGCCGCCCTCGGTCTGCCGGGCATGGAGCACGTCTTCGACGACGCGAACGTCGGCCGAATTCTGGCCGGCGAGCAATGCATCGACCTGATCCCGCAGCGGTTCCGCCGCCGCATGCTCGACAAGCACATCACCCGCGTCGTCAAGGACGAGGACGGCTCGGGCAGCTTCGTGACCATCGACGACACGACTGAAGTCATCAAACTCGCCGCCCGGATGGGCGCGCTGGACGTGGTGCGCGAGTTCGGCGTCGAAGCCGAACGCGACGTCGCCCTCGACACTGTCACCAGGCTCGCCCTCGGCGCCGGTTTCGACGCCATGCGCGACGCGGGCATCCCACTGGTGCGCCGTTACAAGACCACCAGCATCGGCAGCCAGCTTCCGGACCGGTGGATGCTGCCGGACGCCCTGCGCGACGACACCGGCATCGTCTTCGCTTCGGCCTTCCCCGGCTTTGACAACTTCGCCGACGAGTTCGAGCGCTACTACGTCGACCGCGCACGGCGCCAGCTGGCGGACGTGCTGCAGACCCTGCGGGCACGGACCCGCGAGGGCGATCCGGTCACGCGCGAGATCGACGAGCGAATCCGCGCGGTTCGCGAGGACATGGAGGCTGAGCCCTACACGTTCGACCGGCGGTTCCTCTTCCGGGTCCTGTCGATGGGGCACTCCCAGTTCGCCGAGATCATCGGGGCGCGGGGGCCGAACACCCAGCTCAACTCCGCCTGCGCGAGCACCACCCAGGGCGTCGCCCTGGCCGAGGACTGGATCCGGGCCGGACGCTGCAGCCGGGTCGTCGTCATAGCCGGCGACAACGTCACCTCCGACCACCTCATCGAGTGGGTCGGGTCGGGCTTCCTGGCCTCCGGCGCCGCGGCCACCGACGAAGCGGTCGAGGATGCCGCACTCCCCTTCGACAACCGCCGGCACGGCATGATCATGGGTATGGGGGCCGCCGGCATCGTCGTCGAGTCGGCCGAGGCGGCCCGGGAGCGTGGCATCCAGCCCATCTGCGAGGTGCTGGGCACGGTCACCGCCAACAGCGCGTTCCACGGGACACGGCTCGACGTCGACCACATCTCCGGCGTCATGGAGAACCTGGTCCGGCAGGCCGAGTCGCGCGGCTATGACCGCCGCGACATGGCGCCCGAGATGGTCTTCGTCTCCCACGAGACGTACACACCGGCCCGCGGGGGCAGTGCCGCTGCGGAGATCAACGCACTGCGCGAGGTCTTCGACGGCGACGCCGATGCCATCGTGATCGCGAACACGAAGGGTTTCACCGGCCACCCCATGGGGGTCGGCATCGAGGACGTCGTGGCCGTCAAGGCCCTGGAGACGGGCCTGGTCCCGCCGATCCCGAACTTCCGTGAGGTCGACCCGGCGCTGGGCAACCTCCACCTGTCCCGCGGTGGGAGCCACCCGATCCAGTACGCCCTGCGCCTGGCCGCAGGTTTCGGCTCGCAGATCAGCATGGTGCTGCTCCGGTGGACCCCCATGCCCGACGGCGTACGGCGGGCGCCGGCCGACCTCGGCTTCGCCTACCGAGTGATCGACCCGCAGGCCTGGCGTGCGTGGCTGGCCAGTGTGGCCAACGTGGACGACCCCGAGCTGGAAGTGGTCCAGCGGCGCCTGCGTGTCGTCGACCCGGGACTGGCCGGACGCCCGCCAGTTCGGCCCGTCACCACGCCGGCGGCGCAGCCCCCACGGCGGATCACCGAGGTTCCCCTGCCGCCGGCTGCCGCCGCTCCCCCGTCCCCGCGGCCGGTGCCGGCCCCCGCTGCGCCGCCAGCGCCTGCTGCGCCTGTCCCGATTCCGGCTCAGGCCACTCCCGCTCCGGCGGCCGTCCCACCGGTGGCGGCTGCTACTGCGGTACCGGCGGCAGCTCCCCCGGCCGCAGACCCGGTCGTCGACAAGGTCCTCAGCGTCGTCGCGGAAAAGACCGGCTACCCGCCCGACATGCTCGACGTCGAACTCGACCTGGAAGCCGACCTCGGCATCGACACCGTCAAGCAGGCCGAAGTCTTCGCCAGCATCCGCGAGACCTTCGGCATCGAACGCGACGACACCGTCAAACTGCGTGACTACCCCACCCTCACCAGCGTCATCGGCTTCGTCCGCGACCGCGCCAACCTGCCCGCCCCGGCAGCCCCGGTGGCCGCGGCCCCGGCCGCACCGGCCGCACCGGCAGCCCCCCCGGTACCGGCGCAAGCCGCCCCGCCAGCACCCGTCGGCGACATCGTCGTCG
>JADGOW010000054.1 GCA_017882765.1 Frankiaceae bacterium
CTGCGGTGTCAGCACGACGGGCCGCTTGGCCGTCCACCAGCACCGAGCACACCGGCAGAACCCGCCCGAGCCCGGGGCGCCGTTCGACGGCACAGGCCAGCACGGCGGGTAGTGGCCCGGCGGGCACGCTTTCCTCGGCACAGCCCGCGGCCTCGCGCGCTGCCGCCCAGAACCGCACCACCACCTGACCGGTCATCGAGGTCACGCCGGGGCGCCGACGTCGGCGAGCAGGGTCGGCAGGAAGCGCCCGATCCGATCGAGGAGCGCCGCGTCGGCAGCCGCTTCGGCGTGCCCGAACCCGGGGACGATCCACAGATGCGCACCCGCGGCGGCGGCCGTTAGCGCCTGCGGGTGCTCGACGGTGAAGAAGGCATCCCGGTCCCCGTGCACCACGAGCAGCGGGATCGGCGCGATGCGCGCCACGCAGTCGATGGGGCTCTCCGGGATCTCCGGCCAGGCCCGGCCGTCGATGCGCACGCCCAGCCAACGGCGCGCGAGCATGCGCCCGCTGCGCGTCTCGACCAGCCGGTGCAGGCGCCGCATCGGCACGGTGTCGCGCACGAACCAGCGGCTCGTGGCGCTCACGCTGACGACCGCGTCAGGGGGAAACGCCACCCGGTGGCCGTGCAGAAGCCGGCCGCGCAGCGCCGCTTGGCGCAAGACAGCGGACCCGCCCATGGACCAGCCGCACGTGACGATCGGCGCGTGGCCGCGGCGGCGCAGCTCCGCGACCCCGGCGTCGACGTCGAGCACCTCCCGGTCGCCAAGAGTCGACAGCCCGGCCGACAGCCCGTGCCCACGATGGTCGCTGAGCAGCACCGTCGCGTGCGCCGCCAGCGCGGAGGCGACCCGCCAGACGTGCGGCTTGTCAGCGCTTCCGGTGAACCCGTGGGCGAGGACGACCCCGAGCCCCGGCGGCCCCCCGCGCGCGTGCAGCAGGACTGCGGACAAGCGGACACCATCCGATGTGGTCAAGTCCAGCCGCTCGCCCACGCGGGTAGGGGACACCCTTCTATAGTGCAATCAGGCAATGACGCCTCAGGCAAAGGCGCCTGCCTTTACACCGGCTCGAGCCTTGAAGGCCGAATCCTGCAGGTCGGTTAGGTCATCAGGCCGCGTCGGCACGCAGCACCCCAGGTCCCTGAGCCCGCCTGGGACACCTCCGTCCCGTAGGCCCACCTCCGGAAAGCGGTCCCATGAGCGTCGTTCTGCTCCTCACCAACACGCTCGGCCCCTCGGCCGAGATGGTGCCTGCGCTCGGCCTCCTACAGCACACGGTGCGCATCGCCCCGCTCGATGCGGCAGCACTTATCGACTCGCCGCAGGTCGACGTGCTGCTCGTGGACGCCCGCCGGGAACTGATCGCGGCCCGCGGGCTGTGCCGCCTGCTGCGCGCCACCGGGATCACCGCTGCACTGCTCGCCCTGGTCGGCGAGGGGGGCATGGTCGCCGTGTCGGCCGACTGGGGCGTCGACGACATCGTCGCCGACTCCGCCGGGCCGGCCGAGCTCGACGCCCGCCTGCGGCTGGCAACCGGCAAAGCCGCTCAGACTGCGGCGGCCAGCCCCAGCAACCAGGACGGCACGATCCGCTGCGGCGACCTCGTCGTGGACGAGGCGACCTATTCGGCGAAACTTCGCGGGCGCCCGCTCGACCTCACCTTCAAGGAGTTCGAGCTGCTCAAGTACCTCGCGCAGCACCCCGGCCGGGTCTTCACCCGCGCGCAGCTGCTGCAGGAGGTCTGGGGCTACGACTACTTCGGCGGCACGCGCACAGTCGATGTCCACGTCCGTAGGCTGCGCGCCAAGCTCGGCCCGGAGCACGAGGCGCTCATCGGCACAGTCCGCCATGTTGGTTACAAGTTCGTCGCGACGCCGCTACCGTCGCTGCCAGAGTCCACACTGGAAGATGAACAGGTTTCGGATGGAGATCTGCCCCACGTGCGGGCCTGAACGAGAACCCGCCGTCGTTGCGGGGCCCTAGAGGCCCCCTTTCCCATCTGCGGATTCATCGTGCGTTCAATGTTTCGTCATGCCCCGGGGCGCTTGCCCCCTGCTTACTGTTCATGGCCCGTTCACCACGGCGGAAGTCGCTCGTTGACTGCCTCTCGTAGCTTCGCCAGCAGATGAGCGGCCCGCATTCGGGCTGCCCGCGATCAGGGAGGGACTTACATGAGCGAAACGCGGACCCGTGTGGGCAGCGCAGCTCTGCTCCTGTGCCTGGGCGGCTTCGGGCTGACCGCCTGCGGCTCGGACAGCACCACCAGCAGCGGTGGCAGCAGCAGCGCCAGCCCGAGCATCGCGAACTGCGCGACGGGCAACATCAACGCGGCCGGGTCGAGCGCGCAGAAGAACGCGATCGACACCTGGGTCGCCAACTACCAGCAGGCCTGCGCCGGATCGACGATCAACTACCAGTCGGTGGGCTCCGGAGCAGGAATCCAATCGTTCAACCAGGGTTCGATCGCGTTCGCGGGCTCCGACTCGGCCCTGAAGGTGCCCGACGAGCAGAACGCGGCCAACAAGCGCTGCTCCGGCGGCCAGGCGATCAACCTGCCGATGGTGGCCGGCCCGATCGCGGTGGCGTACAACCTGTCCGGCGTGAGCGGCCTCATTCTGGACGCACCCACGATGGCCAACATCTTCGCAACCAAGATCACTAAGTGGAACGACCCGGCGATCGCGGCGCTGAACCCGGGGGTCACGCTGCCCTCGACGGCCATCCAGGCGTTCCACCGCTCCGACGCGTCGGGCACGACCGACAACTTCACCAAGTACCTTGCGGCCGCGGCGCCCCAGCAGTGGACCTACGCCACCGGCAAGGAGTGGACCGCGCCGGGCGGTCAGGGCGCGAAGGGCTCCGAGGGTGTGACGTCGGCGATCCAGCAGACGGACGGCGCGATCGGCTACGTCGAGTTCTCCTACGCGCAGACCGCAAAACTCGGCGTGACGACCGTGGCGACCGGGGCCCCCCAGCCCGTCCCGTTGACCCCCGAGAACGTGGCGAACGGTGTGGCACAGGCGACGGTCTCGGGCTCGGGCAACAACCTTCCGCTCAACCTCAACTCCACCTACACGACGAAGGCGGCAAACGCCTACCCCATCCTCCTCGTCACCTACGAGATCACCTGCTCGGCGGGGCTGCCGAGCGACCAGTCGGCGCTGGTCAAGAGCTTCCTCGGCTACACCGCCAGTTCCGGCGGGCAGGGCATCCTCTCCGGCCTCGGCTACGCGCCCCTGCCGGCGTCCATCCAGTCGCAGGTCCAGTCCGCGGTCCAGACGATCAGCTGAGCCAACGTCTTGACCGCACCACAGCGGTGCCGCCCCGGTGGAGAACGCCGCCGGGGCAGCACCGCTGGGTGGTGCCGATCTCATACCGAGCCGCCGTAGACGCCTTGGACGACGCAAGACGATTCGGTGATGACAACAGATAAGTCGGGCGTCGAGCCGGAACAGAGCGAGGTGGCGAATGAGCACTCCCCGCGACCCCACCCGTGATCGAACCCCCGCCCCGGAGGGCACATATCCGGGCGTTCCGGTGCACGAGGAGCCTGAAGGCCCGCCGCCCTGGGACAGAGTCGTCAGCGCCACCGACCGGATGCCGTCCACGGGCGAGGGCCCCGGCGACGAGTTCTCGCGCGGCGGGCGGCTGACGGGCGGCAAATCCACGCGCTTCGGTGACCGCCTTTTCCGCGGGATGTCGGTCGGGTCGGCGGCGTTCGTACTGGTGATCATGGCGGCCATTGCCGTCTTCCTGATCTGGAAGGCCATCCCGGCGCTCAACGCCAACGAGGCCAACTTCTTCAGCTACGAGCAGTGGTTCCCGAACGGCACGCCGCCCATGTTCGGGATCGCGGCGCTGGCCTTCGGAACCGTCGCCACGTCCATCCTCGCGATAATCATTGCCGTCCCCATCGCCGTAGGTGTCGCGTTGTTTATCAGCAACTACGCGCCCATACGGGTCGCCCAGGGCCTGGGCTACATCGTCGATCTGCTCGCCGCGGTGCCCAGCGTCGTCTACGGCCTCTGGGGCTACATCTACCTCAACGACCACATCAAGGACACCTCGGCGTTCCTGGACAAGTACTTCGGCTGGACTGTGATCCTGTCGTCCAACAGCGGGGTCGGCCCGTACGGGCGCTCCATCCTGCTGGCCTCGGTCGTCCTGGCCATCATGATCCTGCCGATCGTCGCGGCAATCTCCCGGGAGGTCTTCCTGCAGGTGCCTACCGACCACAAGGAGGCGGCCCTCGCCCTGGGCGCGACGCGGTGGGAGATGGTTCGCACCGCCGTCCTCCCCTACGGCCGGCCGGGCGTGATCAGTGCGACGATGCTCGGTCTCGGGCGGGCGCTGGGCGAGACGATCGCCGTGGCGATGGTGCTGTCGGCCACGTTCACCATCGACTGGCACTTCCTCAGCCCTGGCGGCAACACGATCGCCGCGAACATCGCCAACCAGTTCGCGGAGGCGAACGACACCGGGCGGGGGGCGCTCATCGCGTCCGGTCTCGTCCTGTTCGTCATCACCCTGATCGTCAACTTCGCCGCGCGGTGGATCATCGCCCGGCGCAAGGAGTTCTCCGGAGCGGCCTCGTGAGCACCGCCACGGCCCTGCCCCCGCCCTCGACGCTCGTCGGCCGCAAGCTGCCGCGCTGGACACCGGCTGCCCTCGTCGCCGGCGCCCTCGCTATCGCGGGCGTGCTGGCCGTTCTCGGGCCCGCCGACAGCATCGAGGGATTCGTCCTGTGGACGGGGAGCCTGTTCCTGATCGGGCAGACCGTCGCCTCGTTCGCGGTCGAGGGCGGCCGGCACGCCCGGGACAGGCTCGTCACCTCGCTGATCTACACCTCGTTCGTCATCACCGTCATCCCGCTCGTGTCCGTATTGATTCTGACGATCAAGAACGGGATGGCGCGCTTCGACTCCTCGTTCTTCTCGAGTTCGCTGCGTAACATCGCCGCCACCAACGCGGGCGGCGGCGCCTACCACGCGCTCGTCGGCACGATCGAGCAGGTTCTGATCGCCACCGCGTTCGCCGTGCCGGTCGGCATCTTCGTCGCGATCTACCTCGTGGAGTTCGGCACCGGCGGGTTCGCGCGCACCGTCAGCACCTTCGTCGACGTGATGACAGGCCTGCCCTCGATCGTGGCCGGGCTGTTCATCCTGTCCTTCTGGATCCTCGCGCTGGGTCAGGGCTACTCCGGGTTCGCCGGGGCGCTGGCCCTGGCGATCCTGATGCTGCCCATCGTGGTGCGCAGTACCGAGGAGATGCTGCGGCTGGTTCCCGACGCACTGCGGGAGGCCAGCTACGCCCTCGGCGTGCCCCGGTGGAAGACCATCGTGCGGATCGTCATTCCCACCGCACTGCCCGGGATCGTCACCGGCGTCATGCTCGGCGTGGCCCGGGTGGCGGGTGAGACCGCACCCGTCCTGCTCGTCACGTTCGGCACCAACTCCATCAACACCGATCCGTTCAGCGGGCCTCAGTCGAGCCTGCCGCTGTTCGTCTACCAGCAGGCGGGGCTGCCGAACCAGGTCGCCATCGACCGGGCCTGGACCGGGGCGCTGACACTGATCCTTTTCGTGATGCTGCTCAACCTCGCTGCCCGCCTCGTCACCTACTTCTGGCGCGCCCGGATGGGGCGCTGAGGGATTCGCCATGGCTAAACGTATTGAGATCGAGTCGTTGTCCTGCTTCTACGGCAACTTCAAGGCCGTCGAAGACGTGACGCTGTCCGTTGAACCCAAATCCGTCACCGCGTTCATCGGGCCGTCCGGCTGTGGAAAGTCGACGGTGCTGCGCGCGCTCAACCGCATGCACGAGGTCACCCCGGGCGCGCACGTAACCGGTCGGGTGCTGCTCGACCAAGACGACATCTACGGCCCGGGCGTCGACCCCGTCCAGGTCCGCCGCACGATCGGGATGGTCTTCCAGCGTCCCAACCCGTTCCCGACGATGTCCGTCCTCGACAACGTGGTCGCGGGTCTGCGGCTCAACGGGATGAAGACGAAGTCCACGCTGGCGGAGGAGGCGGAGCGGGCGCTGCGTGGGGCCGGCCTGTGGGACGAGGTCAAGGACCGGCTCCACCGCCCCGGGGCCGGGCTGTCCGGCGGACAGCAGCAGCGGGTGTGCATCGCCCGGGCGATCGCCGTACAGCCCCAGGTGCTGTTGATGGACGAGCCGTGCTCGGCGCTTGACCCCATCTCGACTCTGGCGATCGAGGACCTCATCGCCCAGCTGCGAGACCAGTACACGATCGTGATCGTCACCCACAACATGCAGCAGGCGTCCCGGGTGAGCGAGCGGACCGGCTTCTTCAACATCAGCGGAGTGGGTCAGCCGGGCAAGCTCATCGAGATGGACTCGACGCACAAGATCTTCTCAAATCCGACGGAGAAGCGGACAGAGGACTACGTCACCGGCCGCTTCGGCTGACCGGCCTCGGTGGAACGCCGCCGTTCACCCCCAGTTGGCAACTGACCCCTATCTCCTGCCGCTTCCGCGCCCCAGCGCTCGGTCAGTACGCGCCGGAGATTGGTCACCGTCTCAGCGGGGGACGCCCGGATGTCCGCGTCGTGGAGACGCACGGTGAGCCAGCCCAACTCGGCAGCACGCCGGTCGCGAAGCGCGTCCCGCCGAACCCTTTCCGCACCGCCGTGATACTCCAGCCCATCCGCCTCCACCGCGGTCTTCGCGCTCGGGTAGGCCAGGTCGAACCGGTAGCGCCACCGGCCTGCCGGGTCGGCCACGACCAACTGAAGCTCCTCCGGCGGCAGTCCCCCGAGCACCAGCAGCACCCGAACCCGCGACTCGTGGGGTGACTCGGCCCTGCCGTCTGCAAGCGCGGCCATCCTCCGCACCAAGTGAGCCCCCCGGCCGACGTAGCGAAGCAGCCCGGCCAAATCTGCAGGCTGCGCCAGTCCCATTCGGAGCACGGCGTCGGCTGCAGCGACTGCCTCCGGCAGCTGGAACGTGCGAGCGAGATCTATCAGTGTCCTGAGCGGGCTGGTCACAGCTATTCCAGAGACGACCTCAATCTCGCTGGGCGGGAGATCCGCCCAGTGGGTCACCACGCCTCGGGCGTTCCGCTTGTGCCGATTGCGCGGCAGGGTCACCGAGACGGTGCGTATGCCCGGCACAGGCACCCCCCAGATCAGCGCCGCGGACTCGTGACTGATCACACCACCGGATTCCAGAGCCACGGCCCGGATGCGATCCAGTGCCGCGAGAGGCCCGCCGGCATACAGACCGCGGCCCACGCGGACTATGTCTCCCGCCCGCACCGCGGTAGCCAGATCCTGGCTGCGAACGCCGCGGCGCAGCAGCTGGCGACGGGTCAGCAGCCGCTCGGGTTCGCCGGCGAAGGCGCGTTCGGGCTGCACGCAGGCAGCGTCCGCCGCACGAAACGCCTGAATTGCGAGCGAACGCAACCTGTGGAAAGGGGCGAGGCGTGTCCACAGATTGCGGATCTACAAGGTGGCTGGCCGGAACTGCATGCATGCTTTTCTGATCTAGGTGCTGGGCAACCGGAAATGTGGTGACTCAGCCGCCCAAAATGCTTGGTAGATCTTGCCCTTCGCCAGGGCATGCATGCAGTTTCGGCCGGTCACCCCGCCCTGGCGGAGATCACATAGGGCCGCATCGGCCCCCGGACCCGGGCGGCCTAGTCTGCGGGCATGTCCCGACCCCCCGCCGTGGCCGTGATCGGGCCCGGACGCGCCAGCGCCCGGCAGGAGGCCGCCGCCCACGAGATCGGCGCGGGGCTCGCGCGCGCCGGCCTCCTGGTCGTCACGGGTGGACTGGGCGGGGTCATGCAGGCGGCGTGCCGGGGTGCCAGCGAGGCGGCTGGGCAGACCCTGTGCGTGCTGCCGGGCCCCGACTCATCGGCAGCGAACCACTGGTGCCAGGTGGTTGTCCCGACGGGCTTGGGTGAGGCGCGCAACGCGCTGGTGGTCCGTGCCGCGCAGGCAGTGGTAGCGATCGGTGGTGCCTGGGGAACGCTGTCGGAGATCGCCCTGGCGCTTCGCGGCGGAATTCCTGTCTTCGGGATCGAGACCTGGGAGCTGCGCCCTCCGCCCGGGCCCGTCGGCCCGGGCGGGCGGCACGGAATTGAACGCGTGCCCGATCCGGCGTCCGCTGTGACGGCAGTCGTCCACCACTTACAGGAACAGTGGTTCAGCCGCGGGAAGGGGGCATCCAGTCGGCCCGAGAGGACGGCTCGCGCACCCACTCGCGAGACCAGCCCCAGGTACGACAGAATGCCCCCACGGGCCCACGGGGCCGAGGCCGGGCGAAGGAAGGGCGGGAAGCGATGACGTCGCGAGGGGTGTTCGCCCTGGTGATGCTGGTCTTCGGTGCGGCCAGCATGGCGGGTGCCATCGTCCTGCAACACGAGAACAAGATTGTCCCGTACCAGAACCTCTACCTGCTCTCGGGCCTTTTCTTCACCTGCCTGGTGGTCTCGCTGATCCCAAAGCAACCCGACTGACACCCGATCGGTTGGCGCGATCCCCCCATACTCGTCGGCCACCCCGCCGGTACGCTCACGCCGCCCGATACGCTCACGCCAGGGTCGGCGCGTCCGACCCATCGCAGGGTCGCCACGGGGCAACCCGATCCGCTAAACGCCAAATCCATGTCGACGGGAGTCACACGTGCCTGAGGTCGCCGAGGCTGCGAACGACACGCTGCGCCAGCTGGGTACCGGGGAGATGACGCTCCTGGAGGAGCTCGCCGTCCGGCAGGAGATCAACTTCCTGCGTTCCGGGCTCGATCCACGTTCCTACTCGCTGGTGAAGATCGCCGCCCTGGTTGCGCTGGACGCGCCGCCCGCCTCCTACCTTGCCCAGATCGCCTACGCGCTCGAGAACGGCGTGAGCGCGGAGGACTTGGTGGGCGTACTTGTTGCCGTCGCTCCGCAGGTTGGCCTGCCCCGTGTCATCGCCGCGGCGCCGGAGATCGCGGTTGCCCTGGGGCTGAGCATCGAAGCGTGGGGCGTCGACTGACGCACTGTTGGTGGCCAGTGCCCGGGCACCGAGCCTTCAAGGAGAAGCGCGAGCCCGTATTCTCCCAGTACCTGCACCCGCGAGCGAGGGTCAGGACCGCGCACTCACCGAATGGCCGCTGACGTAGGCGACCGCGCCGTCCAGCGACGCCACGCGCCGGTAGTCCTCTTCCGGAACCGGCAGTCCCGTGTGCTTGGTGATTCCCTCGACGAACCGGAGGAAGTCCAGCGAGTCGATGTCCAGTTGCGGTTGCAGTTCGCCGGCCGGGTCGATCTCGTCGAGGTCGACCTCGGGGGCGATGTCGGCAAGGATTCCGGCCACGATGGCGCGGGCTTCGGTGTCACTCATCGTCGCA
Organism: Frankiaceae bacterium; assembly: GCA_017882765.1. Classification (GTDB taxonomy): domain Bacteria; phylum Actinomycetota; class Actinomycetes; order Frankiales; family Frankiaceae; genus JADGOW01. The sequence goes on from JADGOW010000054.1 coordinate 9,361, forward strand.
GTCACGGTGCGCTCCTGGGATCGAGTTCGGCTGGGCACTGCAGGCGGCGGGCCACGGCCTGCAGGAATCTGGCGGCACGGTGCCCGTCGCTGGCCCGGTGGTCCGCCGCGAGGCTGATCGACACGACGGGGCGGACGGCGAGCATGCCGTCCACTGCCCATGGCCGGTCCGCCACGCGGCCGAAGCCCACCATCGCAACCTGGGGCGGGTAGATCACAGGTAGGACGGTGTCCACGCCGAGGTCGCCGAGATTGGTGACTGTGATCGACGGATCGGACATCTGCTCTCGGGTCAGCCGCCCCGACCGGGCGCGAACAACAAGGTCGCGCAGGGCCTCCATCATCTCGTCGAGATCGAGTCGCTGCGCATCCCGGATGCCGGGCGCGACGAGACTGCCGTCCCGCAGGGACACCGCCACCCCGAGATGCACTCCGTCGATCGGCTGGAATCGACCCTCCACCCAGTGCCCGTTGAGGTGGCCGACCTCCGCCGCGGCCACCGTCACGGCTCGCAGGAACAGCGCGGCCGGCAGCACCCGCTGCGCCGGGGGGCGGTCGCGGTTGCGGCTGTGCAACCACGCGCTGGCCACGGCGAGGTCCACGTCCGCGCCCAGGTAGAAATGCGGGATGTCTCGCTTCGAACGGGCCATGAGCTCGCCCACCGCAGCCTGCCGGCGGGCGGTGGCCTCCGCCCGGGCCGTGGCGGCATGTTGCTGCGGCTTGGCAGGGTCGGCGATGGGGGTCGGCGCTTGAGGGGCCCGGGGCGACGCGCGCTCGACATCGGCGACGCGGACCGCCCCGCGCGGGCCGGTGCCGGTGACCGAATCGAGGAGAACTCCGAGCTCGCGTGCGCGGCGCCGCGCCAGTGGGGACGACCGTACGCGCGGTCGCCCCAGCGCGAGGCCACCCGACGCGGCAGTCACGTCCGCACGCTGGATTGCGCCGTCAGGGCCGGTTCCCGGGACGGTGTCCAGATCGACGTGGAGCTGATGGGCTAGCCGCCGGACGAGCGGGCTGCTCACCGCGGGCGCGCCGTCGGAGTGGGCGAGGGCGGGCTCGGCCGGTGGGGCGGGCTCGGCCGGGAGGGCGAGCTCGGCCGCCGGCGGCGCCATCACCTCGGCCCCCAACGGGGCCAAGCGCGCGAGCACCGCGCCGACAGCCACCGTCGCACCGACGGGAACGACGAGGTCGGTGACCACACCCTCCTCGTAGGCCTCGACCTCGATCGCTGCCTTGTCGGTGTCGACCACGGCCACGATCTGTCCCCGGCGCACCTCGTCGCCGGGTTTGACGAGCCACTCGACGACGGTCCCGCTGGTCATGTCCGCGCCGAGGCTGGGCATCCGGAACTCAGCCACCGGCCAGCACCCGCCTCGCCGCCTCGGCGACCTTGTCGGCGGACGGCAGCGCAGCCTGCTCCATGTGCCGGGCGTACGGCATGGGCACCTCAGCGCTGCACACCCTCCCCACGGGGGCATCGAGGTCGTCGAACGCCTCTTCCATCAGCCGGGCGCTCACCTCGGCCGCTAGGCTGCCGCTGCGCCAACCCTCGTCGATGACGACCGCGCGATGCGTGCGGCGCACCGACTCCAGGAACGTTGCCGTATCCAGGGGCCGCAGGACGCGCAGATCGACCACCTCCGCATCGCATCCCTCCGCCGCCAGCAGCTGGGCGGCGTCGAGGGTCAGCGGGAGCGTGCCACCGTAGGTCACGAGGGTGAGGTCGGCGCCCGGCCGCCGGATCGCCGCGTGGCAAATGTCGACCTCCGCCGGCGGGTCGGACAGCGCGCCGGACACGTTGTACAGGCTGCCGTGCTCGAAGATCAGCACGGGGTCCGGGTCCTCCAGGGCGGGCCAGAGCATGCCGCGGGCGTCGTCGATCGTCGCGGGCGCCAGGATGCGCAGGCCCGGGATGTGGGCGTACCAGCCCTCCAGGCTGTGCGAGTGCTGGGCTGCGAGCTGGCGCCCCGCCCCGGTGGTCATGCGCACGACCAGGGGCACGTTGTACTGCCCACCGGACATGTGCAGCAGGGTCGCGGCGTTGTTGAGCAACTGGTCGAGCGCCAGCAGGCTGAAGTTGACGGTCATGATCTCGACGATGGGACGCATCCCCCCCAGCGCCGCACCGATGCCCGCACCGACGAACGCCGACTCCGACAGCGGCGTGTCGCGGATACGGTCGGGCCCGAACTCCTCCAGGAGCCCGAGGCTGACCGCGAACGCGCCGCCGTACGCGCCCACGTCCTCGCCCATGAGGAACACCCGGTCGTCGCGGCGCAGAGCGTCGCGCATGGCCTCGCGCAGCGCCTCCCGATAGGTGCCGGTCGCGGCGCCGGTCGGGACAGCACGCGTGCCGACGCTCATGGTTGACCTCCTTCGCTGGTCACGAAGCGCGTCAGGTCGGCGACCGACTCGGGCTGGCCGGCTTCGGCGAAGGCGACAGCTGCCGCGATCTCCGCGGCGACGTCGTCCTCGATGCCGCGCATCCCCGCGTCGTCGAGCGCGCCCGCCTCGCGCAACCGATCGGCCAGTATCGAAATCGGGTCGCGCGCGCGCCAGCGCTCGATCTCGCCCTTGTCGCGGTAGCGGTCCGGGTCATACATCGAATGCGCCCGGAAACGGTAGGTCAGCAACTCCAGGAAATGCGGGCCGGCGCCGTTGCGAACCGCCTCCACAGCGCGGGCGGCCGCCGAGGCGACGGCCTCCACGTCCATGCCGTCGACCTGCCAGGCCGGCACCTCGTAACTTGCAGCCTTGATGGCGAGGTTCGTCTGGGAATGGGACCGAGCGAGCGCCGTCCCCATTGCGTACTGGTTGTTCTCGCAGAAGAAGACCACGGGCAGCCGCCACAACGCCGCCAGGTTGACCGACTCGTGGAACTCGCCTTCCGCGACGGCGCCGTCCCCGAAGTAGCAGGCCACCACATTGTCGCCGACGTGCCCCGGGTCGCCGAAGCGCCCCGGGCCGCCGGACTGCATCCGCTCGGCCAGGGCGAGGCCCACGGCCACCGGCAGCCCGGCGGCGACGATCCCGTTGCCGCCGAAGAACCGCCGCGTGCGATCGAACAGGTGCATCGACCCGCCGCGACCGCGGCAGCAGCCCTCAGCCCGGCCGTAGAACTCGGCGAGGATCACCTTCATGGGGATGCCGCGCAGCAACGCCTGCCCATGCTCCCGGTAGGTGGCCACGACGCTGTCGTCCGGGGTCAGCGCCTCCATCGTGCCGACGGCGACGGCCTCCTCCCCGATGTACAGGTGCAAGAAGCCTCGGATCTTGGTCTCGGAGTAGAGCTGCGCGCACGTTTCCTCGAACCGGCGGATCCGCAGCATGTCGCGCAGCCACAGCAGCCCTGTGCCGGTACCGAGAGACCCACGCGGCGCCGGCAGGATCACGGTCATGACGCACCCCCCGGTTGGTCGAGCGTGGACACGTCCCCTTCAGGCAGCCCCAGCGCCCGCGCCCGCAGCACCCGCCGCATGATCTTGCCGCTGCGGGTCTTGGGCAGCTGTTGGTCGAAGTCCAGGAACTTCGGCGCGACCGCGGCCCCGAGCCGCTTGCGGGCGAACCCGATGAGCTCACGGCGCAGCGCCGCCGTCGGCTCGTAGCCGGGGCGCAGGCTCACCCGCGCCGACACGAGCTCGCCGGCGATGGGGTCGGGGACTCCGAACACGCCTGCCTCGGCGACGGCCGGGTGCTCCAGCAGTGCGGCCTCCACCTCGAAAGGCCCGATGAGGTGGCCGGCGCTCTTGATGACGTCGTCCGCACGTCCGCTGAACCACAGATAGCCGTCAGCGTCGCGGCGGGCAAGGTCGCCGGTCAGGTACCACCCGCCGGCGAAGCAGGCCTCGTAGCGCTCCTCGGCGTGCAGGTAGCCGCGGAACATCGACGGCCAGCCGGGCCGTAGCGCGAGCTCGCCCACCGCGTCCGGCTCGACGATTTCCGTCACAGCACCGTGCCGGACCGCCGCGCGCCCGCCCTCCCCCAGCGCCAGGATCGCGACCTCGATGCCGGGGACCGGCTTGCCCATTGATCCGGGCCGGATGTCCATGCCGGGAACGTTTGCGATCATGATCGCGCCGGTCTCGGTCTGCCACCACGTGTCGTGGATGCGGTGGCCGAAGGCCTCCTCGCCCCACGTGACGCCCTCGGGGTGCAGCGGCTCGCCGACGCTGGCCACCAGGCGCAGGGCCGACAGGTCGTGCTCGCGGGCCCGGGCGGCACCCGCCCGCATCAGCATCCGGATCGCCGTGGGTGCGGTGTACCAGACGTTGACCCGGTGCGCGGCCAGCGTGGCGTACCAGCGGCCGACGTCGAACTCCCGCTCATCCACGATCACGGTGGCGCCCACGCACAGCGGGGCGACGATGCCGTAGGACGTGCCGGTCACCCAACCCGGGTCGGCCGTGCACCAGTAGATGTCGCCGGGGCGCAGGTCCAGGACGGCACGAGCGGTCGCCTGGTGCGCCACGACGGCCTCGTGCACGTGCACGGCACCCTTGGGCGTGCCGGTCGTGCCGCTCGTGAAGTGCAGCAGGGCCATGTCTTCGGGGTCGGTGGGCGGGATCTCGAACTCGTCCCGCTCGGCAGCCAGCACGGCGGGCAGTGCGGCGACCCCGGCGTCCGCCAGATCGCCAGAGTCGCCGCGGCCGGCAGAGTCGCCGGCAGGGCCGTCGACGAGCAGAACGTGCCGTAGCGCCGGCAGGTCGCCCCGCGACGTGGCCACCTTGCGCCGGTACAGGTCAGCGCTGGTCACCAGCACGCGCCCGTCGCCGAGACGCAGCCGCTGCGTCACCGGCCCCGGGCCGAACGCGGAGAACAGCGGCGCCACAACGGCCTTCGCCTTGAGCGAGCCGAGTACGGCGACGTAGAGCTCCGGGACCCGCCCCAGCAGCAGGAACACACGGTCGCCCGGGCCGACGCCGAGGCGCCGCAGGGCGTTCGCGAACCGGTTCGACGCGCGGCTCAGGTCCGCGTAGGTGACGTCGCGAACCAAGTCGTCGGCACGCAGGCAGCGCAGGGCAACGCGGTCGCCGTGGCCATGTTTAACGTGCCGGTCGACGGCTTCGTAGGCGATGTTCACGCCCCAGGCGTCGGGTAGGCCGTCAAGGTCTGCGCGCCCGGCCGACCAGACGGCTTGCGGGCGAGAAGGCATCCGAGTCGAGGCGGCAGTCATGATGCGGCCCCTTTCCGCTTCCCTTCATGAATACCGCCTGCGGCCCAGGGCATGTCAGAGGCGTTCGACCCGACTTTGCCTAGTGGGCGCTAAGGTTGAGCAGGCACCGCCGCCGAGGCGGGCTGACGCCGACTGTCCCCACCTTTCGGGACCTTCGTCCCGGTCTCTCGCGTTCTTCCGGCTCATAGGGCACTCTGGCCTGACGGGAGAAGGCGGTTTCATGGTGCACGCGGACCAGCGGGGGACGGCGCGAGAGGTGCTCGACGATGTTCGCGAGCGGCTGGTGCGGGAGTTCTCCGAGTGGCTGGAATCCGAGGACGTCGCGGCGTGCGTGACGGAGGCGCACCGCGAGCTCGACGTTGTTCCCGCCGCCGCGTTGCCTGAGTTGCTGGAGCGGCTGGCCCGCGTACGGCTCCGAGGCCAACTCGGCCGCGTCGGCCAGCCGCAGGTCGGCCAGACGCTCGACTTGGCCGCCACGTCGTAGCGGCTGAACCCCGTGCCGAACTTTCCTGGTCACCAGGAACCAACCGATCAGCACGACCCAGAGACCGCCGACGAGCGGCGTCCTTATGTCTGCCGTCGTGAACGTGCCCGGGGGCGGCAGAAAGGCGCGAGAGCACCGATCGGCGGGCGCCTTGCGGCAGGCCATGGCTGACCTGGACGCGCTTGCCGGCGGTTGGCACCCGCACCCGCACCCGCACCCGCACCCGCACCCGCACCCGCACCCGCA
>JADGOW010000213.1 GCA_017882765.1 Frankiaceae bacterium
GTGACGAGACAGTCGGCGCGGGCCGGAGGTAAGGCCTTACCACTAGATGATCGATTCCTTGAAGCTGAGCCGGGTCAGTGGTCGTAGGCGATGAGGCTGGGCTTGTCGGAAGCGTTGATCGCCCAGTTGCGCCAGACCGCGGCGGCCGGGGCGAGCAGACGCTGAGCGACGCGGGTGAACACGCCATGCGCGGTGCGGGCCCCGTAGGCGGCCCTCATCGTCGCCGCAGCCACGCCGGAATCCTCCCATCCGTCGCCGAGACCAACCCAGCGCCGCAAGGCACCGACACCAGACCGCCGCACTTCAGGGGAGCGGACGCGGCCATTGACGAAGGGCGGGTCCACGCAGGGCCTTTGGTATTTGCCCGTAGTTTTGGCTAGACTATCGGGCATGACCGCGGTACCGCTGGGCGAGGCTCGTGATCGGCTCTCGGAGTTCGTAGCGGAGGTCGAGCGCACGCACGAACGCGTCACGATCACACGACATGGCCACCCGGCAGCGGTCTTGATCTCCGCGGACGATCTCGCCTCGATCGAGGAGACCTTGGAGATCCTGGGCACCCCGGGCGCGTCTGAAGCGATCCGGGAGGGTCAGGCCGACGCCGCCGCGAGCCACTTTGCCGACAACAACGAGATCAAGGCCCGCTACGGGGTCGCGTGAGCGAGCCCTACGCGATCCGGATCACTGCCCGCGCAGACCGTGACTTGCAGCGGTTACGGGAGAAGATTGCCACGGCCTGCGTCGAGTTCATTTTCGGAGCGCTCGCCGAGAACCCACATCGCGTGGGCAAACCACTCCGAGACGAGTTGGACGGCCTGCACTCAGCCCGCCGGGGCGACTATCGCGTCGTCTACGCGATCGTCGACGATGTCGGCACCGCAGACATCGTCCACATCGGCCGGCGCAGCGACGTGTATCGATAACCACCGCCGAAGGCGTCGCCTTCGCATGCGCCCCAGACGCACCGGTCCGTAGCGCGAGCCCTATCGCAGCTGGGGCGCTACTTGGAGAGCGGGACAATCTGGGGGAGCTACGCGGCCGCGGCATGGCGGTCGGGCGTTCTGGTGAACGCTGGGTGCCACCGGTGGAAGTCGTCGGCGAGCTGGTCGTTGAGGACCCGGACACGGACCTGCAACAGGAGGTGCGCGCCGCGCGGGGTCCAGCGCATCTGCTGCTTCTTGACCATGCGCTTGCTGACCAGCTGGTTGACCGCGGACTCGACGAACGAGGTCGAGATGGTCTCGCCGGCCCGGTAGCGCTCGCCGTAGTTGGGGATCCGCTCGGCGTTGGCGCGGATGTAGCTGTCGAACTCGCCCACCGCCTTGAGCAGCTTGGCCTCCGAGACGCTGGGCTCGGCGACGTCGAGGTCGACCGTCAACTCGTCGATGATCTGTAGGGCACGGAAGACATTGCCGTGCCACAGGAACCACTTCACGCTCTCCAGCTGGCCGCCGACGTCGGCGGCCAGGTCGGGTGGTGGCGCGGCCGGCAGGTCGGGGTCGGGTGGTGGGGAGCACAGGCTCTTGGCCATGTTGGTCATCACGGTGATCCGCATGGTGATGTGGAACCAGTCGAGCAGGTGCTCGGCCTGCGGGTTCAACATCCGCGGCAGGTCGCGGATGTCCTCACCGCCGTCGGTGAGGAACGTGACCTGCTGATTCGGCGCCATGCCGTGAGCGGTGAGCACCTCGAACAGCCGCCGCTTGGGCTTGGTGTCGTAGGTCTGCACGAACCCGAAACAGGTGGGGTTCCCGTTCGCCTGCATGGCCTTGCCGGCGATCACCTCGAACCAGCCATCGCGCCGCGACCGCTGGGTGGCGGCGTGGACGTAGCCGCCGTCCAGGCCCACGATCAGCGGCAGGTCCGGTCGGGGTAGCTGCTGCCAGTCGCGCGGGCAGCCGGAGATGAAGCTGGGCTGCTCGTCCCCGAGCTCGCCCTCCAGGCGCTGGGCCACGGCGTGGGTGTGGCGGCGGACCGTCGCGGCGTGCAGGGTCCGGCCCAGCGGGAGCACCTCGGCGAGCAAGGTGGCCGCGACCTGGTAGGACGCTTGCGCGGCGAAGCGGGCCTGCAGGTAGGCCAGCTCGGGGGTGGTCCGCTCGGGCAGCAGCTCGGCCACCGGGCGGAAGGTCCGGGTGGGGTGCGGCTGGCAGCCGCAGTGCCACCACCGCGGGCTGGGCACCCGCAGCGTGCCGAACAGGCTGCGCACCACGACCTGACCGGTGTCCTTGTGCCGCCGCGCTGCCCCACAGTGCGGGCACCCGACCTGGGCTGCGACCGCGACGGCGACCTGGGCATCGACGACAATGTCCTGGACGCCGGCGAGCAGCTCTTTGGCCTCGTCCAGCTGCAGACCCACCGTGTCGATGCCCAGCCCGTCCCGATCCAGTACCAGCACCTCGCGGAGCACCGTCGGGGTGTCGGACTCGTCGCTGTCGTGCACAACAACCTGAACGGTGACCTTCATGACGGCTTCGTCTCCGTTGTGGTGGCGAGGTCGGCCAGGGCCCGGTTGAGCCCTCGGCGGTCGAAACGCTCCAACCCGAGCAGCGGCAGCAGCGCGGTGAGCTCGTCGCGATCCACACCCACGGTGGCCGGCTCGGCGTCGGGATCGGCGTCCAGCAGCTGGCCCACGATCTCGGCGGCGCGTAGCGTCGCGGCGAACACCAGGTGCGGCTGGGTGGCGTCGAGGAACGCCCACGGTCCGTCCCAGCCCTCGGGTGGGCCGGCTCGCCGCCCTGCGGTGCAGCGCGGATACACCCGGCCGGGTTCGGCAGCCACGATCTCCTCGACGCGCAGATCGACCCGCCAGCCGGCGAAGAAGTTGTACTCATAGAAGAACCGCTCACCCACCCGCAGCCCCAGCCCGCCCAGCCGGACCTGCCGGGCGTCGCGGAAACCGGGCCCCCCGACGTAGTTGATGCCGTACTCGGCGCCGTGGATGACGAACCGGTGCAGGTGCTCCCCGCCCCAGCCGAACGCGGTCTGCACGATGGTGTGCAGGTCGGCGACCGTGCTCTCGCCCGAGACGAGCAGCCGCCGCCAGATCAGCGGGCTGACCGCGTGCAGCACAGCCCGCAACCGATACACGCCCGGGGACGCGGCGGGTTCCGACACCACGTCGCCGGTGGGTACGTCGTCCTCCGGCACTGCGCCATCTTCGCCGCTCGCGATGCTGGCCACGGTGGTCAGGGTCGGCGCCGGCGGGCAGCGGGATCGGCGGCCGCGACGTGGCGGGCCAGCGCCTCGGGCCCGGGACGGGCGTAGCGCTCCAGCGACCGCATCGAGGCATGCCGGGAGCGGGCCAGCAGCATCGGTGTGTTGGTTCCCGGCCTCGGCATCGTGGGTCAGCGCAGAGTGCCGGCATTTCCCGCGCCTACGACGGCGGCCGCCCAACGGCATCGGCGACGCCCTGCACCCGTCGCGCTCATGCGGCCTTCGGAGTGCACCCCTTGATGGGGTACCTTCTTGGGGTGTCCAATTTGACCTCCGTCAAGATACCCATCGAGGTGCGGGACCGCTTCGCCGCCGCCGCTGAGGTTCGCGGCATCACGGTGCGTGCACTGCTCGATCAACTGTCTTGCCAAGTAGAGGACGCGGCACTGATGGAGCAGGCCGCCCGACAGATGCGCCAGCTGCGCGAGGTGGACCCCGAGGCATGGGGCAACTACCTCACCGAGGGTGGCCAGTGGGAGGAAGCAACGATCGAGCGTCTGGATGCCTGACCGGGGGGAGGTCTGGCTCGCGTCCCTCGACCCTGCCGGTCCGGGCGAACAAAGCGGCACCCGACCCGTTCTCGTGGTTTCGACCAACGCGTTCAACGCCTGGCCGGTCGGGCTGGTCATGGTCGTACCGATCACCACCCGCGACCGGGGATTCGCCCACCACATTCGCGTCGCCGGCGGTGGCCTGGACCGCCCATCATTCGCCATGCCCGAGTACCTACGGTCCATCGCGCAGCGCCGGCTGCAGCGCCGCCTGGGAACCGCCGACGCATCCACCCTGGCCACCGTCGACGACTGGCTCCGCCGCCTCACTGGCCTGTAGCAGTCCCGGCAGCCCTCCCCCAAAATGCCCCGCTCTCCCCGCTGCTGCGCGACATCCGGGAGCTGTCCACTCCGCGGATTGTGCGAGGCATCGTCTGAGCACACGACACGCTCGAAAATAGGATTCGGCCGGGGTGGCTCATCCTGCGTTCTCGTGGGTCGTATTGCGCCAGAGCGCCAGGAAGTTACCGGCGGCGAGTTCCTCGACGTGACGAAGGCGCCAGGCGATTGATGGCTTGCGCTGCGCCGGCGCAGCGTCGAGCAGGCTGGTGAGCATGACTCGTGCCCGCAGCAGCACCATGGGGGACTGGGAGCTGGACTCTATGAGATCGTCCAGGGCGATCTGCAGGTAGTCATCCCAGGACGGCAGGGCCAGCACGACCCGGAGGGTCCCGGTGTCATCGGCTACCTCGGCCACGTCCAGGTCACGCGGTGCCAGGGGCAGCAGGAGGCTCTCGATGGTGTCCAGCACCTGGACGGCGGTGGCCGGGTCGTTGACCGCCGGCGACAGTGCCCGCATGGCGATGTCGGCCAGCAGGCGGAACGCGAACAGCGGATCCTGGTGGAAGGTGCGCTCTGGCCCGGTCACCAGCCCGGCGAGTACCGCCGTGTCGGCCACCTCGCCGCCGTGCAGGTCGGCGACCGGGGCCCCCTGCTGAAGCGTGTCGCCCATGCCGGCCCGGAGCACGATCACGGTGCCGTTAGCGGCGCGCAGGAGCTGGCCCAGGTCGAGTTGCTGCAAGGTCGCCTGGCGGTGCGGCCATAGGATCGCCCGGCGCCGCG
>JADGOW010000055.1 GCA_017882765.1 Frankiaceae bacterium
AGGTACCTGGACAGCAGGCGTAGCGTTGGCTACACTGCCCGTTTGCGCTGTCTGCGTCCAGCCATGCCCACGGGATTCGGGGCTTTGTGGCATCGCGTAGCCGCGCACCTGCCCGACACCGCAAGAAACACCGACGATCCACTGCCCGACGGCCTGACCTGTTCCACGAGGTCAGGGCGACCGTGCGGCGTGTCGCGCCTGCGTCACGCGAGCCTGATGGAGACGAACCGCCTGTAGACCGCCCACCGAATCCTGCCCGGCGCCCGGACGAAAGAACTGGTGCCGCCTGTCCGAACAGCAGTCCCAGCGACCTGGCCCCGCCAGAACACCGTCCCGCCAAGAACCGTCCCGCCTAACACCCAGGCCACCGGAAGGACACCCTTTGGCCGCCCGCACCGCCGCCCGCACCGCCGCCCGCATCTCCTTCGCCAAAATTGTCGAGCCGCTCGAGGTTCCCGACCTGCTTGCCCTACAGACCCAGGCGTTCGATTGGCTCGTCGGCAACGAGACCTGGCAAGCCCGGGTCCAGGAGGCCGTGAAGGCCGATCGTAGCGACGTCCCCATCACCTCTGGTCTGGAGGAGGTCTTCGAGGAGATCTCGCCGATCGAGGACTACTCGGGGTCGATGTCCCTGTCGTTCCGGGACCACCGGTTCGAGCCGTCGAAGTACTCCGTGGAGGAGTGCAAGGACAAGGACATGACCTACTCGGCCCCGATGTTCGTCACGGCGGAGTTCACCAACAACAACACCGGCGAGATCAAGAGCCAGACGGTGTTCATGGGCGACTTCCCCCTCATGACCCCGAAGGGCACCTTTGTCATCAACGGCACCGAGCGGGTCGTCGTCTCGCAGCTCGTCCGCTCCCCCGGTGTCTACTTCGGCCGCGACCAGGACAAGACCTCGCCCGACAAGGACGTCTTCAGTGCCAAGATCATCCCGAGCCGGGGTGCCTGGCTGGAGTTCGACGTCGACAAACGAGACACCGTCGGCGTGCGGCTCGACCGCAAGCGCCGCCAGCACGTGACCATCCTGCTCAAGGCGCTGGGGTGGGACGACGCGCAGATCCTCGAGCGCTTCGGCGACTTCGAGTCGATGCGTACGACCCTGGAGAAGGACCACACGACCACCCAGCACGAGGCGTTGCTCGACATCTTCCGCAAGCTGCGCCCCGGCGAGCCGGCCACGCCCGAGCACGCCCAGAACCTGCTGGAGAACTACTACTTCAACCACAAGCGTTACGACCTGGCGAAGGTCGGCCGCTACAAGGTCAACAAGAAGCTCGGGCTCGACATCCCCTACACGACGGGCATCCTCACCGAGGAGGACGTCGTCGCCACCATCTCCTACGTGGTGCGGCTGCACGAGGGGAGTGACCCCGGCTTCGAGGTCGACGACATCGACCACTTCGGCAACCGGAGGCTGCGCACTGTCGGTGAGCTGATCCAGAACCAGGTGCGGTTGGGCCTGGCCCGGATGGAGCGCGTCGTCCGCGAGCGGATGACGACGCAGGACGTCGAGGCGATCACGCCGCAGACGCTCATCAACATCCGTCCGGTGGTCGCGAGCATCAAGGAGTTCTTCGGGACGTCCCAGCTCTCGCAGTTCATGGACCAGACGAACCCGCTGGCCGGGCTCACCCACAAGCGGCGGCTGTCCGCGCTGGGCCCTGGCGGCCTGTCGCGGGAGCGGGCCGGCTTCGAGGTCCGCGACGTGCACCCCAGCCACTACGGCCGGATGTGCCCGATCGAGACGCCGGAAGGCCCGAACATCGGCCTGATCGGGTCGCTGTCCACGTTCGGCCGGGTGAACCCTTTCGGGTTCGTGGAAACGCCCTACCGCAAGGTCATCGAAGGCCGGGTCACCGACCAGATCGACTACCTGACCGCCGACGAGGAGGACCGTCACGTCATCGCCCAGGCGAACGCGCCGCTGGCTGATGACGGCACGTTCGCGGAGGGCCGAGTCCTGGTGCGCCGAAAGGGCGGCGAGGTGGAGTTCATCCCGCCCGGCGAGGTCGACTACATGGACGTCTCGCCGCGCCAGATGGTCTCTGTCGCGACCGCGATGATCCCGTTCCTGGAGCACGACGACGCCAACCGCGCTCTGATGGGCTCGAACATGCAGCGCCAGGCGGTGCCGCTGCTGGTGAGCGAGTCGCCACTGGTCGGCACCGGGATGGAGGCGCGCGCGGCGAAAGATGCCGGTGACGTCGTCGTGTGCGAGCAGGACGGCGTGGTCGTCGAGCTGGCCGCCGACTACATCAACGTGGAGCACGCGGACGCTACGCGTCGCACGTACCGGATGGCGAAGTTCCGCCGGTCCAACCAGGGCACGTGCGTCAACCAGAAGCCGATCGTGGACGAGGGTGACCGCGTGCTCGCCGGCCAGGTGATCGCCGATGGTCCGTGCACCGACAACGGGGAGATGGCGCTCGGCAAGAACCTGCTGGTCGCCTTCATGCCGTGGGAGGGCCACAACTACGAGGACGCGATCATCCTCTCCCAGCGGCTGGTGCAGGACGACGTCCTGTCCTCGATCCACATCGAGGAGCACGAGGTCGACGCCCGCGACACCAAGCTCGGTCCGGAGGAGATCACCCGCGACATCCCGAACGTCAGCGACGAGGTCCTGGCCGACCTCGACGAGCGGGGCATCATCCGCATCGGCGCGGAGGTCGTCCCCGGGGACGTCCTGGTCGGCAAGGTCACCCCGAAGGGGGAGACGGAGCTGACCCCGGAGGAGCGGCTGCTACGCGCGATCTTCGGCGAGAAGGCCCGCGAGGTGCGGGACACGAGCCTGAAGGTTCCGCACGGCGAGCAGGGGCGCGTGATCGGCGTCCGCGTGTTCAGCCGGGAGGACGGCGACGAGCTGCCACCCGGCGTCAACGAGCTCGTCCGGGTCTACGTGGCGCAGAAGCGCAAGATCACTGACGGGGACAAGCTGGCCGGCCGCCACGGGAACAAGGGGGTCATCTCCAAGATCCTGCCGGTGGAGGACATGCCGTTCCTCGAGGACGGCACACCGGTCGACATCGTGCTCAACCCGCTCGGTGTACCGGGCCGGATGAACGTCGGGCAGGTCCTGGAGACCCACCTCGGCTGGGTCGCCGAAAACGGGTGGCACTTCCACGACGGCGGCGGCGATGAGGGGTGGCGCCGCCGCCTGGCGGCGATCGGTGCCACCGAGGCCCCGCCCGGCACCAAGGTGGCGACGCCGGTCTTCGACGGCGCCCGGGAGGACGAGATCAGCGGCCTGCTGAACTCGTCGCTGGCCAACCGGGACGGGGTTCAGCTGGTCGGCGGTAACGGGAAGGCGTTGCTGTTCGACGGGCGCAGTGGCGAGCGCTTCCCCGAGCCGATCGCCGTGGGCTACATCTACATCCTCAAGCTGCTCCACCTCGTGGACGACAAGATCCACGCTCGTTCGACCGGCCCCTACTCGATGATCACCCAGCAGCCGCTGGGTGGGAAGGCGCAGTTCGGCGGCCAGCGGTTCGGCGAGATGGAGGTCTGGGCGCTGGAGGCCTACGGCGCGGCGTTCGCCCTGCAGGAGCTGCTCACGATCAAGTCGGACGACGTACTGGGCCGAGTGAAGGTCTACGAGGCCATCGTCAAGGGCGAGAACATCCCCGAGCCCGGCATCCCGGAGTCGTTCAAGGTGCTGATCAAGGAGATGCAGTCGCTGTGCCTGAACGTGGAGGTGCTGTCCAGTGACGGCGTGTCCATCGAGATGAAGGACAGCGACGAAGACGTGTTCCGGGCCGCGGAGGAGCTGGGCATCGACCTGTCCCGCCGCGAGCCCAGCTCTGTCGAGGAGGTTTGACCGTCGGTTCCGCTTGATCAACTCCAGTCTGAACCGACCTAACAAGAGAGAAGGAACCGTTGCTCGACGTCAACTTCTTCGACGAGCTGCGCATTGGTCTGGCCACCGCCGATGACATCCGGCAGTGGTCGCACGGCGAGGTCAAGAAGCCCGAGACAATCAACTACCGCACCCTCAAGCCGGAGAAGGACGGGCTCTTCTGCGAGAAGATCTTCGGCCCCACCCGGGACTGGGAGTGCTACTGCGGCAAGTACAAGCGGGTCCGGTTCAAGGGCATCATCTGTGAGCGCTGCGGCGTCGAGGTGACCCGGGCGAAGGTGCGCCGCGAGCGGATGGGCCACATCGAGCTCGCGGCCCCGGTGACCCACATCTGGTACTTCAAGGGCGTCCCGAGCCGGCTGGGCTACCTGCTCGACCTGGCACCGAAGGATCTCGAGAAGATCATCTACTTCGCCGCCTACATGATCACGAATGTGGACGAGGACGCCCGGCATCGCGACCTGCCGTCGCTGGAGTCCCAGATCGGGGTGGAGCGGCAGCGGATCGAAGCCCGCCGCGACGCCGAGATCGAGGGTTCTCAGCGCAAGCTGGAGGAAGACCTTGCCGCGCTGGAGGCTGAGGGCGGCAAGGGTGACGCCCGGCGCAAGCTGCGGGAAGGCGCCGAGCGGGACATGAACCGCCGGCGCAAGGCGTTCCAGGACGAGATCGACGCCCTCGACCGGGTCTTCGACCGGTTCAAGAACCTGCACGTGCAGGATCTCGAGCCGGAGGAGATGCTCTACCGCGAGCTGCGCGACCGCTTCGGCAAGGGCGTGCGCAACCCCGACGGCACCTGGAAGGTCTCGCCCGGCTGGATGGGCGAGTACTTCGAGGGCGGCATGGGCGCCGAGGCGCTGCAGCGCCGGCTGGCAGACTTCGACCTGGAGGCCGAGGCCGAGTCACTGCGCGAGACCATCCGCACCGGCAAGGGCCAGCGCAAGGCTCGGGCGCTCAAGCGGCTCAAGGTCGTCTCCGCGTTCCTGAACACGCGCAACTCCCCGAACGGGATGGTGCTCGACTGCGTCCCGGTGATCCCGCCGGACCTGCGGCCGATGGTCCAGCTCGACGGTGGCCGGTTCGCGACCAGCGACCTCAACGACCTGTACCGGCGTGTGATCAACCGGAACAACCGGCTCAAGCGGCTCCTCGACCTCGGCGCGCCCGAGATCATCGTGAACAACGAGAAGCGGATGCTGCAGGAGGCCGTCGACGCGCTGTTCGACAACGGCCGCCGTGGCCGGCCGGTGACCGGGCCGGGCAACCGTCCGCTGAAGTCGCTGTCGGACATGCTCAAGGGCAAGCAGGGCCGGTTCCGGCAGAACCTGCTCGGCAAGCGCGTCGACTATTCGGGCCGGTCGGTCATCGTCGTCGGCCCGCAGCTCAAGCTGCACCAGTGTGGGCTGCCCAAGCAGATGGCGCTGGAGCTGTTCAAGCCGTTCGTGATGAAGCGGCTCGTGGATCTGCAGCATGCGCAGAACATCAAGTCCGCGAAGCGGATGGTGGAGCGCGCGCGGCCGGTGGTCTGGGACGTCCTCGAAGAGGTCATCACCGAGCACCCGGTGCTGCTCAACCGCGCGCCGACCCTGCACCGGCTGGGCATCCAGGCCTTCGAGCCGCAGCTGGTCGAGGGCAAGGCGATCCAGATCCACCCGCTGGTCTGCACCGCGTTCAACGCCGACTTCGACGGCGACCAGATGGCCGTGCACCTGCCGCTGTCGGCGGAGGCGCAGGCCGAGGCCCGCATCCTGATGCTGTCCTCGAACAACATCTTGTCGCCGGCGTCCGGGCGGCCGATCACCTCGCCCACCCAGGACATGGTGCTGGGTCTGTTCTTCCTGACCCGCGCGGCGCTGAACGGCGCGCGTGAGAACGGCGCGGGGCGGGTGTTCGCTAGCGTCGCCGAGGCTGTCATGTCCTTCGACGCCAAGGAGATCGACGTCGGCTCCTCGATCACCGTCCGGCTCGACGGCACCGTCCCGCCCGCGGGCTGGGACGCGCCGGCGGGCTGGGAGCAGGGGGACCCGATCCGGGTCGAGACGACGCTGGGGCGCTGCTTGTTCAACGAGGCGCTGCCGCTGGACTACCCGTTCGTCAACGAAGAGGTGGACAAGCGCAGGTTGGGCGGGATCGTCAACGACCTGGCCGAGAAGTACCACAAGGTGCAGGTTGCGGCCACCCTGGACGCTCTCAAGGAGCAGGGCTTCCACTGGGCGACCCGGGCAGGGGTGACGATCGCGATCGACGACGTGGTCACCCCGCCCGACAAGGCGGCCATCTTGGAGGAGTACGAGGGGAAGGCCGACAAGATCCAGCGTAACTTCGAGCGGGGCCTCATCACCGATGACGAGCGGCGCACCGAGCTCGTCCAGGTGTGGACCGACGCCACGGCCAAGGTCGGGAAGGCGATGCAGGACAACTTCCCGGAGAACAACCCGGTCAACATGATGGTCAAGTCCGGGGCCCGCGGGAACATGATGCAGGTCCGCCAGATTGCCGGCATGCGGGGCCTGGTGGCCAACCCGAAGGGTGAGATCATCCCGCGGCCGATCAAGGCCAACTTCCGCGAAGGGCTGACTGTGCTGGAGTACTTCATCTCCACGCACGGCGCCCGGAAGGGTCTGGCCGACACGGCACTGCGTACGGCCGACTCGGGTTACCTGACCCGGCGCCTCGTCGACGTCAGCCAGGACGTGATCGTCCGGGAGGAGGACTGCGGCAGCGAGCGGGGCATCCTGGTCGACGTCGCGGTCGAGGGCAAGGCGGGTGTCACCCGGTCGCCCATCGTCGAGACGTCGGTGTATGCGCGGACCCTGGCCACCGACGCCGTCGCCGCGGACGGCACGGTCGTTGCCCAGGCCGGCGAGGACCTGGGCGATGTGGTCATCGGCCGCATCATCGAGGCCGGCATCCACAAGGTGCGGATCCGCTGCGTGCTGACCTGCGAGTCCCGGGTCGGCACCTGCGCCATGTGCTACGGCCGCTCGCTCGCCGCCGGCAAGCTCGTCGACGTCGGGGAGGCGATCGGCATCGTCGCGGCCCAGTCGATCGGCGAGCCGGGCACGCAGCTGACGATGCGGACGTTCCACACCGGCGGTGTCGCCGGTGAGGACATCACCCAGGGTCTGCCCCGCGTGGTCGAGCTGTTCGAGGCGCGGGTCCCGAAGGGCAAGGCCCCGATCAGCGAGGACAACGGCCGGGTCCGGATCGAGGAAACCGACAAGACCAAGAAGGTGATCATCGTCCCCGACGACGGGTCGGAGGAGAAGGCCTACCCGATCTCCCGCCGCGCGCAACTGCTTGTGGGTGAGGGCGACCGCGTCGGCGTCGGCCAGAAGGTGGTCGAGGGTACGGTCGACCCGCACGACGCGCTGCGCATCCTCGGGCTGCGCCAGGTGCAGCTGCAGATGGTGCGGGAAGTGCAGAAGGTCTACCGGTCACAGGGCGTGTCGATCCACGACAAGCACATCGAGATCATCGTGCGGCAGATGCTGCGGCGGGTGAACATCCTCGAGCCGGGCGACACCGGCCTGCTGCCCGGTGAGTTGGTGGATCGTGGCCGGTTCGAGGCGGAGAACCGGCGTGTCATGGAGTCCGGCGGGGCGCCCGCCTCGGCCCGCCCGGTCCTTATGGGGATCACGAAGGCGTCCCTGGCCACCGAGTCGTGGCTGTCGGCCGCCTCGTTCCAGGAGACGACCCGGGTGCTCACCGACGCGGCCATCAACGCCCGCAGCGACGCCCTGCTGGGGCTGAAGGAAAACGTCATCATCGGCAAGCTCATCCCGGCGGGTACCGGCATGAACCGGTACCGCAACATCCGGGTCGAGCCGACCGAGGAGGCGCGCGCCGCCGTCTACACGATGGCCTCCTACGGCGAGACGGACTGGACGACCGCCCAGTTCGGTGCCGGGCCGGGTCAGGCGGTGCCGCTCGACGACCTGGACTACCGGGGCGACTACCGGTAGCCCGCGGCCGGGTGGGCTGCCGGCCTGCCGGCGGCCCACCGGCCCCACCCGCCCCACCCGTTCCGCCGACCTCACCCCGTCCGCCCGGGGCGGGGCGGGGCCGGGGTGCGCCTACCCCAGGCTCGCCGGGGACGTCACCGTCACCGGGGCGTGCTCGCCGCCGAGCGCGAGGACCTCTTCGAACCCAGCCCGGATGTCGGAGACGAAATCCTCCTGGTCGGGGATGGCTCCGACGTCGATGGTGACGCCGACGCCGCACTCGTCGAGGTAGGACATCAGCGTGAAGTTGACCGCTGTGCCGAGGGTGGGCCCGAACGGGTAGATCGCTTCCAGCTTCGCCCCGCCGAGGAACACCGGAATGGGGAAACCGGGGACGTTGCTCGCCAGGAAGTCCAGGTGCTTGAGCATCGGGCGCATCATGTCCTCGGGCATACCCCGGAAGACCGCCGCGAGTTTCTGCACGTGCGGGTTGGCAGGCTCGTCCCGCCACGCCTGCACGAGCCGGTGAACTTCGTGCATCCGGGCGACCGGGTCGGCAACATTGGCCGGAATCGGGAACCGCAGCAGGTTGATCCTGTTGCCGCCCGCCTTGTCGGTTTCCACGCGGAGGTTGACCGGCATGTTGATGCGCAGTTGCGCCACGTCGTAACCGTGCCGTTCGTGATAGCGGTGCAGCCCACCGAGGAGTCCGGCGATATAGGCGTCATTCAACTTCCCGTCGGCGGCTTTCGCGGCCTTCTTCAGGCCGCTCAGCGGTACGAGCAGGGTGCAGTACCGCCAGCCCAACGTGCGCTGCGTCATCACCGGGGATTTCGTGTCGATGGGCGGGATGCTCATCTTCCCGATCGAGAGCGCGACGTCCGCCAGGTTCCGGATGGCCGAAAAGGGGCTGCGGATGCTGCTCAACACCGCGCCCGGCAGCGAGGCGATGGCGCCGACGACGTCGCCGGCCTGCATCCGGAGGGCCTCGATCGCCACGTCCGTGTTACTGAGGTGCTCCCCCGCGGGTGCCGGCGGGACTTCCTCCGGCAGCGGAGCGTCGGCGGTGAGGTCGAAGAGCAGCATCGCGACCTGGACGCCGCCGACGCCGTCCGTCAGGGAGTGGTGGACCTTCAGGAGCAGCGCGGCCCGGCCGTCCTGCATGTCTTCGACCAGATGCATCTCCCACAGCGGGCGGTCCTTGTCGAAGGCGGACATGCCCAGGTCACGGGCCATCTTCAACACCGCGTCGAGGTCCTTGGGCGCCGGCGCCGCCAACCGGCGAAGGTGCCAGCTCAGATCGAAGTCGGAGTCGAAGGTCCAGCGCGGGGTGGCCAGGCCCAGCGGCGGTACCACGACCTTTTGCCGGAACCCGGTGATGACCCGGGTCATGATGTCGACCTTGCGCTCAAGGTGGTCCCAGTCCGGAGACTTCTCGTAGATCGTGGCGGCGACCACCGTCGAACGCAGCAGGGGGTCGTGCTCCATCTCCCACGCGAAGGCGTCCGTCTGCTGCATGTACTTCTCATGGGTGTCGGTCACGGTGGCCTCCACGTCGACGCGCCAGAGACAGGGGGAGTCCAGAGACAGGGGAGTCCGGAGACAGGGGAGTAAGACAGGGGAGTAACAGTCCACCAGATGACCCGCCCCGGGCTCGAAGCGGTCCGGTCGCCGGCACTGGCGGGCCTGAGACGAGGCCGGTCCCCCGCCCGACACCGCCGGCGAGCAGCGTCCGGCCCGGCATCCGAGCTTGCTCCGGCCGCCCATAGGATCGCTGCCTTGCGCGCCGGTGCGGGCGAACGCCCGTGGACCCCGGTGTCCGGAGGTGGCTGTTGCCGAGATCGGCTCGGCCGCGATGATCTGAGCGCGGTCACGTCCCCATGCGGGCGCGCGTGCCCCATACCCCCGCCCCCGGGTGGAAGGTCGGTGACTTGATGCCAGTTCTGCAGCCCGATGTGGCCCGTATCGGGCGCCCCGACAGCCAGCCGCTCGCCGACCGCGCGCCCGACTCGCTGGCCGGCGGTACGCCCGAGCCGCTCAAGTCGGAGCTGACGGCCCTGCTCGGCCCGGATCGCGTGCTGACGCGGGTGCTCGATCTCGTCCGCTACGCCTCCGACGCAAGCCCGTACCGGCTGTTCCCGAAGGCGGTCGTGCTGGCCCGGGACGTGGGGGACGTCTCGAAGGTCCTGCGGCACGGGCGGCGGGCCGGCGTTCCGGTCACCTTCCGCAGCGGGGGCACCAGCCTCAACGGCCAGTCCCAGACCGACGGGATCATGATCGACGTCCGGCGGCACTGGGCCGGGGTCACGGTCGAAGATAACGGCGAGCGGGTGCGGGTGCGCCCGGGCACGGTGCTCGGCCACGTCAACCGGGTGCTGGCCCGGCACGGCCGCAAGCTGGGCCCGGACCCGGCCAGCAGCGACGTCGCGACCGTGGGTGGGGTCGTCGCGAACAACGCGAGCGGCATGCGGTGCGGAGTGCGCTACGACAGCTACCAGACCGTGCGTTCGCTGACGTTCGTCCTCCCCTCGGGCACCGTGATCGACACTGCGGCCCGCGGCGCGGACCGCAGGTTCGCCGCCGCTGAGCCGGCGCTCGCCGAGGGACTCCTGCAACTGCGGGCCGAGCTCCTGGCCGATCCCGACCTGGCCGAGCGGGTGCGGCGCAAGTTCCAGATCAAGAACACGACCGGGTACCGGCTGGTGTCCCTGCTCGACGCCGACACGCCGCTGGAGATCTTCCGCCGGCTCCTGATCGGCTCGGAGGGCACCCTCGCCTTCGTCAGCGAGGTCGTCTTCACCACGCTGCCGCTGCCCAAGCAGCGGACCGTCTCGTGGCTGCACTTCGCCAGCATCGACGACGCCTGTGCCGTCGTGCCCGGGCTCGTCGCCGCCGGTGCGACCGCGGTCGAGCTCATGGTCGCCCCCTCCCTGATCGTGGCCAGCCAGGCCTTCCCAGGCACGCCGGCACGGTGGAAAGACCTGCCCTTCACCTCGGCGGCACTGCTCGTCGAGTTCGGCGGCGCAGACGGCGCCCAGCTCGACCGGGACGAGGCGGCCGTGACGGACACGCTGGGCAGCCTCCCCGCCGAACACGGGTTGCTCTACCCGCCCGAGTTCACCCGGGACTCGGAGGCCATCGAGCTGGCCTGGACCGTGCGCGAGGGCATGTTCGGGATGCTCGGCAAGTTCCGGCCGCCAGGGTCCTCCCTCATCATCGAAGACGTCTGCGTGCCGCCGGACCGGATCGCCGAGTTGGCCCGGGACGTGCAGGCCCTGCTGTCCAAGCACGGCTTCCTGCCGGGGGTCGCCGGGCACGCCTCGGCCGGCAACCTGCACTTCATGATGATGGTCGACTTCGGCAAGCCCGAGGACCGGGCGCGCTACGAGGCGTTCATGGACGAGCTTGTGCGCCTCATCGTCGACAACTACGACGGCTCTCTGAAGGCCGAGCACGGCACCGGCCTGAACATGGCCCCCTTCGTCGAGCACGAGTGGGGCCCGAAGGCGACCGGCATGATGTGGCGGATCAAGCAGCTGGCCGACCCGGACACCGTGTTGTCTCCCGGCGTCCTGCTCAACACCGACGAGCATGTGCACCTGCGCAACCTCAAGTCGAATCCGCCCGTCGAAGAGATCGCGATGACGTGCGTCGAGTGCGGTTTCTGCGAGCCGGTGTGCCCCAGCCGCAACGTGACGACCACACCCCGGCAGCGCATCGTCCTGCGGCGCGAAATGGCCCGCCAGCCGGCGGGTTCGCCGGTTCTGGAGGCGCTGCTCGACCAGTACGAGTACGACGCCATCCAGACCTGCGCCGCGGACGGCTCCTGTTCCATCGCCTGCCCGGTCGGCATCGACACGGGCAAGCTCATCAAGGGGTTCCGGGCCCTGGAGCACACCCCGCGGGCCGAGCGCGTGGCGGCGCGGCTCGCCCGCCGCTACGCCGTCGTGGAGCGGCTCGCCCGCACGGGGATGGCCTTCGCCGACGCCGTGTCCCGGGTGCTCACCGATGCGCCGATCAAGGGCGTAACGGGGGCCCTGCGGGCGGGCGTAACCACCGACCTGATGCCGCTGTGGCCTGGCAAGATGCCCCGCCCGGCCCCGCCGACCCTGCCCGAAACCCCGCGGGACGGCGCCGCCGCCGTCTACTTCCCGGCCTGCGTCAACCGCATCTTCGGCCAGCCGCACGATGCGCCGAAAGTGCCCGCCCTGCCTGAAACGGTCGTGACGGTGTCGGCGCGGGCCGGGCTGCCGGTGTGGATCCCCGACGACGTCATCGGCAACTGCTGCGCCACCCCCTGGAGCAGCAAGGGTTACCGCGAGGGCAGCAAGGTGATGGCCGGCCGGATCGCCGAGTCGCTGTGGCGGTGGAGCAACGGGGGTTGGCTGCCCGTGGTCATCGATGCCACGTCCTGCACGCACGGGATCGTCGACGACGTCATCCCGCATCTGGACGACGAGCAGCGCGAGCGGCTCAGCAAGGTGACTGTGCTCGACTCGGTGACCTGGGCACACGACCACCTGCTCCCCAACCTGACGGTGCGCAGGAAGGCAGAGCGGGTGGCCATCCACCCCACCTGCTCGTCGCGGCATCTGCGCGTGGACCGCCAGCTCGAAGCGGTCGCCAGGGCCCTCGCGGCGGAGGCTGTCGTCCCGGTCGGTGCGGGCTGCTGCGGCGCCGCCGGTGACCGGGGGCTGCTGCTGCATCCCGAACTCACTCGGTCGGCCGTGCGCGACGAGGCATCGGGCCTCGATGCCGAACGGTTCGACGCCCACGTAAGCAGCAACCGCACTTGCGAGATGGGTCTGGAACATGTGACCGGCCGCAGGTACACCTCGTTCATGTTCTTGCTCGAGGAACTCACCAGGTGAGGAGCGACTCTTGAACGGAGCGCAAGCGCTCATCCGCACCCTCGTGGATTGCGGTGTGGACGTCTGTTTCAGCAACCCGGGCACCTCGGAGATGCACTTCGTCGCCGCGCTCGACACCGTCCCGGAGATGCGCGGGGTGCTCGCGCTGTTCGAGGGCGTGGCGACGGGCGCGGCGGACGGGTACGCCCGGGTCGCCGACAAGCCGGCGGCCACGCTGCTGCACCTGGGCCCGGGCCTGGGCAACGGGTACGCGAACCTGCACAACGCGCGCCGGGGCAACGTCCCGATCGTCAATGTCGTGGGCGAGCACGCCACGTTTCACAAGAAATACGACGCGCCGCTGGAAACCGACGCGGATGCACTCGCGGGCACGCTTCGCGGGTGGGTGCGCAGGTCGATGACGCCAGGTCAGATCGGCGCGGACGCCGCCGATGCCGTCGCGGCGGCCTACGGCCCGCCCGGCAAGGTCGCGACCCTGCTGCTGCCGGCGGACACGTCCTGGTCGGAGGGCGGCGTGCCCGTCTCGGGCTTCCACCGGCAGCAGGCGGCGGTGGCGCCCGACAGCGAGATCGCCGAGGCGGCGAAGCGACTGAAGGCAGGCCAAGAGGCGGTGCTGTTCATCGGCGGGCCCGCCACCCGGGAGGCCGGGCTCGCGGCAGCCAACCGCGTCGCCGCGGCGACCGGGGCACGCCTGCTCTGCGAGACGTTCCCGACGCGGCTGGAGCGCGGTGCCGGCGTCCCGCCGGTGACCCGGCTGGGCTACCTCGCCGAGATGGCCGAACCGCAGCTGGCCGGCGCCAAGCACATGGTCGTCGCGGGCACCCGGGCCCCCGTGGCCTTCTTCGCCTACCCGGGGCGTCCGAGCGACTTTGTTCCCAAGGGTTGCGACGTGCAGGTGCTGGCGAGTCCGGGCGACGACGTCGTCGCCACCCTGGAGGCTCTGGCCGACCTTGTCGGGGCGCCGGCCGAGTCCGCGCGCCAGGCGGCGGCCACGCCGCCGCCCGCGTCCGGTCCGCTCACCGCGGAGGGCGTCGCTGCCACGGTGGCCGCGCTCCTGCCGGAGGGCGCGGTGGTCGTGGACGAGGCGAACACGTCCGGCCTGTGGCTCGCGCCGGCGCTGGCGGGGGCGCCCCGCCACGACGAGCTGACGTTGACCGGCGGGGCGATCGGCATCGGCTTGCCCCTGGCGACGGGCGCGGCATTCGGCGCGCCGGACCGCCCGATCATCGGCCTGGAGGCGGACGGCAGCGCGATGTACACGCCCTCCGCGCTGTGGACGCAGGCCAGGGAGGGCCTGAACGTGACGACGATCGTCTACAACAACGCGGCGTACGCCATCCTGCGCATGGAGCTGCAGCGGGTCGGAGCTGCGGGCGCGGGACCGAAGGCGCAGCGACTGCTCGACCTGTCGGGCCCGGTCACGGACTTCGCGACACTGGCCGCAAGCATGGGTGTGCCAGGGGTGACCGTGCAGACGGGTGAGGATCTGACGCGGGAGTTCGGCCGTGCGCTGGCAGAGGATGGACCGCACCTGATCGAGGCGATCGTCCCGCCGATCCTGTGAGGGAGACGGCTGCCGCCCTCGATCTCATCGTCCGTTCCACCGCCCCGGTCGCCTCCGGCCAGTGGCCGGCCAGCCGCGGCGGGTCCGCCTGGTGGCCGGCCAGCCGCGGCGGGTCCGCCTGGTGGCCGGCCAGCCCGCGGTGGGGTCCGGCCCGCAAACAGTGACCACTTGTCACAAGATCGCTAGGTGTGGTGCAGGGCGTCGGAGTTTCGGACTCCCCATGCGGCGTGTCGCCCCGGAAACGGCGATCTCGGAGGCGGAGATCGCTACCTGTGGTAGGGGCCGCGGCGGGCGTCGGTGGACGACGGCTGCGCCCCAGCCGCTGGGCGGTTAACCTGCTTACGGGCCCAGCACGGGCCCAACTCATCTGCCAATTCGGAGAGGATCGGCGACTGATGCGGGCAGGGTGGCGAAAGTTGGTCCGGCGTTACCACTTGTGGTGTGCCCGGGAGGACGTGCTGTTCAGCGGACTCCAGACGCCAGCAGGGCTCTGGGTCTGCGACCTCTGCCGTTCCGTCGTCCTCAGCCCAGTGTTGTTCCGCGGGCACCTTGCCATCGCCCACCAGGTCGCGTAGCTCGTCCACCACTTCCGGCAAGCGGTGCGGCGGCACGCTGTCTCTTCCCGCATCAGGGTGGGACCGGGGTGGGTCGACCCCTCAACTGGCTGAAGACTCTGGATCAGCCTCTTTGGGTCTGTCGACGATGCCTGCGGTGGGCGGCACCGCGACGGCCATCGGCAATCGGCCGACACCGGTTCGCCGGGGGGTAAGCCCGCGCGCCCTGACCCGGATGGGGCCACCCCGACGGATGTCTCCCGCGGCTATCTCCGTCTGGGTGGCGCTGGTCTTC
>JADGOW010000056.1 GCA_017882765.1 Frankiaceae bacterium
ACGCGCCGGACATGGTGGTACTGGTTCATGATGTCGGACAGTAACTTTCGGTCCTCGCCCGTGACGGCGGAGGCCGACTTCGTCAACCGGCCATAGATCTCCACGCTCTGCGCGGCCATCGTGCGAACCGCAAGGAGCTCGTGCCTGACGCGGAACAACTCGTCGAGGAACCGCTCTGGGTCCTTGGCGCCGCCGGCTATGACCCGCTGTTCCAGCGCCCCCACCGTTCGGGCCCGGCGAGCCACGAAGTCCTCCTCGTGCCTGATCAGCGTGCTGACGATCGCGTGCGACAGCCGAAAAGCAGATCGAGGGCGTATCCGTCCCGCCTCGACACGCTGCAGCACCGCGCGCGTCTCGCGCAACGCCGTGTCCACCGGCACCGAGGGGGCCAGGGGACCGTGCAAGGTGACGAGGTAGCCGCGGCCGATGAACTGGTCGAGCTCGACGTAATGCACATGCCCCCCCACGCCCTCCTCCGGGGCGTGCAGCACCACGAACAGATGATCAGGATACAGGTGTGCCCTCGGGACGTGGTTACGTTCGGCACATTCGGCGACCGCCCGGGGGTGGAAGCCGAACACCTCCGAGAGCACGTTCATGGCCTGCTCGTCGGGAACCGGAACATCCACCCAGACGAGACCCTTGCCGGCTTCGAGAAGCTCCGGCAGGGACTCGACGGGATACTGCGCCGCGTCCTGGTCGGTGATGAGGGTGACCTGCACCTGCGTCCTCCTCCGAGGCGGGAAGCTACCCGCGACGGAGGGCGATGAACAGTGTCCGGTCGGTGCCGAGGCCAGGGACGCCGCACTCGCGGGGCCGGGCCGCAGCACCCGTGATCACCGGAGTCAGGGAACGTAGCGGTAGCCCATCCCCAGTTCGGTGATGAGGTGTCTCGGGCGGGCTGGATCGGGTTCGAGCTTATGGCGCAGCTGGGCCATGTACTGACGGACGTAGTGGGTTTCGGTCTCGTACTGGGGGCCCCAGACCTCGGTGAGCAGCTGCCGCTGGCTGATGAGACGGCCGGGGCTGCGCAGGAGCACCTTGAGCAGCTGCCACTGGGTCGGGGTCAGGTGGACCTCCCGGTCGATTTCCCCGCCGTGGTCTGCCTCGGTGCCCCCCTCCGGCCGGGCCGCCGCGAGCGTGATGCGCCGGTTGTCGAGATCGATGACGTAACCGCCCAATCGGATGGGAGCGGATGCTTCCAGCGAGGCGGCCCGCCGCGTGACGGCGCGGATCCTGGCGACGAGCTCGTCGACATCGAACGGCTTGGTGACGTAGTCGTCGGCGCCGGCTTCGAGGGCTTCCACTTTGTCGCTGCTGCCGGCCCGACCGGACAGGACGACGATGGGCACGCTCGTCCAGCGGCGCAGGTCGGCGATGACGTCCACCCCGTCGAGGTCGGGCAGGCCGAGGTCGAGGACGACCACGTCGGGACGGACCTCCGCCGCCTCTGCGAGTGCCTTCCTGCCGCTGTAGGCGGAGGTGACCGTGTAGCCACGGGCCGACAGGTTCACGCGCACGGCCCGCACGATCTGCGGATCGTCGTCGACGACGAGGACGCGGCTCACGCGCCGCCGCCGGCTGCGGCCTGTCGCGTCCCGCCCGGAGGCGGGGTCTCGACCTCAGTCTCCGGGGGCAGCGCGCGACGCGTCGCCGCACGAAGAGTCAGGATCATTGTGAGTCCTCCCCCGGGGGTGTCGTCCGGGATCAGAGTGCCACCCATCGCTTCGGTCAGGCCCCGGGACAGGGCGAGACCAAGCCCGACGCAAGGCGAGGTCCGCGCTTCACCGACGGCCAGCGGGCCGGGGCCCCCGAGCTGCGGGCCGCGTGGCGGCTGTCAGGGCGGGCCCTGCTGCTGGGGATGCCGCTGACGATGTCCATCGTGGCGCACATCTCGACGGACGTTCCCGTCGCGAGGCTGTTCCACGTGCAGGACATAGCGGGGCTGCCGCCAGAGGAGCCAGCCGAGAAAGAGCCCGGTCCGGCCGACCCGTCACCGTCGGGCTGACCGTCTACCGTCCGCTGGGACAGCCGCGCCCAGGCCTTCCGGCGACGACCACGACCGGTGCCCGCGCGGGGGTGCTGTGGGCGCCCAGGACGAGAAGTCCCAGGCCGCGGATCTGGGCCGGTCGGCCGGGCCGGGCGTCGCGCAGCCCTGCTCGAAGCACTCGGCCGCCTCGGCAGCGACCGTGCGGACCGTGGCGAGGTCCACCGGCAGCCGGGGCACTCGTTCCACATCCTCCGAGAGAATCCGTACCTGGCGGGCGACTTGGCGCCGGCGCCGGGCGCTCACGGTCGCGTTGCCGGTGTCGGTGAGGAGGCGGACGAGCGACGCGGCAACGATCGGCTCGGCGCACCCGTAGCGGCGGATCTGGCCGCACGCGAGGTCCAGGTAGGTGTCGAACGCGGGCAGCGTGGCCGCAACGAGCAGACTGCCCTCGTCGTCGTACACCAGGCGGTCGCCGGTCTCACGGTGGGCGAGGTCGACCAGAACGACGGAGAGCCGGTCGGTGGCCTGGACTGCCGTGTACGGGTCGTTGATGGCCGGCGAGAGCGCCTTGCACGCGATGTCGACGAGCTGGCGGATGCCGAACCGGACGTCTTGCTCAAGCGTGCGCTCGAACCCGATGCGGACCGCCCCCTGCAACGCCTCCGCTAGCGCCGGTGAGCGTGGCTGCCCGGCCGGCGTCCGTTGCCACACGGCGGCGACCAGGGTCCCCCGGTTCACGTGCTGCCCGGCCCGGAACGGAACCCGGATCGAGCACCCGTAGCGCTCGGCGAGGGCAGTCACTTCGGGGATGTCGACGGTTTGCACATACCCGGGCCGGTGCGCGGTCACGAACGCGTCCGGTGGCGTGTCCGCCGGCGGCGTGGCGGCGTCGACGGACTCCGGCCCGGCCAGCAGGTCCGGATGCATGCACGCGGCAACGCCCAGCGTCTGCAGCTGCACCTTCTCCATGATCGTATCGACCTGGATCGAATGGGCGACGTGATGAATGTAGAACACGAGCATGCCCAGGCTCGCGAACCCGAGCAGCAAGGCACCGGACACCGCGACGCCGGGTACGAACTCCCGGCCGTTGCGTTCGACCCCGACGGCGAACAGCCCGGCCGTGCTGTAGGCGAAGGTGCTGACGAATACGCTGAGCACGACCTGGATCGGCCGGTCGCGCAGGAAGTTCCGGAGCAGCCGGGGGCTGAACTGCGTCGAGGAGATCTGCAGCGCGACAATGGTCAGCGAGAAGACCAGCGCGATAACAGTGATCATCGTCCCGGAGACCACCGTGAGGATCTGGCGCGCGGCGTCCGCGTCGCCCCGGTAGGACAGCCAACCCAGCAGTGAGCCCCGGTCCAGCTCCACGGTCGACAGGAGAGCGCCGGCCGCCAGGACGATCACGACGGAGATCGTGGGCAGCACCCACAAGGCGCCGCTCAGGTACTCCCGGAGCGCGCCGTGTCTTACCTGCACTGCAACGCCCCTCACGCCGGACCGCCCCGCTCCCGGGCGGCACAGGTGCTCCGACCGGTATCCGCACTGTGAGAGAGCGCCCGGGTGCTGTCAACCGGCCGGAGGGCCCGCTTCCTCGCCAGGTGACCACGGAATTCTCTCCCCAGAAAGTTGGCGCAAACTGGAGTTGAGCGATTTCTGCGGGCGTGATGTCCCCGGTGAGCGGACGGATCTCCAGGATGAAAGGCCCGAAGTCTCGCAAGTCGATAGCAGAGTCGGGTGGGACCCTTGTTACGCGATTTCTACGTCCGGGCCGGACGTTCTTCACATCCCCTTTACAGCCGTCGCCGGGCCCGACGCCTACTGTCCTTTATCCATAGCCGGTCGACAGGGGCCCATCATGGCGAAGTTCGTCCTGGCGTTGGCCGCCCTACAAACAGACGCCCCCTGCGGCGCCGGCGCCGTCCAACGAAAGTGGGCAGGGTCGGGGGTGCCGAAGCACCCCCGACCCTCCCCACTCGCGGTTCAGTTCAGGCTGACGCGGGCGTCAGACCGACGTGAGGTCCCGGTCGCCGCCGACGCCCTCCTCGATCTCGTGCTGGAGCGGCAGGCTCAGCTCCGACGGGTCGAGGACGTTGTGCTCGGCCCAGGTGTAGCGGCCGGCGAGCACCTGCTGCGCCACCTTGTAGTTGGCGGAGTCCTCGTTGTCCCACAAGTCGTTGAACAGCTGCTCGACACGCAGCCGAGACTGCCGGCAGAACAGGTCGGCAAGCTCGCGGGCCTCCTCGGTACCGAGCTTCTTGGCCTGCACCACACAGGCTGTCATCGCGAATATTTCGGCGCCGATGTCCACGAGCCGGCCGAGGAAGGCCTGCTTCTTCTCCAGCTTGCCCTGCCAGCGGGACATGCCGTAGAAGGTCGAACGAGCCAACTTGCGGCTGGAGCGCTCGACGTAGCGCAGGTGCTTGGCCAGCGGGCCGAACGTCTCGGCGTAGGCCGTCGGCTTGAGCCCCTCGCCCACGGCAAGAGTCGGCAACCACTTGGCATAGAACGTCCCCGCCGCCGCAGCAGCCTTGGCCTTCTTCGCCATCTTCGCCCGTGGGTCGATGATGTCGCCGGCCACCGACAGGTGCGTGTCCACCGCCTCGCGGGCGATGAGCAGGTGCATGATCTCCGTGGATCCCTCGAAGATCCGGTTGATCCGCACGTCGCGGAGCATCTGCTCGGCTGGGATCGGCCGCTCGCCGCGGGCCTTCAACGACGCCGCGGTCTCGTACCCTCGGCCGCCGCGGATTTGGACGACCTCGTCGGCAACCTTCCACATCATCTCCGAGGACCACAGCTTGGCGAGAGCGGCCTCGATGCGGATGTCGTTGCGCTTGTCGTCGGCCAGCGCAGAGGCCACCTCGACCATCGCCTCGAGCGCGAACGTGGTGCCGGCGATAAAAGCGATCTTCTGGGCGATCGCGTCGTGCTTGCCGATCGGCGCACCCCACTGGACGCGCTCGGCTGCCCACTCCCGCACGATCTTGAGCGAGTAGCGGGCGCCGCCCGCGCTGGTGGCCGGCAGGGACAGCCGACCGGTGTTGAGGGTCGACAGCGCGACCTTGAGGCCCTTGCCCTCACCGGCGACCAGGTTCTCCACCGGGACGCGCACGTCCTCGAAGCGGGTGACGCCGTTCTCGATGCCGCGCAGGCCCATGAACGAGTTGCGCCGCTCGATGGTCACCCCCGGGGCGTGGGCCTCCACGACGAAGGCGGTGATGCCGCCCCGGTGACCTTCGGACTTGGGCACGACCGCCATGACGACCAGCAGGTCGGCGATGGTGCCGTTGGTGGTCCACAGCTTTCGGCCGTTGAGGATGTAGGCGGAACCGTCCTCGGTGGGCACGGCCATACAGGCCATGCGAGCCGGGTCGGAACCGACGTCAGGCTCGGTCAGCAGGAAAGCGCTGACCTCGTTCGTCGCGACACGGGGCAGGAAGCGCTTCTTCTGGTCCTCAGTGCCGAACAACCGCAGCGGCTCGGGGACGCCGATCGACTGGTGGGCGGAGATGAGGGCGCACAGGGCGCCGCCCCAGGACGCTGCTATCGCAAGCGCGCGGTTGTAGTAGACGACCGGCAAACCCAGGCCACCGTATTCGCGCGGAATCTTGATGCCCAGCGCGCCAATCTTGCCGAGACCGTCAATCACGTGCTGAGGGATCTTGGCGTCCCGCTCGATCTGAGCCGGGTCGACGTCGCTCTCGAGGTACGTGCGGAACTCCGTGAGGAACTTCTCGCCTCGCTCGATCTTGTCGGCCGACAGCTCCGGCTGGGGGTAGATCAGGTCGAGCCGCAGCTTACCGAGGAAGAGCTCCTTGCCGAAGCTCGGCTTCGTCCATTCAGTTTCGCGTGCCGCCTCGGCTACCTCGCGTGATTCCTGCTCGCTGACCTGTCGCGTGGACATCCTTCTCCCTCCGGAGGGCTACTTCCGAGTAGTACTCGGCGGTAACAATGAGTGTGCCGTGGCGGAGGTCACAAAGTAAGACGTTCGGCGCAGTTCGTCTGCCTTCAGACGCACCGGAAGGCACACAGCGTCAGGCGCCGGAAGGCGCGCCCAAGCGGGACCCGAACGTGATGTTCGCAGACAACGCGGACGTGCGCGTCGGCCGCCCCGCCCGAGCCATTCGCCCTTACCGGTCCCGGCTCGGCTAGGGTCTCGCTGATCAGGCGCTCAGATCGTCCTGTTATGGCGCCCTGGCGGAGGTGAGCGAGAATGGCCCGCCAGGCTGGCAAGTGGTCGCTCCGCACGCTAGGGGTCACTGTCGTCGCCGTCGTGCTGGGTGCCGTGTTGCTCGCCGCCCTTCCCGGGCGGACCGGGGCCGGCGCGACCGGCAACCCTGCCCGCCAGCAGCCGGTGCCGCCCGGCCGCGGGGGCCTGGCCATCCGGCCGACGACTGTTGCACCCGGCGGCTCACCTTCGGCCAGTCACCCCTCGGCCGTGTCCAGCAAGCGGCGGTCGCTGCCCTCCAGACCCACCGACGGGACTGGCCTGACCATCGTCGGCGACTCGCTGACGGACGGCCCCCGCATGTGGATCGAGGAAGCTCTGCCGGCCGCCGTGATCCGCGCCAAGGGCTACGAGAAATGGGCCTGGGGAATGGCTCAATTGCCGGAACTGCGCGCGGAAGGACGGCTGCGGCCCACGCTGGCCTTCCTGATGGGAACCAACTTCGGGGTCACGAACACCGACGTGGACAACCTGATCGCGGCAGCCCCGGAGGCGCGGACCTTCATCCTGATGACCGTGCATGTGCCGGCCAGGTTCCGGCAGATCTACGGCGCGCAGACCAACGCGGTCGTCACCTCCGCCGCCGCCCGGCATCCCGAGGTGACGATCAAGGTGGAGGACTGGAACGCCTACGCCACCGCCCACCCCCACCTGCTGGGCCCGGACGGGATCCACCCCACCCCGCAGGGCGCGGCACCGCTCGCGCAGCTGCTGCGCGCCACGGTCTACGACCTACCAGTGCATTCCGGCAGCGGCGGGTAGCCGTCGTCAGGCCGGAGGCGACTCCGGGCGGACCTGGGACGTGCTCCGTTCCCGCGCGGGTGAGCGCCGATCCGAGCCGGTTCGCGCCGCGGCGGGCTTCCTGTCGGGCGCGGCACACATCTGCACCGGCAGCCCCGATTTGTCCGGTTTCTAAACCACCACAGGTCATGGCAAATGGGACCGACCTTGTGCGGGCGCGTGCCGCCAATGGGCCCAAACCGGATAAAGGGGACCGAGTTGTGAGCGCAGCTGGGGGCAACCGGAGGCCACGCTTTCAGTCGTGAACGGGCTCGCCGCTGACCTGGTGGTCTGCGTGGAACAGCGCCTCGGTGAGCAGCGCCCGCACGTGCGCCCCGCGCAGCCGGTACAGCACCCGGCGCCCCTCGCGCCTGCCCTCGACCAAACCGGCGAACCGCAGCTTGGACAGGTGCTGGCTGGCCACCGTCGGTCGGCATCCCGCGATCTCGGCCAGCCCCGCGACGTCGCATTCGCGGTCCCGCAGCTCCCAGAGCATCCGTACCCGGGTGGGATCAGCCAGCAGTGCGAACGAAGTGACCGCCGCGTTCACCTGCGCTGCGGTCGGCTGGGCATCCGGGTGGCCGTCCGGCCCCGAACGAACCGGCCCCGTCTCAACTAGGGACACGCGATCAGTCTAACGAGCCAGCACCACATATTCACGTCTTCGCAGATGACGGTAGAGTCGAGGTGTTGGTCCGACTCACGAGAGTGCCGGCATGACCCACGAGCTCAAACGACCCGCCAACCAGGCTCACCGCCGTGGCGCGCCGGCAGACCAGCACGGCCGGCACGAGCACCACCGACACCACGAGCACAGCCAGCACCAGCACCACCGGCCCTGGGAGCACGGGGAGCACGGGGAGCACGGGGAGCACGGGGAGCACGGGGAGCACGGGGAGCACGGGGAGCACGGGGAGCACGAGCCCCCCGACCAACGCGACCAGCACCGCCACGCCTCCGGCCGGTGGTCGCGGCTGACCCACGCCCTCGCCCGCTCGGTGGTGGGCCATTCCCATCACCCCGGCGACCAGATTGACGACGCGCTCGAAGCCGACGCCGCCGGGCGGCGCGCACTGATCGTCAGCTTGGTGGGGCTGGCCGTGACGGCAGCCATCCAGGCCCTGGTCGTCGTCATGTCCGGATCGGTCGCGCTGCTCGGCGACACCCTGCACAACGTGGCGGACGCGCTGACCGCCGTCCCACTGCTCATCGCGTTCACCCTGGCCCGGCGTCCCCCCACGAAACGGCTCACGTACGGCTATGGCAGGGCCGAGGATCTGGGCGGCCTCTTCGTCGTCGCGGTGATCGCATTGTCCGGCGCGATCGCCGGCTACGAGGCTGTCGACCGGCTGCTGCACCCGGGTGAGGTGACCCATCTGTGGGCGGTGGCCGGCGCAGCCCTGGTCGGGTTCGCGGGCAACGAGATCATCGCCCGCTACCGGATCGTTGTCGGCCGAAGGATCGGCAGCGCCGCCCTCGTCGCGGACGGACTGCACGCACGTGCGGACGGGTTCACCAGCCTGGCCGTTCTCGTCGGGGCGGCAGGCGTCGCCGCTGGCTGGGACTGGGCGGACCCAGCCGTCGGACTGCTCATCACGGTCGCGATCCTGGGCGTCCTGCGCACAGCTGTCCGCCAGGTCGGCGCCAGGTTGATGGACGCCGTCGACCCGCATCTCGTCGACCAGGCAGCCGCGGTCCTCACCAGCGTGGAGGGCGTGGACGGCATCCGAGAGCTGCGCATCCGCTGGATCGGACACACCCTGCGGGCCGAAGCCGACCTTACGGCCGACCCGGCCCTGAGCATCCGCCAGGCCCATGAATTGGCCCACCATGCCGAGCAGCACCTGCTCGCCTACGTCCGGCGGCTCACCGCCGCGACCATCCACGTCAGCCCTGCCGGCGCGCACGCCGATCCCAGCTGACGCACCGATCCCGGCCGACTCGAGCCCCGGGAGCATCAGGCGGGCAGCGCAGCGACCCGTCATCCACGCTCGACGCCCCTACTCTCGACACCGGCAGGGTGGCCGGGAAGGGCCTTGTCACGCCATAGCCGCGCGCTTCCCCGACGCGTTCCTGCAGAACTCCGTCGGGACGACCTAACCTGCTGTGAGCGGCTACGCCACCGGGAGGCGCGCGACGAGGCGAGCAGGGTTGTCCCACAACACGGCGCGCATCCAGTCTTTGCCCAGACCCAAGTCGTCGAGGGCCCGCAGCTGGGTCGCGTAGGTGTACGGAGTGTTCGGGAAATCCGACCCCAAGACAATCTTGTGTTGGAGACTCCGCAGCCGGGGAATCGCGCGCTCGGGAAACGGGTGGATCCGGTTGAAGAAGGGAGTGAACGCCATCGCGGTGTCGAGATAGACCTCGTCCCGGGCCTCAGCGAGGTCCAGGAAATCCTCGAACTCGGGTGCCCCGAGGTGAGCGATCACGACCCTGAGGCCGGGGTGGCGGGCCAGTACCTCCCCGAACGGGCCGGGCCCTGTGAAGCGCCCCGGGACCGGCCCGGAGCCGCAGTGCACGACCGCAAGCGTCCCGGCCTCGGCCAGCTGCCCCCACACGTCGTCGAGCTGCGCGTCGCGCGGGTCGTACCCGCCGACTTGCAGGTGAGCCTTCACGACCACGGCCCCGGCGGCGAGGGCGTCCGCGACGTAGCGCGCCGCCGCCGGCTCGGCGAAGAAGGTCGCCGTACGCAGGACGTCGGGATGATCGGCAGCGAACGACCCCGCCCAGTCGTTCAGCCCCTCCGCCATCCCCGGCTTGTGCGGGTACAGCAGGGACGGGAACACCCGGACGCCCCAGCCCCGCAGCCGCGCCAGCCGGGCCTCGGCGGCCTCGCGGTAGGCGACCGGCCAGGTCCGGCCGTAGTGGCGGGCCGCGTCGTCGAAGAACGCCCACACCGCCTCCATAACCCGGTGCGGCATGAAGTGGACGTGCAGATCCATAAGGCCCGGCAGCCCGAGAGACCGCCAGAGCTCAACCACGTACTCGTCGTCCGCGGTGGGGACGGTGGGGACGCGCTGCCCCTCGTCGTCTGCTCCCTCGGTCACGGCAGGCCCGCCTCCGGCAACGGGGCAGGCCCGCCCGGCGCGGGGGCCGCTGCGGAACCGGCTGAGCGGGCCCGCAGCGCAGGCGACGACCGCAACCGGACGACCATCCGGAGCAGAAGCGGCGCCAGCAGCAGCGCTGCCGCGTCGAAGAACCCGTAGCCCCCGGCGGCGCCGCTGGGCGGGTTCCCGATCGCGATGACCCCCGTCGGGTCGTGCGCCTGCCACGTCCACGTGCCCAGCGACGTCCCCCAGATCTCGAGGTAGGTGACGACGACGAATGCACCCGCGTACACCAGGGGCGCCCGCCCGCGCCACAGGAACAGCAGCAGGCATCCCGCCCAGAACGCGCCCAGCACGTCCAGGCGGGGGGAGACGACCAGTCCCCACACCGCGTAGCCGGTCACCCCGGCCGCCGCAAGGGCCACCGTCAGCGGCGGCCGGGCCCGGAAGCGGGCCGAGCGACCGAGGCACAGCGCCGCCAGGTACACCAGACCGTGGCCGGGCGGGACGAACGCCGGCACCCCGGCGGCCCCGCCCAGCCGGTACACGTAGACGCCCAGCACCGCGCTGAACGTGTACTCGACGAGGGTCGCGTAGCCCACCACGACGGCGACCTGGGCACGGGTGAGCCCGTCCTCCCGGCGCAGGAGCGCGAGCAGCAACACCCACGTCCCCACGCCCAGCAGCGCCTGCTGCCCGACGCCGGCGAACCTGTCGAGAACGAGCACGGTCGGGATCCACACCAGGACAGCAAGCGGGGCCATCCGCTAGTCCTCCCGGCCCTTCGCCCGGCGGCCCAGTACGCGGGCCACCTCCCGGCCGGCGTCCCGCCGGGCCAGGTCCTGTCGCTTGTCGTAGGACCGCTTGCCGCGCGCCAGGGCGATCTCCACCTTGGCCTTCCCGTCACGGAAGTACAGCGACAAGGGCACGAGCGTGAGCCCGCCCTCGCGCGTCTTGCCGATCAGCTTGGCGATCTCGTCGCGATGCAGCAGGAGCTTGCGCTTGCGCCGGGGATCGTGGTTGGTCCAGGTCCCCTGGGTGTACTCGGGGATGTGCACGCCGTGCAGCCACACCTCCCCGTCGGCGATCTGGGCATAGCCGTCGACGAGGTTGGCCCGGCCCGCCCGCAGCGACTTCACTTCGGTGCCGACGAGGACGATCCCCGCCTCGTAGGTGTCCAGCACCGCGTAGTCGTGCCGCGCCTTCTTGTTCCGCGCAACCAGCTTGCGGCCGGACTCTCTGGGCACCGCACCAGCATCGCCTATCCGCGGCGGGGCTGCCCGGCAGGCGTCATCCGCGCCCCGTCCCCGATTGCGCGCTCACCCCGACGAGCACCTGGACGGCCCGGCCCAGCCCGACCGAGCCGTCGGCGTTCGCGGCGACCTCAACGTCCGGAGCGATCCCCGTCCCGTCGAGGGAACGTCCGGACGGGGTCTGGAACCGGGCGACCGTCAACTCGATCGTCGACCCGTCCGAGAGTGGCCACGGCTCCTGCACTGATCCTTTGCCGAACGTGCGGGAGCCGACGATGACGGCGCGCCGCCGGTCCTGGAGCGCTCCGGCGACCACCTCGGCGGCCGACGCGGTCCCGCCGTCGACGAGGACGGCGATGGGCGTCGTGACGTCTCCGCCGGCAGTGGCGTCGAGTTCACGCATGGCCCGGGCCCGCCCGCCGTAGCTGACGACGGGG
Organism: Frankiaceae bacterium; assembly: GCA_017882765.1. Classification (GTDB taxonomy): domain Bacteria; phylum Actinomycetota; class Actinomycetes; order Frankiales; family Frankiaceae; genus JADGOW01. The sequence goes on from JADGOW010000056.1 coordinate 11,739, forward strand.
CCGCCGTCCAGGAACGCGCCTGCGACATCGACTGCCTCGTCGAGCAGACCCCCGGGGTCCCCGCGAAGATCGAGCACGATCCCCGCCACGTGCTGGGCGCGCAGCTGCCCTGCGGCTGCGCGAACCCGTCCCCCCACTCCGTGGGTGAAGGCGGCGACCCGGATGCGCCCGATCCGGGGGCCGGACCGGGCCGGGCGAAGCTCGGACGTCACGTCGGCCGTCCCGACCTCGGCACGCCGCAGCCGGACGTCGCGGGCCGCGGCCTCGCCCGGCTCCCGCACGCTGATGGTCACGCCTGTCCCGGCCGGCCCTCGCAGCCGCGCCACGACGTCGGGCACGCCGTCGCCACGAACCGATGTCCCGTCGACGGCAACAAGCCGGTCACCGACCCTGACCCCGGCAGCCGCCGCCGGGGACGCGGGGACGACGCTCACAACGACGACGTCAGCAGACGGTTCCGGCTGCCGTCGCAGCCACAGCCCGAGCCCCCCGTACCGGCCGTCGAGGAGGCTGGTGAGCTCGTTGCGTTCGGCGGGGGTGTAGTAGGAGACCCAGTGGTCGCCTGTGCGCAGCAACATCGCCTCGATCGCCGCCTGGCGAAGGGCCTGCCGGTCGACGGCGACGTTGCTGTCTTCGGCGATGCGAGCCGCCGCCTCGTCGAGGACGCTTCCCGGTCCAGCACTGGGCGACGGGCTGGTGTAGTTCCCGCCGGAGGCGGCGCCGACTGCCGCCCCGGCGGCGAAGGCCACCGCAGCTCCGGAAAGCGCTGCGGCAAGTCGCAGCCAGCGCGGCACGCGCGCAGTCTACGGGGAGGCCGCGATCACGCCCGCAAGTGCCGTCGAAGCGTGACGAATGAGGCGGAACTGGACAGGACGATCCCGAACGCAAGGACCAGGGCCCCCACCCCCCAGATCGCGCCCCACCCCACGAACGGGAAGGCCACGACGCTCTTGGCGAGCCGATGGTCGACCACATAGATCTTCACGGCGACGATCGCAGCGATCGCCAGGGCCCCGCCCACGAGGCCGGCCAGCGCGCCTTCGATCACGAAGGGTAACTGGATGTACAGGTTGGACGCCCCGACCAGGCGCATTACCGACGTCTCGCGGCGGCGGCTGAACGCCGCCACCCGGATCGTGTTGCTGATGAGCACCAAGGCCGTGAGTACCTGCACAATGCCGATCACGAGCGCAGTGATCTGGAAGCCGTGCAGCACCTTGAAGAATCCCTTGAGCAGTTCACGCTGGTCCTGCACCTCCGCCACGCCAGGCTGGCCGGAGAACCGCTCGGAGATCTGGGCGAACTGCCTGGGGTCGGTCATCTTGACCCGGAAAGCCTCGGGCAGCTCGTCGGGGTTCACCTCGTCGACGAGGCCCGGGGAGTTCTTGAACTGGTCCTTGAAACGCTGGTACGCGTCCTGCTGACTTTCGTAGGTGACCTGGGAAACGAGCGGGTCGGCGGTCAGCTCGGCGTTGAGCGCGTCCCGCTCGGCAGGCGTCACATCGGGTGTGAGGTAAACGGCGACCTCAACCTTGTCGTACCAGTAGCCCTTCATCACGTTGATCTGTTTGCCGATCAGCAGCCCGAGGCCCAGCAGCGCCAGCGAGACGGCCACCGTGACGACGACCGCGATCGTCATGGTCACGTTTTGCCGCAGACCGGTGCGCACCTCGGAGACGACGGGGGACACGCTCATGGTCGGGGGCTCCTCAGCGCGCGTCGAGCCGGGACGCAGCCCGGACGTAGGGGGAGCCATACACACCGCGCCGCTGGTCGCGCACGACTCGGCCGTCGTCGAGTTCGATCACCCGGCGGCGCATCGCATCGACGACGTCGGAATCGTGAGTGGCCATGACGACCGTGGTGCCGATCCGGTTGATCCGGTCAAGAAGTCGCATGATCCCCACGCTGGTTGACGGGTCCAGGTTCCCCGTGGGCTCGTCGGCGAGCAGGATCGGTGGCTTGGCCGCGAAGGCGCGGGCGATGGCGACCCGCTGCTGCTCACCGCCAGACAGTTCATGGGGCAGCCGCTGCTCCTTGCCGCCGAGACCGACGAGGTCGAGCACCTCCGGCACGGCCGTGCGGACGTGGCCGCGGGATCTGCCCGTCACTTCGAGGGCGAACGCGACGTTGGCGAACACGGTCTTGCCCGGCAGCAGGCGGAAGTCCTGGAACACGCATCCGATCTCGCGACGCAGGGCGGGAACGCGCCAGGAAGGCAGCCGGTTCAGGTTGCGCCCCGCGACGGTCACCTCACCCCGGGAGGCGGCCTCCTCGCGGGTGACCAGGCGCATGAGGGTCGACTTGCCCGACCCGGACGCTCCCACGAGAAAGACGAACTCACCCCGGTCGATCGAGACGCTGACATCGGCGAGCGCGGGTCGCGTGCCCGCGGCGAATCTCTTTGTGACGGTTTCGAGGACGATCACCGGTACCCCAAGCTGCCCAGCCGATTGGGCCGTCTGGCCCATTTCTTTCTCCATCGGCAGACCGAGGGACTGGACGAAGCGTCCAAAGCGTTCAATTACGTGGAGACGCGTCGGCCGAGACGCGCGGCCACGGTGAGGCAGGAGTGCGCCATGTGCTGTGAGAACCTCGTGTGCGGGGCGTGCGCGAGTCCCGTTGTCGAGGCCCGCTGCCCGACGTGTCGAGCTACCCGCGCGCAGATGCACCACGCGGGCTTCACGATCTCGCCGCAGGTGCTCGCGCTCATCCTCGCCTTGGCGGCCGTGCTGGCCGTTCTCGCCGTGCACGCCCGGCTGGGCTGACCCCGGCGCCGCCGCCCCTCGCTGCCCATGGTCCAGCGAGTCGAGGGCAAGACCGAAGGTTTTCTCGTCGACACCCATTCAGGCTTGTGGGAATCATCCGGCCGAGGGACGACCGTAAGCAAAGCAGGATATACGCGAAACGGTCGCCCAGCAAATACGCCCGGCGACATTAGGGCCTGCACAAGCATGGCCGGGACATAGGTCCCGGCTGATAACGGTCGGTCGCCCTTTCGCGGCCTATCGCCGACTCGGCATCGTGGATCCCGACCTTCGATACGGGACGCCGGCCGGCAGCGTCGCCGCCCCCCGGGTGTTTGGCGCCCCGGTCGGGCCGCCGTGTTGAGGATGAGAATCGTGATGAACAATTTCCGATATTTCAGGTCGCGCGCAATCCAGCGACTGCCGTCCCGCCGCGGCAGGGCGGTGGGGGCGGTCGCCGTCGTTGCCGCTGCCGTCGTCCTGTCCGGGTGCACAGACATTCTTGTCTACGGCGACAGCCTGACCAACGAGTCATCAGGTCAGATCGAGTCCAGTGCGCG
>JADGOW010000057.1 GCA_017882765.1 Frankiaceae bacterium
AGGGAGTACGCGCCGGAGGCGCTGTTGCTCACCGTGAGGTTGAACGCAGGGCTCGTGCTCGACACCATCACGTTCGGATAGAGGGCGACGAAGATCGACCCGACCGACGCGGCGATCGTCAATGCGGTGGCGGCGAACGCCCACCCCTCGTTGTGCGACTCGACCAGCCAAGCCGCGGCGAGGATGGACAGCACGGCGATGACCTGAAGGGGCGTCAGCAGCCCCCCGTGCGCGGAGATGGCGAGCGTCCAGATCGCGAAACCCAGGACGATCGCCACGACGGGCCAGGCGATCGTGCGGGCGAACTTGCGCGCGGCCGCGTGCACTTCACCGGTTGTCTTGAGCATGAGGAACGTCGCGCCGTGCAGCAGGCACAGCGCCAGCATCGTGACGCCGGTCCACAGCCCGTAGGCGGTGAGCAGGTTCCAGAAGTTCCCGGTGAACTCCTGATGCTCGTCGATGGGCAGCCCGCTGAGCAGGTCGCCCAAGCCGACGCCGAGCAGCAGGGGCACCAGGATGCCGCCGCCTACGAGCGCCATGCTCCACGTCGTGCGCCAGCGCTCGGAGTCGCGCTTGCCCCGCCACTCGAAGGAGACGCCGCGGACGATGAGCCCGATGAGGATGAGCACCAGCGGCAGGTACAACGCCGAGAACATGGTGGCGTACCAACTGGGGAACGCGGCGAAAATGCCCGCGCCCGCCACGATGAGCCAGACCTCGTTGGCGTCCCAGAACGGGCCGATCGTGTTGATCGCGACTCGGCGGTCGGTGTCGTTGTTCCCCACGAACCAGTGCAGGATGCCCACCCCGAAGTCGAAGCCTTCGAGCACGAAGAAACCGCACCAGAGCACGGCGATGACGAGAAACCAGAAGATCTGCAAGCCCATGTCGCGCTCCTAGTAGGTCAGCGCGAGTGCGCGCTCTTCCGGTTTCCCGCCCTCCTCCGGCGGTTCCTCCGGTTCTTTGCCCGGCAGCCCGCGCCGCGCGTAACGAAGCATCAGGGTGACTTCGACGACCGCCAATGCGCCGTAGAGCAGGACGTATACCACCAGGCTGGTGACGATCTCCCCAACTGACGTGGAGGGCGACACGCCCGCCGAGGTGAGCATCAGACCCTGCACGATCCAGGGCTGGCGACCGCTCTCCGTCAGCAGCCACCCCGCGGTATTCATCAGGAACGGGGCGATCACTGCCCAGGTCGCGATGGCCAGGAACCATCGCGAATCCTCGAGTTTCTTCCGGTAGAGCAGCCACGCCCCCCACAGCACGAGCAGGAAGACAAACGCAGCCAGATAGGCCATCACCCGCATCGACCAGTACTGGATGAAGACGTTCGGGACGTAGTTGCCCGGACCGTACTGCTGTTGGTACTGCGCATTGAGCTCGTCGAGCCCAACGACCTTCCCGTCCCAGGAGTTGGTCGCCAGCAGGGACAGCAGGTGGGGTATCTGGATGATCTGCGTCGGGTCGTGGTCGTTGTTCCCGCCACCGATCTGGAACAGGGAGAACGAGCAGGGTTGACATGTGGTCCACTGGGCCTCGGCCGCGGCGATCTTCATGGGCTGGTACTTCGCCTCGATGACCCCCAGCTCGCTGCCGACGAGCAGGACGAGCACCGTCGCGGGCAGCAGCACCACGATGGACAGTCCGGCGGTAACCCGGAACGCCTGCACGTCCGACTTGCGGCGAAGGTGCCAGGCAGAGACGGCGAGCATGAGCAATCCGCCGGTCACGAGCGAGGCGAGCAGCACATGCGCATAACTCCACAGGAACACCGGATTCGTGAACAATGCCCACACGTCGTTGAGTTGGGGCCGGCCGGTGGCGGGGTTGACCCGGTAACCGACAGGGCGCTGCATCCAGGAGTTGGCGGCGATGATGAATGCCGCCGAGAGAGCTGTACCGATGGCGACGGCCCAGATCGTGGCCAGATGCACCCGCTTCGGCAGGCGCCCCCACCCGAAGATCCACAAGCCCAGGAAGGTGGACTCCAGGAAGAACGCAGCAAGCCCCTCCATCGCCAACGGCGCCCCGAATACGTCCCCGACGAAGCGTGAGTACGCCGACCAGTTCATCCCGAACTGGAACTCCTGCACCAGACCCGTCACCACGCCGATGGCGATGTTGATGACCAGGAGCGTGCCGAACATCTTGGTGAGCTGCCGGTGCACCGGGTTACCCGAGCGGTGCCACACGGTCTGGAGGATCGCGACCAGAAAGGACAGACCAATGGTCACGGGCACGAACAGAAAGTGGTAGATCGACGTGGTCGCAAATTGCCACCGCGCCAAGTCCACGTTCGCCATCGTGCGCCATCCCTTCCGGCCGACTGTCCCGGGCGCGCACGCGTCGGTGTGCGCCCCGCATTCGGCACTCAGTCTCGCGCTGGGGAAATACCGGCTCTTGAGGGGGGTGGCGGGTTTGCCCGCGGATCCGGTCAGACACGGGCGACTGCTACCCCTACCCGGCCGACTACCGTCTACCCGGGCCCGGATTCAGCCCGGACACCGCGAACATCCGAGCAACAGCGACAGCAGGGAGACCAATGACTGGGCGGCGGTCATCGGGCGGTCCAGGAGCGGCCGGACCGGCCCGGCGCGCCGCGTCCGGCGGGTCGGCGAGGGCGCAGGGAACGCCCGGCAAGCAACCGGGAGGAGGCCTAGCCGGAGGCGCTGGCAGCGCCGAGGCCTCCGCTGCCCCGCCTCGACCGGGCCTGGTTCTTGGAACACTGATCCTCGTCGCCGGGGTGGCCAACCTGAATCTCTCGGTGGCCAATGTTGCGCTACCCGAGATAGGGCGTGACTTCGACGCATCCCAGACAGAGCTCGACCTGATCTCGGTCGGGTACTCCCTCGGCCTGGCCGCTTCGGTGCTGTGGCTGGGGGCGCTGGGCGACCGTTACGGGCGCAAGATGATGCTGGTCCTCGGCATGCTGCTCTCGATTCCCGCATGCTTGCTTGCCGCCTACGCGCCGTCCGCCGGCGTGCTCATCGGGGCCAGGATCCTGGGCGGGCTGTCGGCGGGCATGGCCTACCCGACAACCCTCGCGTTGATTACGGCGCTGTGGGCGGGGAAGGGGCGCACCCGCGCCATCGCTTTGTGGTCGGCTATCGGCGGGGCGTCCTCGGCGCTCGGCATTCTCGCGGCGGGGGCCCTGCTGGAGACCTTCTGGTGGGGCTCCGTCTTCGTGGTCACGCTCCCGTTGGCGCTGATCGCGCTGCTGCTGGCCTGGGCGTTCGTGCCCGGCCACGTCAACGAGACGACCGAGCCGGTCGACAACTTCGGCGGGGTGCTGTCCGCGGTGCTCGTCGGGACGCTGGTGCTCTCGATCAACTTTGCGCCGACCCCCGGTAAGGGTGCCGCCGCTCTCGGGCTGGGGCTGGTCGCCGCGGCCGCCGCGATCGGGTTCTTCATCCGGCAGCGCAGGGCGAAAGTGCCGCTCTACGACCTGCACGTGGCCGCCCGCAGGGTCTTCTGGGTGGCTGCCTGCGCGGGGATCGTGGTGTTCGGCTCGCTGATGGCCGCGATGTTCATCGGCCAGCAGTTCCTGCAGAACGTACTCGGATACTCGACGCTGGATTCCGGATTGTCGATCATCCCGGCAGCCGTTCTCATGGTGCTCGTGGCGCCACGGTCAGCCAAGCTCATCAACGCCCGGGGAGCCCGGTTCACCCTGCTTGTCGGGTATACGTTCTGCCTGCTGGGCTTCCTCACGATGCTGCTCCTGTGGAAGGAGGGCATCGCCTATTGGAAGGTCGCGCTCGGCTACGCCTTCCTGGGGATCGGCGTCGGCTTCGCCGGCACTCCCGCGTCGCGCTCACTGACCAGCTCGGTGCCTGTCAAGCGGGCCGGTATGGCGTCGGGGACGGCCGACCTCCAGCGGGACCTGGGTGGGGCGATCATGCAGTCGATCCTGGGGGCGCTGCTGACGGCCGGCTACGCCGCCGCGGTCGCGACCTCGATCGGCAACTCGCCGAACGCTCAGCTGGTCAACTCCAACGTCGAGAACGCGCTGGAGAAATCCTTCTCCAGCGCGGCCAACGTCGCGCAGCAACACCCGCAATATGCGGACGCCATTATCAGCGGCGCGAAGTCGGCATTCCTACAGGGTCAGCACTGGGCTTATCTGGCCGGCATCCTCGCGGTCCTGGCCGGCGCCGCCCTCGTGTATTTCATGTTCCCGAAGAAGGACCGGGAGGAGCAGCTGCTCGCCGAGTATCACGAGCAGGACACTCGGGCCGCCGGGGCGGAAGCGGCGGCTGCAGTGCCTGCCGGCGCCCGATCTCCATCCGCGTAGCCGTTCCGCGTGCGATCGTGGACCCGAACTACGGTTCGGCGGTATCGCATCTTCGTCGGCTTGAGCGGTCGCACCTAGTTCTCTCCGGTGGCCAATCGGCGATTTGACTGCCGAGTGCGACCTACGCCCGCAGGGGCGGCGCTGGCGTCCTTTCGTCTTGGGCTTTCCTGCTGCGGTCGAACGTTGTGGCCCGACCCGACCTCGCCTTCCCCGGTGCCCGCCACGGCAACCGCCAGGCAGACACCGTTTGCCGACCCCTTGCCGCCGCTGCCGCCCGTCAATCGCCCTGCCCGCCGGCCGGTTCAAGCTACGCCGGATCGGCGTCGACCCACTAAAGACCCCCGCGACGGGCGCCCCGATACCAGCCTCCGGCGTCCCGGAGCGACGTAGCGGGCCGTTCCGCCCTCCCGGCGGCTCGCCATGAGGCATGATCAATCGTGCCCGAGATCCGGAGCGGCGCGACGCCGGTGCGCGCCTTGCTGCTCGAAAGCGTCCATCCCGACGCGGTTGCGGTGTTGTCGGCGGCAGGCGTCGAGGTGACGCTGCTCGACACCGCTCTCGACGAGGACGAGCTCGTGAGTCGGCTCCCCGGAGTCGCACTGCTGGGCATCAGGTCCAAGACCGAGGTCACCGAGCGCGTGCTCGACGCGGCCGACAGCCTTCTGGCGATCGGGGCGTTCTGTATCGGGACCAACCAGATCGACCTCGTCGCGGCCTCGGCCCGCGGGATCGCCGTCTTCAATGCGCCCTTCTCGAACACGCGCAGCGTCGTCGAGCTCGCCCTGGCCGAGATCATCGCCCTGACCCGGGACCTGACGGGCAAGAACGCGGGGATGCACGCGGGGGTCTGGGACAAGTCCGCCGAAGGCAGCCACGAGTTGCGCGGGCGCCGCCTGGGTATCGTCGGCTACGGAAACATCGGAACGCAGCTGTCGGTTCTTGCCGAGAACTTGGGAATGACCGTGTTCTTCTACGACGTGGCCGACAAGCTGGCGCTGGGCAATGCCCGCCCGTGCGGATCGCTGGCCGAACTGCTCGAGTCGGTGGACGTCGTGACGCTGCACGTCGATGGGCGGCACGGCAACGTCGGCCTGTTCGGTGAGCAGGAGTTCGCGCGGATGCGGCCGGGCAGCCTGTTTCTCAACCTGTCGCGCGGATTCGTCGTCGACCACGACGCGCTGCGTCGGCGGATCGAGACCGGCGTACTGGCCGGCGCCGCGGTCGACGTGTTCCCGAACGAGCCGAAGAGCCGGGGCGAGGAGTTCGTCTCGGCCCTGCGCGGCCTCCCGAACGTGATCCTCACGCCGCACATCGGCGGGTCCACCGAGGAGGCGCAGCAAGACATCGGCCGGTTCGTCACCGGCAAGCTCCGCGACTTCCTCGCCGACGGCGCGACGACCCTCAGCGTGAACCTGCCCGCACTCGCCCTGCCGGCCCGGGAGGGCGCCCACCGACTCCTGCACGTGCACCACAACGTGCCGGGAGTGCTGGCCTCGATCAACGGCATGCTCGCCGACCACGGCGTGAACATCGAGGGGCAGCTGCTGGGCACCCGCGGCGAGGTCGGGTACGTCCTCACCGACATCGGCTGCGACTACTCCCCCGAGGTGCTGGACGGGCTGGCCGGCCTGGACGCGACGATCCGGCTGCGGTTGCTGTCATGACCCGATCTCCGGCGCCCCTTCCCGACGGCCTGGGAGACCACCTGCGTGCCGTCGTGGGTGGCAACCACGTGCTGGTGGACCCGGAGCTGACTGCCTCCTACGAAACCGACTGGACGGGGCGCTTCTCCGGCCGGTCCCCAGCTGTGGTGCGACCCGGCACGACGGCCGAGGTGGCGGGCGTGGTAGCCGCGTGCGCCAAGGCCCGTGCGCCCATCGTCGCGCAGGGCGGTAACACCGGGCTCGTAGGTGGCGGCGTTCCCATGGGCGGCGAGCTTGTCGTGAGCCTGACCCGGCTGACCGAACTCGGTCCGGTGGACACGGCCGCCGCTCAGGTGACGGCGGGCGCCGGCGTCCGGCTTGCCGACCTGCAGCGGCACGTTCGAGCAGCGGGCCTGGACTTCGGCGTCGACTTCGCCGCGCGCGACTCCGCAACTGTCGGGGGACTGACCGCCACAAATGCCGGCGGCGAGCGGGTGCTGCGGTACGGAGGCATGCGCGCGCAGCTCGCAGGGATCGAAGCCGTACTTGCCGACGGGTCGGTGCTGTCGAGAATGTCGGGCCTGCTCAAGGACAACACCGGCTACGACCTGCCCGGTCTGCTCGCGGGCAGCGAGGGGACCCTGGGGGTGGTGACGGGCGCGCGGCTCCGGCTCGTCCCGTCCCAGCGCAACCGGGTCGTGGCGGTGGTGGCTGTCGGCGGCGTGGACGAAGCGGTGGAACTGCTTGCCGTCCTGCGGCAGCGGCTGCGCACCCTCGAAGCCGCCGAGCTCTTCTTCGCGACCGGCCTCGAGCTCGTCCGCGCCCACAGCGGCATGCCCGCGCCGTTTGCGGCCGGGCACCCCGCCTACCTGCTCGTCGAGTGCGCCGACCGGCGCGACCCCACCGATGAGCTGACAGAAGCCCTGGCCGACTCCGAAGAGCTCGTTCGGGATGCCGCCCTTGCCACGGATGCCGCGGGTCGGCACGGATTATGGGCCTACCGCGAGGGACACACCGAGGCCATCAATGCCGAGGGGGTACCGGTGAAGCTCGACATCGCCGTCCCCCTCGCCGTGTTCCCCGCTGTAGCGCGAGCCCTCCCGACTGTGGTTTCCGGCGCGGCGCCGCATGCCCGGACGGTGCTGTTCGGTCACATCAACGAGGGCAACCTGCACGTGAACGTGCTCGACGCAACCGATCGTGCGGAGGAAGTCACGGACGCGGTGCTGCGTCATGTGGCCGCGCGCGGCGGCAGCATCAGCGCCGAGCACGGGGTGGGCAGGGCGAAGCTGGCCTGGCTGGGCCTGTCCCGCTCCCCCACGGAGATCGCGGCGATGCGCGCGGTCAAGCGTGCGCTCGACCCACAGGGCCTGCTCAATCCCGGCGTGCTCCTGCCGCCACCCTCCTGCGAGTGATCGCTTCCTTGTCTGCTAACTGGACAAATCGCCCAAAGTTCTTGGGTATCAGGCTCGTGTAACGAGTCACAGTTAGCTGTTTAGCCTTGTGCGCTGCAACATGGCTTCGTACGGTCGAGGAGCCAGCCGGGGTCGGAGACCCCGCCAGAGCGCTGCCGGGCCGGTCGTTTCCTGACCCGCCCCGCCGGAAACCCGGTGACCCCATTTCGTTCTGGCGTCTTCTCCGTGCCCGGACCTCCGCGGATCGGAGTTGCATGAAAGGCACCAGGATCGCCGCCACCCTCACGGTGCTCGGCCTATTCGGCGTCGCCGCAACGGGGCTCGCGTTCGCGCACCCCTCGGTGCCGACGACACTCACAGTCGACGGTCATGTCGAGAACGTGTCCACGACAGCGGGTACCGTCAAGGCCCTGCTGGAAAGCCGGCACATCGCCATGGGTCCCCGGGCCGAGGTGAACCCCGGCCTCGACAACGTCATCTACGCTCACGAGAACATCCAGGTGCATCACGCGTGGCACATCGCCGTCCGGGCAGACGGCGCCACCAAGTCCGTGTGGACCACGGCAGACACTGTCGGCGCCGCCCTGAAGAGGATGGGCGTCGAGGTCGGCCCCTACGACAAGGTCTCGGTCCCGCTGACCTCAGGCCACAAGGACACGACCGTGGTCGTCAAGCGTGGTACCGCGAAGACCGTGACCCTGACCGTCACCCTGGCCAAGAAGGTCAAGAAGGTTCCGGACGCCTCGATGACGCAGGGCACCACCGAGGTGCGCAAGGCCGGGCAGGACGGAACCGAGCAGTCTCGCGTCACCCTCGTCTACCTCGACGGCAAGATCGACCACGTGAAGGTGCTCAGCCGCAAGGTGACCGTCAAGCCGGTGGGAGAGGTCGTGGCTGTCGGTACCCAACCGCCGCCGGCACCGGCGCCGGCGCCCGCCGCGCCTTCCGGGCCGTCAGTTGCCGTCCCAGGCACCATGAGCGCGGCGTGGGCGAAGGTGGCCTACTGCGAGACGGGCAGCAACCCGAGCATCGTGGCCGGCCAGTTCTACGGCATGTACATGATGACGCTGGACGCCTGGCATGCCGGCGGCGGCACGGGCCTGCCGAACCAGGCCTCGGCGGCCGAGCAGACCATGCGGGCGCAGAACCTCTACAACCAGCTCGGCAGCGGGCCGTGGCCGGTGTGCGGGAAGTACCTGCCGTAGACCGACTGAAGGCGGGTCGGAACCTGCCGGAGCAGGCGCCAGCAAGGTGCGCAGAGGGCGGTTGTCCCAGCCGGGGCAGCCGCCCTCTGCTGTATGCCTCCACCGCCTATGCCCTACCGCCTATGCCTCTACCGCTGTGTGCCTCCCGGGGCCGGCACCCCGTCAGTCCAGCAACGCTGCCGCGATCTCAGCCCGCTGGGCCGCGCCCGTTCCCTCGAACACGTCGATGCCCTGCGCCCGCTTATAGAAGCGGTGCAGCGGATGGTCGTAGGTGAAGCCAATGCCGCCGAGCGCTTGGATGGCGTTCTCGCAGGCGAAGACAGCGGCCTCCGCGGCCTCCGACTTGGCAGCGGCCACCGCCAGGGGCGCCGAGGCGTCCCCCGCCGACACAGCCCACGCAGCCCAGTAGGCCAGGCTGCGCGCAAGTTCCACCGCCAGGTAGATGTTCGCGATGCGGTGGCTGACCCCCTGGTAGCTGCCGATCGGACGGCCGAACTGCTCCCGGGTGCGGGCGTAGCCGGAGGCTAGATCGAGAGCACTCGACCCGACCCCGACGGCCTCGCACGCAAGGGCCGCCATCGACCGGAGCCGGACCTCGTCGAGCACCTCCCGGCCGGCCGGCAGGTGCGTGGCCGGGGTCTCGTCCAGGACGAGGTCACCGAGCCGGCGCGTGCGGTCGAGCGTGGGCCTGGGCAGCACCGCGCCGGGATTCTCGCGCAGGTCCACCGCATGCAGTCCGGTGTCGGCAACGACGACCGCGAAGTCGGCCAGGGCCAGGTCGGGCACGTAGCGCTTCGTCCCGGTCAGGCGCCCAGCGGAGTCGGCATGCACCCGTGGGCTGTCCAGCAGGCCGAGGGCGCCGTCCTCTGCCCACGCCAACGTCGCTGTCGCCTGACCACTCAGCACCGGCGCCAGCAGCTCGCTGTCGGCCAGGGCCGGCCGCGCAAGCGCCAACGTGGAGAACACCGGGCCCGGGTACAGCGCGCGGCCGGTCTCCTCGAAGACCACCGCTTCCTCCAGGAAGCCCATGCCCGCCCCGCCGTCATCTTCGGGTACCGACAGGCTGAGCCAGCCGAGGTCGTGGATCTGCTTCCACGACCCGGGATCCCAGCCCGCCTCGGATTCGGCCAGTTCAGCAACGCGGCCGATCGGGAACTCGTTGGCCAGGAAGTCGCGGGCTACGGCGCGCAGCGCCTGCTGGTCAGCGGAGAAGGCGAAGTCCATCTCGGGTTTCTCCTTGCCGGATGTTCCGGGTGTGCCGGATGTGCCGAATCGAGAGCGTCAGCGGGACCGGGGCAGGCCCACGACCCGCTCCGCGACGATGTTGCGAAGGATCTCGGAGGTGCCGGCCTCGATGGTGTTGCCACGGCTACGTAGCTGCTGGTACTGCCAGTACCCGTTCCACACGCCGCCCGCACCGTCCAGCTGCGCGGCCAGGCCCTGCACCGACAGGGCAAGCTTGGTGAGGCGCTGGTTCGACTCGCTCCAGTGCAGCTTGGCGATCGAGCCCTCCGGCCCGGGGACGCCGTGCTTGATGAGCGTCGTCAGAGACCGGTAGTTCGTGTAGCGCAACGCCTGCAGCTCGACCCACTGCCGGGCAATCGCATCGCGCACCAGGGGGTCGTCGGCCGGCCGCCGTCCATCGGGAGCAGTCTCGCGGGCCAGCCCGACCAGCTTGTTCACGGCGTTCTCCAAGCCGGCGGTAAGCGCGAACCCCAGCGTGCCCCGCTCGTGCAGCAGGGTCGTCATGGCCACCCGCCAGCCGTCGCCCGGCTGACCGAGCATGGAGTGTCTGGGCACGCGCACGTCAGTGAAGAAGATTTCGTTGAACTCCGGATCACCCGTCATGTGGCGCAGCGGGCGCACCTCGACGCCCGGCGAGTGCATGTCGACGAGCAGGTAAGACAGGCCGGCGTGCTTGCCCGCCTCCGGATCGGTGCGCACCACGAGGATGCACCAGTCGGCGATGTGGGCGTAGGACGACCAGACCTTCTGCCCGTTGACGATCCAGGTGTCCCCGTCCAGAACGGCCGTCGTGCGCGCACCGGCGAGATCCGACCCGCTGCCCGGTTCGCTGAAGCCCTGGCACCAGATCTCCTCGGCTGCCAGCAGCGGCCGCAGGAAGCGGGCCTTCTGCTCGGCGGTGCCCCAGGCAATGATCGTCGGGCCGGCCATCCCGAGCCCGATGACCCCGAGGTGGTGGGGTGCGGCCACCCTTGCCGCCTCTTCCAGGTAAATACCCTGGTAGGGGTAGGGGAGCCCCCGGCCCCCGTACTCCTGCGGCCAGGTGATCCCCACGTACCCGGCCTCGTACACCTTCTTGCTCCACGCGCGGGAGAACTCTGCCTCGTACCGCCCGACGTGCGGCGGCCCCGACCCCCAGCCGGGCGGCAGGTTGTCGCGCAGCCACGCGCGCAGCTCCGCCCGGAAGGCCGCCTCGTCGGGGGTGTCACGGAAATCCATGCGCACTCCAAGTCGTCGCCGGAACCGAACGGGATTCTAAACCGGCATTCTGGGACAACGCCACAGCCCGGCCCGGCTCCCGGCCGTCCCGTGCCACGGCGTCGCTACGCTCGCCGCAACCAAGGGGAGAGGCGTATGGCAGGGGCGACGAAAGGCGGGGCAGGCCAAGCCCAGAGCGGGCAGCCCCCAGACGGCACCGGCGAGGCCGGCACGCTCAATGCGCGCACGGTCCGGGTCGGGACGGCAGCCGGCCTGATGCCGGCCTACGCCGCGCGCCCTGACGCACACGCCACCGCCGCGGTGATCGTGGTGCAGGAGGCGTTCGGGGTCAACGCGCACATCCAGGACGTGTGCCGCAGGGTCGCAGCCGAGGGCTACCTCGCGGTCGCGCCGCACCTGTTTTACCGGACGGGCGACCCCGACCTGGCCTACGACGACTTTCCGGCCGTCGGCCCCCGGATGCAGGCCCTTTCCCGGGGCAACATCGAAGACGACCTGGACGCCACGCTGGGATGGCTCGACGATCAGGGCTTCGCGCCGGGGCGCGTCGGCATCGTGGGCTTTTGCATGGGCGGCTCCATCGCGCTTTTCGCCGCCGTTGCCTACCCGCTGGGCGCAGCCGTGACCTTCTACGGCGGAGGCGTCGCCGAAGGCCGGTTCGGCTTCCCCTCGCTGATCGAACTGGCGTCCGGCCTCACGACACCCTGGCTGGGCCTGTACGGGGACAAGGATCAGGGCATCCCATCCGACCAGGTCGAGGCGCTGCGGACGGCGGCGGGCCGGTCGGGTGTCCCGAGCGAGATCGTGCGCTACCCGGATGCGGGGCACGGCTTCCACTGCGATGCGCGGCCGGCGGCCTACTCCCCCGCGGCAGCACGCGACGCCTGGGCACGCGCGGTGAGCTGGTTGCGCCTGCACCTTCCGGAGCCGTGACGACCATCCGGCCCGCCCGGGTCGTAGCGCTGACCGGGCGTGGCGTAGTGGCCCTGGCAGCTGGGGGAGCAGGGGCGGCTGGGGCCCTGGCCCTGACGAGGGGCTGGTGGGCGAACTGGGGCGCGACCGACGCCGAGGTCACTTCGGCGTTGCCGGGCGACGAGCTCGTTCCCGCCCCGCGGGCGTCGTCCACCCGTGCTGTGACCGTGGGAGCGCCGCCTGCCGCGGTTTGGCCGTGGCTGGTGCAGATGGGGCAGGGTCGGGGGGGCCTCTACAGCTACACCTGGCTGGAGAACCTGCTCGGGTGCGACCTGCACAACGCGGACCGCATCGAGCCGAGCCTGCAGCACCTGGTGGTCGGCGACATCATCCGCCTCGTCCCGGAGGATTACCGGGTACCGCTGGCGTTCACCGTCCGCGCGCTCGACCCGCAGCGGGCTCTGGTGCTCGCGCCCGCACCGGAGGAGACCCGGGAGGCGGCTTTCGACAAGGGCCTGCCCTTCCCGTCGTGGGCGTTCGTGCTGCGGCCTCAGGACGGGGGCACCCGGCTGGTGAGCCGGTGGCGGGTCGACTACTCGGACGCCCCGTGGAGCCGGCTCAGCAACGGTTTGCTGACGCCCCCGGTGGAGTTCTTCATGGAGCGCAAGATGCTGCTGGGCATCAAGGCTCGCGCGGAGCGGCCGACCGGCATGACGGGCTCCATCGAAGCGACAGGGCCGACAGGGCCGACAGGGCCGACAGGGCCGGGCGTGGGCTGACGCAGACCGGCCAGCACCGCTTCGATTCCCTCCCGGACGGCACCCGCCCGCTCGTCGGTGAGATCGAGCAATCCGCTGTCCAGAAGGCCGAGGAGTCGCTCGCACGCCGCCCGCAGCAGGCCGCGCTCAGCCGGCGACAACCGCACCACGACTCGTCCGGTGGGCGGCCGACGGGTCTCGTGCCTGCCGGCCCCGGCGCGGGCGCTGTCGGCCAACACGATCGCGTCGACCCGCTCACCGTCACGAGCGGCCAGTCGAAGGCCCTCGCCACCAGGCACGCCAGACCGCGGACACAGCGACGGCATGCCCAGCACCCGCAGGCGCTCGCATAGCGCATTCATGCCCGGGCCCAGGGGAACCCGCTGGTGCGCCATCGGGCCCAGGTCTCCTGGGGCGACAGCGGCGTCAGCGCACAGCGCCACGGCGACCTTCACCGAGACGACCTGCAAATCGTCCAAGACGAGCCCGGTCCGCGGGCTCGGCGCGAGCCATCCGACCACCGGCGAAGCTCCCTCCGCTAGCCGTGGCTCTAGCTTGCCGAGGTACTGCCAGAGGGGTGGGCAACTCGCCGTAACTGCGGGCATCGAATCTGCGACACAGCCAACGCGGCTTGTCGTACCTCTGCGTAACCATCAGGGTGCATTACGCAGGCATAGGGGGCATTTCCGCCGTCCCAAGGGTGAATTCGAAGACGCGGTGTTACTTCGACGTCATCAGAGGGGTACGCTGGAACTAGACAAGTGATGACAACTCTTCATTTACACGCATGCACACACGAGACGGGCGGCGAGCCTGCCTGCGACATCGACTGGGCCCTCTCGAGATGCCGACAATCCGACACCGAGGAATGGGCAACAGGCCGCCGGCTGCTCGTGGTCGCAGCGTCGGACCCCCCGACCCTTGCCTGCGAGGCCGAGGTCACGGCCACGGTCGAGGCGCGCTACTCCAGCAAGACCGATGCCTGGCGCCGGCTGCAGTCGCTTGACAGAGCTTCGGTCCTGTCGCGGGAAGCCTTCTTGTACGCCGCAGCCACGCGGGACGCACCCGATCAGGGCTGGCTGCTCGGGTGGACGTATGAGGTGGTCCACCGACTCAAGCTGGTCCTGCCCACCGAGGTTGGCATGGTTCACGGGTGGGCCATGGTCGACTGCGTGCGGCTGCGCCAACCCGCACTGGGAGAGTCGCGGCTGGGCGAAGACAACGACAGCCCGGAGCGCGCCTTCGAGGCCACTCTGGATCCGGACCTGGCTGCACTCGTCAGTGCTCGGGCGATCGAGGTCGCCCGTCGCTGGCTGCACGCTTTGGGCTACCTGCCGGTCGAGGTGCGCGACGCCCGGCCCGAGGAACCCTTTGACCTGCTGGCCGAGACCGACACCCGGCGGCTGCCAGTGGTGGTCCGGGGGCTCGTCGGAGACCTGCGGCCCGTCACCGTGACAGGCCCCGAGATCCAGGCCTCGTTCGAAGAGCCGACAGCGATGCTGGTCGTCCATGGCATAGCCCTGCTGCGCGACGCCGCCGGCCTGTGGTCCGCAACGGATGGCCGGGCGTATCAGATCCGGCCCTGGCGTCCCCAAAAGCCCGCGCTGCTGCCGGCGTCGTTTCGCTTCGACCCGGTCGGCACCGGGCGGTTCGCCTGGTACCGCGATGTCTGGCACCCGGGTGACGGCTCGACGAACTCCCCAGCGCGCCCGCCCGCCGACGCACGTGCCGAGCCGCACTTGTGCCCCAACTGTCTCGATCCAGGGCAGGAGGCCGGTGGGTTCTCCTGGTCGATTCCAGACTGGTCGTGCCACGACTGCGGCACCAAATGGGGCGGTTCCGACTGAGCGGTGACGGGTCAGGCCGGCCGGGTCGTTCGGGCGGCCTGAGACGGCAGGCGCTGTGCCGGCACCAACGCAGGGTCGGCGCGCCCTTCCCGCTTCGCGGTGTACGTGGCGGCATCCGCCCGGTGCAGCGCTCCTCGGCGTCCTATTTGCCAGCCTCCTCCACCATGCCTGGTGTCGTCGAAGCCTCCTGGTGACGAACTCGGATGCCGCGACATCGAGACTTGTCAGGCCGGATGGCAGGAGATGGTCCCGACGTCGGGGCGGTGGCATCAAGGGAAAGCGGCTACCCGACGATGGTGTCGGGGGTACCGGCTGCAGCGAGTCGGAGCAGACGCTCGACGGGGAGGGGTGGGGCGTGTCAAGTCAGTGGCGGCGATGCGACACATGTCGGAAAGTGCTTCAGATCAGCGAGTTCAGCAGTCCAGAGCCGACCGCCACGACTTGCCTGAACT
>JADGOW010000214.1 GCA_017882765.1 Frankiaceae bacterium
CCGCCTGCAGCTCACCCGCCGGCTCGTCGGGACGGTCGGCTCGCGCTGCGGCTGTCGCGCCCACCGGGCCGCCGGCCGTGCGCATCAGCCCAGCGAACTTCAGTGACGGCGTGCGGCTGGACACTCCCGTCGTGGTCCAGGCCACCAACGCGACGATCACCGATCTCTCCGCCCGGTCCCCGGCCGGTCCGCTGGCTGGCGACTTCGACCCCGATCGGCACACGTGGACGAGCCGCGCGCTGGCGGGCGGCACGATCTATCTCGTCGACGCCGTGGTCAACGGGGTGGGCGGTCAGCGCGCCACGGCAGCCGCCTTGCTGCGGACGCTGACCCCCGCGCGGGAGCTGACCTACGGAGTCAACCCCACCGACGGTGAAGTCGTCGGGGTGGGGGCACCGATCACCGTGCACTTCGACGTCCCAGTCACCGACCGCGCGTCCGTGCAGCGCCGGCTGCACGTGGCGACCGACAAGGCTGACCCTGTCGACGGTGCTTGGCACTGGTACACGGGCACCGACGTCCGGTTCCGGCCGCGCATGCCCTGGCCCCCGAACAGCACGGTCACCCTCAACGTGGAAGTCGCCGGCGTCGACGCGGGTGCCGGCACGTGGGGCGCGCAATCGCGCACCGTCCGGTTCAAGGTCGGCGACGCGCACTTCAGCACCGTCGATCTGGCAGCGCACACCATGACCGTCACCAGCCAGGGCAAGACGTTGCGCACGTTCCCGATCAGCGGCGGGAACGCCTTGCACCCCACGATGGGCGGGCTGCACGACGTCCTGGGTAAGTACCACGAGATGGTCTTCGAAACAAAGGACCTGCCGAGGGACGACCCCGACTATTACAAGCTGACCTCCTACTCGAACGTCCTGTTCACCAGTGGCGGGGCGTTCGTCCACTCGGCCCCGTGGTCGGTCGGGTCGCAGGGCTTCGCCAACGTCTCCCACGGCTGCGTCAACGCCGCACCGGACAACGCCGCGTGGTTCCACAACTTCAGCCTGAAAGGCGACCTCATCAACGTCATCAACTACGTGCGGCCGCCCGAACTCGACCAGGACGGGACGACGTGGTCGTGGCCGTGGCACGAGTGGGTGGCTGGGGACGCTTTGGCAGGCGCCGGCTGATTGATGCGGCCCACCAGCCACTGCGATCGTGATGCCTCAGGTGCGGGCCGCCCCGACCATGATCAGCGGGTCAGGGCCCGCTGAAAACCAGGGCCGGGTGGTCGAGACCCGGCCGGTGCGAAATCGGAAGTGCGTCAGCCGCCCAACCGTGGCTCGCGCACCGCAGCGTTCTGACCCACTTCTCGCCAGATCTTCTCCCGGTCGATCCGGCCGGGTCGCAGGGCCTGGCTCACCCGCTCGTCTGCCACGCGCGGGTTGTCGGCCGGGGGGTCGCGCCGCTCGGCGCTCAGGGGGGGTCGCGGTGCGCTCTGGGGGGAGTGCTGGTACATGGCACCTGCCTTCGTGCTGGGTGCTCCTTCGGGACTCCGATGGCCGTTGTGGATGGCCGTTGTGGATGGCCGTTGTGGATATTGCCGGGGATGTACACGGCTGGCTGGGCGGAGGCTCCGGGATTCGAACCCGGGAGGGGGTTGAGCCCCCAACCGCATTAGCAGTGCGGCGCCATAGACCAGACTAGGCGAAGCCTCCAGGGATGGCGAGACCACTCTAGCGGCGGATATGCAGCCGAGCGGCGGGTCGCTGGCGGCAGCGGGCCGGCCGGGCAGACGCAGCCGGGCGAGCCAGCCGGGCAGACGCGGCCCGGGCAGCAAACCGCTACCCCTACTCCAGCGCCGCCAGCACGGCGTGCGCGACCCGCTCCCGCTCCGCCCCCGCCGGCAGCGGCCCACCGTCGCGACCGCGAACGTAGAACGCATCCACCACGTCGGCACCGAGCGTGGAGACGATCGCGGTCCGCACATCCAGCCCGTGCCCGGCGAGCCCGCCCACGATGCGGTGCAGCACGCCGATGCCGTCCTGCGCGCGGACCTCGACCACCGTCGCGTCCTCCGCGCTGTCGTCGAAGAGCACTTCCGGCGGCGGCGACGCCAGGCCCGGACGACGAGGCAGGGAGACCGACTCCTCCCGCTCCCGCAACCGCTGGTCCAGCGACAGCGAACCGCCGAGCGCGGCGACGAGATCGGAGCGCATCTTCGCCTCGTCCGGCAGCCGGCCGTAGGGGGTGCTCACGACCAGTTCGGACAGGGCCCGCCCCGACGTGCTGTACGCGGTCGCCCGGCGCACATCCAGTCGGTGCAGGGCGACGACCCCGGAAATGGCGGTCAGAAGTCCCATCTGATCGGGAGCCGCGACGGTGACGTGCACCAGCTCGTCCTCCCCGACGCGAACCAGCAGGTGCGGGTCCCCGGCCGCGGCGGCGGACAGCAACGCCTCCTGATCGGCCGTGAGTGCGGGCGGCTTGGGGGGTGGGGCGCCCCCGAGCCAGGCGCCGACCCGATCCACGAGTTCGCCGACCAGCCGTGCCTTCCACGGCCCCCAGGCAGCGGGCCCGGTCGCGAGAGCATCGGCCTCGGTGAGGGCGTGCAGCAAGTCGAGTACCCCCCGCGATCCGACCAGGCCGGCGACCTGCCGGATGGTCGCCGGGTCGTCGAGGTCGCGGCGGGTCGCCACCTCGGGCAGCAGGAGGTGCTGGGCGGCCAGAGTGGTCAGCACCGAGGCGTCTTCCGGCGGCAGGCCCAGCCGCGGCCCGATGCGCGCCACCACTTTCTCCCCGGCCGTCACGTGGTCGCCGGGCCAGCCCTTCCCGATGTCGTGGAACAGGGCGGCGAGCAACAGCAGGTCGGGACGGTCCACGCGACGGGTGCGGTCAGCCGCCTCGGCCGCGGTCTCCAGCAGGTGCCGATCGACGGTGAAGCGGTGGACGGCGTTGCGCTGCGGTTTGCTGCGCACCCGCCGCCACTCGGGCAGCAGCCGGACGAGCAGCCCGGCGTGGTCGAGCGCCTCCAGCGCCCCGACAGCCGGCGGCCCCGCGGCGAGCAGGCCGACGAAGGCGTCGCGGGCCGCGTCCGGCCACGGCACCGGCATCGGCGCCGACTCGGCGGCCAGCCGGTCCAGAGTGTGCGGCGCGAGCGGCATGTCTGTGCGGGCTGAGGCCTCGGCCGCGCGTAGCACCAGCACGGGATCGGCGGCGGGGTCGGCGTTGCGGGCGAGTACCACCTCGCCGTTTTGCTCCACGACCCCCTCGGCGAGGGGACGCCGGTTCGGTCGCCGGGTGCGCCCGAACCGGCGTCCCCACCCCTGCTGGGACAAGACGCCCCCGGCCCGCCGCCACGCGCTGTCGTACGCCCAGGCGATCGTGCGGCCGGCGTCGGCGACGGCGTGGGCGAGGGCGTCCGCGTCGGCATAGCCGAGGGCCTCGGCGACGCTGTCCTGCTCCTGCAGGAGGAGCTTGTCGCGCCCCCGGGTGCGCTTGTGCAGCTCGCCGCGGACGTCGAGCAGCAGGGTGTGGGCCTCCTGCACCGGGGCGGGCGGGGCGTCGGTGACCCAGGCCGCGGCCAGGGCGCGCAGTATCTGCACGTCGCGGAGGCCGCCCCGGGCCGACTTCAGATCGGGTTCGAGCAGGAAAGCGACGTCACCGGCCATGCGCCCGCGCTCCTCGCCCGCCTCCTGCAGGTCGGGCAGGCGCTTGCGGGCGCCGGACCGCCACTGGGCCAGCGTGCGCTCCCGCAGGCGTGCCGACAGGTCCTCGTCGCCGGCGGCGTGGTGCACGTCGAGCAGTCCCAGAGCCGCGCGCAGGTCACTGGCCGCGACGCGCAGGGCCTCGTCGACGGTCCGGACGCTGTGGTCGAGGCTGATGCCGGCGTCCCAGATCGGGTACCAGAGCCGGTCGGCGACCGTGCCGACGTCAGGCGCCCGCCCGTCATGGACGAGCACCAGGTCGAGGTCGCTGCCGGGCGCCGGCTCCCCGCGGCCGTAGCCGCCCAGGGTGACCAGCGAGATGCCCGGGCCGGGGTCGGCGGCCTCGAACAGCCGGATGAGCCACGCGCGGACGGTGTCGGTGAGCACGCGCCGCAGGGCCGGCCCGACAATGTCGGACCGGCCCCGCAGCGCGTGCAAATGCTCTACTTGAGCCGCCTTGACCGGTGCGGTAGCCGCAGCCGGTGACTCGGCATCAGATGGCATCCACCCCCCGCTCACCTGTGCGAACGCGTACAACGGTCTCGACCGGGACGGACCAGACCTTCCCGTCACCGATCTTGCCGGTCTGCGCCGACTTGACCAGCACCTCGATGAGGTCGGCCGTGTCGTCGTCGTCCACCAGCACCTCGACCTTAACCTTCGGCACGAAGTCCACCTTGTACTCCGCACCACGGTAGATCTCGGTGTGGCCGCGCTGGCGCCCGTAGCCCTGGACCTCACTGATCGTCAGGCCCTGCACTCCGAACGACTCCAGCGCCGTCTTCACGTCCTCCAGCTTGAACGGCTTGATGACGGCCGTGACCAGTCTCATGCGTCCACCCCTGTCTTGCTTCCCAGGCTCGTCCCGTCCACCGGACGACCGGAGGCGGGAATACTCGCGTGCGAACCGCCGGAGTTACCCCCCGATGCTGCCGCGCCGGACCCGGTCAGGGTACCGACCGACGTGCCGAGGCTCGGTCCGAACTCGTAGGCGCTCTCCCCGTGCAGGACGGCGTCCATGCCCTCGAGCTGCGCGTCCTCGGTCATCCGCATCTTGCGGAAGACCACGTTGAGCACCAGCGCGATGA
>JADGOW010000058.1 GCA_017882765.1 Frankiaceae bacterium
AGCCCGGCAAGCCGGCCGTCGAAGGCGGCTGCCACGCTGTCGGCGCCAGGGAGCAGTTCGATCCCGTCTTCGCCCTCGGCCGCGCCGATGGCGAGGACGTCGACGGGCAGCTCGGCTGCGGGTTCCGTGGAGAATGCTGCGCTGACCACGCCCAGCAGCGTACGGCCCGCGTTAGGGTCCCGGACCGTGGCCGAGACGTCAGCAACGCCGAGTCGCCAGATGCAGCTGTCGCCGCTGCACGAACAGCACGTGTCCGCCGGCGCCCGCCTGGTCGGGTTCGGCGGCTGGCAGATGCCGCTCCAGTTCACCGGGATTGTGGCGGAGCACCTGGCCGTCCGCGCCGCGGCCGGGCTCTTCGATGTCAGCCATCTCGGGAAGGTCCGCGTACGCGGCCCGGGGGCGGCCGAGTTCGTCAATGCCTGCCTGACGAACGACCTCGCGCGGATCGGTCCGGGTCGCGCGCAGTACACCCTGTGCTGCACCGACGGCGGCGGGGTCGTGGACGACCTCATCGCCTACCTGCGCTCCGACGACGAGGTGTTCCTCGTACCGAACGCCGCGAACGCGGGGGACGTGGCACGGCGGTTGCAGGCCGCCGCCCCGCCCGGGCTCGCGGTGGTCGACGAGCACCGCGACCATGCGGTCCTGGCCGTCCAGGGCCCCCGGTCGCCCGGCGTGCTGGCGGCCGCCGGGCTGCCGTCCGGGTTCGGCTACATGAGTTTCGTGGACGCGATGTGGCGTGGCCGTCCCGTCACTGTCTGCCGGAGCGGATACACGGGGGAGCACGGCTACGAGGTGCTGCCCCGCTGGGAGGACGCCGCGTCGATGTGGGACGCCCTGCTCGCGGCCGGCGCGCCAGCCGGGCTCGTGCCCTGTGGCCTGGGAGCCCGCGACACCCTGCGCACCGAGATGGGCTACCCGCTGCACGGGCAAGATCTGTCCGTGTCGGTGACTCCCGTGCAGGCCGGGCTGGGCTGGGCGGTGGGCTGGGACAAGGAGCGGTTCTGGGGCCGCGCGGCGTTGCGTGCGGAGAAGAGTGCGGGTCCGGCTCGCCGGCTCTGGGGTCTTCGTGCCGGTGACCGCGCGGTTCCGCGCCCGCACATGGGGGTGCGGACGACGTCAGCCGGTCCGGCGGGTTCCGCGGCCCACGAGGCTACTGGTGAGACGGTCGGGGAGGTCACCAGTGGCACGTTCTCTCCGACACTGCGGGCGGGGATCGGGCTGGCGCTGCTGGCCGCGACGATCGGCGCGGGTGCGGACGTGACGGTGGACGTGCGAGGTCGGCCGGCGGCGATGACCGTTGTCAGGCCACCGTTCGTGCCGCGATCTCCGCGCTGAGTCTCGCCGCCGCTGGCAACCCATCCGCAGGCAGCCGCAGGGCACCCTCAGGCAATCGTCACCACCTGCGGGATGTGGGCCGCGAGAACGAGCAGGACAGCAAGCGAGGCCACCTCGGTGGCCGCGCCGAAAGTCGCGACTGTGAATCCGCCGAACCTGCGGGCACACCACCACCGCACGGGCAACACGACAGCAAGGGCGACCGCCGCCGCCAGTGCAGCGTGTATGCCCAGCCGGGCCCGCCCGCCGTCGATGTCGAAGCGACCCGCCAGGCCCGCCGCCACGATCAGCGCGAGGCCCAGCATCCCGGCCACCCAGGGCGACACCGATCCGGCGAGCCGCGCGTCCAGCGGGTCGGCCGAGGCGATACGTGGCCCCCAGGCGCACATGAGCACCAGGGCCACCCGCCCGGCGACTGCAGCAAGCACTATCGCGAGCGTCCCGCGGTGGAACACGATGCATGCCTGCAGGGCCGCGGTCTGCCCGGCGACGGTGAACACCACGGCGGCAACGCCGACCCCGCCGACTGGGCCTGCTTCGGGCGCCGGCGCCCCGTCCCGGCCCCCGTCCCGCCCCCTGGCCGGTGGCCTGCCCGCAGCCGCGAGGCCGTCAGCGGTGGCGGCGAGCCCGGCGAAGGTTCGTCCTGCGCTGAGAAACGCGATGATGATCAGACCACCCAGTGCCGCGACGAAGAACACCGAGTTCTGGCCCCAGGCGATCCGGCCCAGCTTGATGACCCCGGCACCGGCGATCCCGAGGACGAGCCCGACCACTGGCGCGAGGAGGACGGCGCGACGCAGCATTGGGCGGTCGGCCTGCTCCGGCCGCGACCCCGGCAGCCGGAAGGCGGTGAACAGCGCCAGCGCCAGTCGGATCGGTTCTCGAACGCCATGGGCCGGCTGGGGAGCGGTGTCCCGCATCGGCCTCACCGCTTTCCCCCGGGGGACGTCCATGGGGTTGGTGTCGTTCCGTTCAGCCGTCGTCTCGTTCCCCCGGTTGGGCGACGTCGGCACGGGTGGCGATCCCCGCGAGTGCGGCGACGGCGGCCTCCATCATGCCGATCGCCAGAACGGCCCCCGTGCCGTCATCGAGGTGGACCCCGGTGTCGAGCAGCGGCACGAGGCCGAGCGCACGCAGGGCGATCTCCTGTGCAGGCTCCGGCGCGTAGGTGCCCGCCAGCCACCACGTGTCGGCCCCCGGGGCGAGGCGCACGGCGGCAAGCGCCGCGGCGCAGACGGCGGGGCCACCAAGTATCACCGGAGTGCGGCGCACCGCGGACTGGGCGATGAGCCCGGCCAGCGCCGCCAGAACGGGTCCGCCGACGACAGTCAGGACGGTGGCCACGTCGGCGCCGACGCGGCGCACGCGACGCAACGCGTCGCGGACGACGGTGACCTGGGACATCCAGACGGCATCGCCAATGATCTCACCTCGACCCGCGACAGCGACGGGCTCCTCGTCGAGCAGCGCGGCGACGAGCGCCGCGGCCTGGGTGGCGAGGCCGTGCCCCACGGCCCCCGTGACGATCAGGTCGGTGCCCGCGTCGGCTTCCTCGTCGGCGAGCTGTGCCCCGATGGCGACGGCCCGCACCGCCTCGTCGGGGGTGAGGGCGTCCTCCCGGTCGATCGCACCACAGCCGCTGCGCACTGTGCGCCGCTCGATCCCCGGCCCGACCAGCGGGCCGCGTTCGCCCTCCGCATGGTCGACGGCGACGTCGACGACGCGCACCGATGCACCGGCCAGCGGGGCGAGAACCGACACCGGCGCGGTTGCCCTCCCGAAGGCCGCGAGGATGGCGGGCGTGCCCGCCGCCGAAGTCAGACCCGCGGGCAGCGCTATCGGGGCGTCACCGGCAAGGACCAGAATCCGCCTGCGGGCGAAGGATTCGGGTGGGCACCGCCCCTGCCGCCCGGCCGCCCAAATGCCCAGGTCGGCGAGGCGGCCGAGCGACTGTCGGGGTACGACCAGCTCACTGAGCCGCTCGCGGGCGGCCTTGACCGCGGAAGGGTCGGCGCCCGGCACGCGAAAGTCCACGGGCACAGTCCTATCGCAGCGTGGCCTCGTTCGCGGGTGCCGGCACGAGCACCGCGGTCGGCTATCGGGCGGCCGGCCGTCAGGTCGCGGGCGTGAGCCTGCGGCGTCGCAGCAACACAGCAGCACCGGCAGCGCAGGCAACCAGCACGACGAGCACGACGAGCACGATCAACACGATCCAG
The DNA here is from genome assembly GCA_017882765.1 of Frankiaceae bacterium. Classification (GTDB taxonomy): domain Bacteria; phylum Actinomycetota; class Actinomycetes; order Frankiales; family Frankiaceae; genus JADGOW01. Next base: position 3,555 of record JADGOW010000058.1, read on the forward strand.
GGGGCGGAAGACCCTCCCGAGTCGCCCACCAGCGGCGTAGCTGCCGCGGGCAACGGGAAGATCTTGCTCGCCGCCGCCGGTACCGCCTGGACGGTGGCCGCGACAATGGTCTGCGACCCGCCGGAGAACGTGTAGGCCCCGCTGGGCAGCTGGAACTGGCCCAGCCTTGACAGCGGTGTCGAGCCGTTGCGCGCCCAGGGCAGGGCATTGGGGTCGCCGCCCGAGGCGATGATCGCTTGGATCACCAGCGAGGTGGAATTCGCGTCGGGGGAACCGGGCGCCCCCCCGTAGAACGACCATCCCGCGTCCGGGGTCTCGTTCGTGGCCAACCAGGCGATCGGGTCATGGGGGGGCGCCACTGCGTCGACCTTCAGCCCCTGGTAGGCCATCGCGGTGCTGTTGGTGTCGGGCCCTGTGCCGTGGGTCGGATCGGTCGGGCCGCACGGCTGCGTGATGTTCGTGCGGTAGGACTGCCAGGAGCCGTCCGCGCATTGCTGCCTGACGAGCCAGTCCGTTCCCGGCGCGTTCTTCTGTCCGACCGAGGCGAGCGCGAGCAGCGACAAGCCTTGCCGGGTCGCCCCGTCGAACGTCGGGTCCGCCCCCCCGAACAGCCCTGCGTCCGGTCCGGCGGTGACCTGCGTCTGCTGCAACCGGGTGATCAGGCTGCCGACGCTCTCCCCGGCCGCCCGCAGCGCCATGATGAGAATCGACAGGCTGGCGGGGTTGTCGGTCCCGCCGGAGGTGACAACGTCGTCGATGTGATCGTGTAGCCACTTGACGGCCGACTTCGCCTCCGAGCCCTGGCCCGCCGAGTAGAGAGCCAGAACGGCATATGCGGTGTTCGTGCCGTCGGGGGCCCCGTTCCTGCCTTCGAGGTAGCCCTTGCTCCCGATCTGCTGGTTCAACCAGGTGGCGCCTTCCGGCGCCCCGGCCTGGGCCCGGCTGACCTGGGCGGCGAGCAGAGCCAGCGTCGCTGCCAGGGCAGTGCAGGCGAAGCGAAGCGAGAGTCGAGCCACAGTGTCCTTCCCGGTGCCGCGCCTTCCCGGTGCCGCGGGCGCACGTTATCTCCCCGCAAGCCTCGGGCGGCATGATTTTGGCGCTGCCGTCCGGGGAGACTTCATGGGGCGATGCGGGTGTCGCGCCGCCGTGCACCGGCGGCATGATGGCTAGGAAGGCTTCGATCTTGCCGGCGCGCAGTGCCGAAGGAGGAGTACGAAGTGGCCTGGATTTGGCGGTACGAGTCGGAGGACGGCGCCGAGGTGGTGCCTGTCGACGTGGCGCAGGCCGAGATCTTCTCTACCCAGGGTGACGCGGAAACGTGGCTGGGCGAGAACTGGCAGGAGCTGCTGCACGCGGGGGTCCGCCGCGTGACGCTGCTCGACGGCGATCGCGAGGTGTACGGGCCGATGTCGCTGCGCCCGGCCAACGACGGCGACCGCGCTGCGACGCCATAGTCAAAGCCACAACCCTGGTCAACGTCCCGCACTACCGGCCTGTCGCGGTGGCGTGTGATCGTCGGCGCGCGATGACGCGGGATGCCGCCGTCGCGTGGTCAGCCGGTCAGCCGGTCAGCCCGGGGTCCCGCTCGACCACTCCGTCCAGAATGTCATCGATGGCGGCGAGGGTCTCGGACGACAGCCGCACGCCGGTGGCCCGCACGTTTTCGCGCACCTGCTCCGGCCGGGTTGCGCCGACGATCGCCGCACTGACGTTGTCGTTTTGCAGCACCCAGGCCACCCCCATTTGCGCGAGCGACAGCCCGGCGTCCTCGGCGACGCCGCCCAGCCGCTGCACCCGCTCCAACACGCGGTCGGACAAGAAGCGCCGGATGAATTGGGCGCCGGTGCGGTCGGTGGCGCGGGAGCCTTCCGGCAGCGCCTCTCCCGGCCGGTACTTGCCGGTCAGGACGCCCTGCGCCAGCGGTGACCAGACAATCTGGCCGATACCCTCATCCCGGCACAGCGGGACGACCTCGTCCTCGATGACCCGCCACAGCATCGAGTACTGCGGCTGGGACGAGATGATCCGGTCGAACCCCATCTCGCGGGCGATGCGCAGGGCGTCAGCGATCTGCGGGGCAGTCCACTCGCTGACACCGACGTAGAGCACCTTGCCCTGGCGCACCAGGTCCTCGAAGGCACGCAGGGTCTCCTGCAGGGGGACCGACCGGTCGTAGCGGTGCGCCTGATAGAGATCAACATGGTCGGTCCGCAGGCGCCGCAGCGACCCGTGGCAGCTTTCGATGATGTGCTTTCGCCCGAGCCCGCGGTCGTTTGGCCCGGGGCCAGTCGGCCAGTACACCTTGGTGAACAGCTCGTAGGACTCGCGACGCACGCCCGCCAGCGCCGCGCCGAGCACGGTCTCCGCCCGGGTGCCCGCGTACACGTCAGCCGTGTCGAAGGTGGTGATGCCGACGTCCAACGCCGCCTGCACGCAGGCGACGGCCTGTTCCTCCTCGATCTGGCTACCGTGGGTCAGCCAGTTTCCGTAGGCGATCTCGCTGATGGTCAGGCCGCTACGACCCAGGCGGCGAAACTGCACGGGTGCACGTTACCGGGGACGGGTGAGCGCCGCCGCACTGCACGGGCTGCTCAGGCACGGGCCGCTCATGCACACACTCGCCCGTGCACCGGCCGGAGCGGACGTCTCAGCGCGTGTAGCCCACAGCGCGCGGCATCCGCCAGCGCTTCGGCATGATCGACCGCTGGAACGAGTACATCCGCACCGGCACCCGCGACTTGGGGAACTTCTCCGCCACGCGCTTGTTGACGTACCGGCCCAGCAGAAACGAGTCGATGATCAGGATCGTCATCATCAGGTACAGCGCGAGGGCGCCGGCCAGCTGGATGGCCGGGACCCGGACCTGGCTCAGGAACAGGCAGAGCACCGCCACCGGAAGGAACAGGGGCCCGATGTTGCGCCGGTTGTCGACGAGCTCGCGGGCATAGACCCGCTCGGGGGCGCGGTGGTAGGCGGGCATCTTGGCGATATCGCCGGTGAGCATCGCCTGGCGCTGCTCGGCCGCCTGGATGCGCCGTTCGTCGCGAGTGTTCGCCCGGGAGTCCTTGGTCGTCGAGACGGGCGTGCGGGTGACCTGACCACGGGCGGCACGGGCCTCATTGCGTTTGGGGGTCGGCCGGTTCTTTCCCGCGGGCTTGTCGATGCGCTCGTCTTCGGGCACCTCGACGGGCTCGGGCGCGGAGCGCTTCTTGAGCGGCAGCAGCGACATGACGGCTTCCGGCCTTTCCTCTTGCTGAGTGGTCTTTGCTAGGGGGGCTACGGGGCGTACTGGGGCAGGGCGAGCATCTGGTCGAGCGCCTTGCGGGCATACCGGGCAGTTTCGGGATCCACCGAGATCCGGTTAACGACGGAACCGCCCGCCAGTGACTCGAGGGACCACACCAGGTGCGGCAGGTCGATGCGGTTCATGGTCGAGCAGAAGCAGACGGTGCGGTCGAGAAAGGCCACGATCTTGTCCGGGTGGCGCTTCGCCAGCCGCTGGACCAGGTTGAGCTCTGTGCCGACGGCGAAGGCACTGCCCGCGGGCGCCGCGTCGACGGTCGCGATGATGTATTCGGTCGACCCGACCAGGTCCGCCGCCTCGACCACCTCGTGCCGGCACTCCGGGTGGACGAGCACCGTCACACCCGGGATGCGTTCGCGGACCTCGTGCACGCAGTCGAGGGAGAACCGGCCGTGCACCGAGCAGTGGCCCCGCCACAGGATCATCTTCGCGTCCCGCAGCCGGGCCGCCGAAACTCCGCCGCCGGGCTTGCGCGGGTCATAGACCACGCAGTCGTCCAGCGTCAGGCCCAGCGAGCGGACCGCGGTGTTGCGGCCCAGATGCTCGTCGGGCAGGAACAGCACACGCTGGCCCTGCTGGAAGGACCAGCGCAGGGCCCGTTCCGCATTGGACGACGTGCAGATCGTCCCGCCGTGGCGGCCCGTGAAGGCCTTGATCGCAGCGCTGGAGTTCATGTAACTGACGGGCACGGTGCCCGCGGCGGCATCGGCGTCGGTGAGCACGTCCCAGGCCTGGGCCACCTGCTCGGCGGTCGCCATGTCGGCCATCGAGCAGCCCGCGGCGAGGTCGGGCAGAACCACCTGCTGGCTGTCGGCGGTGAGGATGTCGGCGCTTTCGGCCATGAAGTGAACGCCGCAGAAGACGATGTAGGTCGCTTCCGGGCGGGCTGCCGCCTGCTGGGCGAGTTTGAACGAGTCCCCGGTGACGTCTGCGAACTGAATGACCTCGTCACGCTGGTAGTGGTGTCCGAGGACGAAGACCGAATCACCCAGAGCCGCTTTCGCGGCGGCGGCGCGGTCGACCAGCGCCGGGTCGGAGGCGGCCGGGAGGCTGCCAGGGCAGGACACGCCCCGCTCGCTGCCGAGGTCGGCCTCCCGACCCAGCAGAAGCAGCGCAAGTGGAGTCGGCTCCACCCCTTCGGGCAAGTCGGTGACGGTCACGGTCAACTCCTGTCGGGGGCCGCAGGGGCCTCCCTGCCTCGGCATCGATGGTGGCACAGCAGACGCTGGTTACGGGGGGATGAACGTCCGCGAATTGACGGTCGAGGGCGCGCTGGTAAGGGCTGTACAGGGCACAACGGTGGCGGCCCCGAAACTCGTCCCGCGATCGGGAACCGCGATCGGGAACCGCGATCGGGAACCGCGATCGGGAACCGCGATCGGGAACCGCGATCGGGAACACTGTGTCGGCGTGCGCGTCATCGTTGCCCCCGATTCCTTCGGCGGCACCCTCACCGCAGTCGACGCGGTTGAGGCCATTGCGACCGGATGGGCACGGGTCGCGCCGGGCGACGAGGTCGTGGCGATGCCGATGTCGGACGGCGGCCCGGGCTTCGTAGATGTCCTCGCGGCGCAGATTGAGGGCGGCCAGCTGCTTGGGGTCCCCGTGACCGGTCCGCTGGGCCGTCCGGTGCCCGCCCTCGTGTTGTGGGACCCGGCCGGCGGCACGGCCTACCTCGAAAGTGCTCAGGCCGCCGGACTGCACCTGCTGGGTCCAGGAGAGCGTGACGCGGTGCGGGCGACGACGACAGGGGTGGGGGAGTTGATCGGTCGTGCGCTGGACACCGGCGCCACGACCGTCGTGGTAGGGCTGGGCGGCAGCGCGACGACGGATGGGGGAGCCGGGGCCTTGGTTGCGCTGGGCTTGCGCGTGCTGGGCACCTGGCTGGCGCCGGCCGCGGTGGACGGCGGCGGCCTGGATGCGCGACTGCGCTCCACCCGGCTGGTGGCCGCAACCGACGTCGACAACCCCTTGTGCGGCCCCGAGGGGGCGGCAGCTGTCTTCGGGCCGCAGAAGGGGGCGACATCTGCTCAGGTGCGCCTGCTGGATGCGGCTCTCGCACGCTGGGCCGAGGTTCTCGATCGTGACCTGGGTGTGTCGGTAGCCGCCCGACCGGGGGCGGGCGCCGCCGGGGGGCTGGGTGCGGGGCTGTTCGCGCTGGGAGCGCAGCGCGTGTCGGGCGTCGGAATCGTGGCCGGCAGCGTGCGGCTCGGGGCTGCTGTCGAGGCAGCCGATCTGGTCCTCACCGGCGAGGGCAGCTTCGACGCCCAGTCCTTGCACGGCAAGGTCGTTGCGGGCGTCGCCGCGGCGGCTGCCCGTGCCGGCAAGCCTTGCCTCGTCCTGGCCGGCCAGGTGTCGCTCGGCGACGCTGAGGCGGCGGCCTGCGGCATTGCGCAGTGCTACGCACTGGAGGCACTGGCCGGCTCGGTTCTGGCCGCGCAGGAGCAGCCGGCGCATTGGCTGGCAGCGGCGGCGGCCAGCGCGGCGCGGGAGTGGTCACGGCGATAGCCGAGGGGCAAGGCAGCCGAGGCGGGCCCGAGTGGGGAGACTTACGGGGGCTATGACCCCCGTAAGTCTCCCCAGTCCGGGTGTCGTGATCGGGCGGTCGGCTCGGCTGGCCGCTACTTGGTCACCGTTTCGGTGGGTGTGCTTCTACCATGGCCGGGAAGGTTCGGCGGTAACGCCGCGTTCACGCTTAGAGGTGGAACCTCTCGCAGGTTTGCCGATGTGGCTGGTGCGTGGCCGCTGAATTCAGATCCGACTTCGTGGGAGATTGCAGAATGACCGTTGAGGAGACCGGAACCTTGTCCGCCGGCAGTGTGGCTGCCCCATCCAGCGTCCAGCTCACCGACGAGGCTGCGTACAAGGTCAAGCACCTCCTCCACCAGGAGGGGCGCGACGACCTGGCGTTGCGGGTCGCGGTTCAGCCCGGCGGGTGCTCAGGCCTGCGTTACCAGCTGTTCTTCGACGAGCGGTCGATCGAAGGTGACGTCGTCACCCCCTTCCACGGGGTCAACATCGTGGTCGACCGGATGAGCGCTCCCTACCTGATCGGCGCGACCATCGACTTCGTCGACACGATCGAGAAGCAGGGCTTCACGATCGACAACCCGAACGCGACCGGCTCGTGCGCCTGCGGGGATTCGTTCCACTAAAGAGACATCGCCGGTCCAGGGCGGCCTATTCGGTCGCCCTACTGGCCGGTGAAGGCCGCGCGGGCCGCCGGCAACGCGCCGCCGACGCGGGCGGGCGACCGTAGTCTGCTGACTTGTGCGTATCGCCGTGACCGGTTCCATCGCGACCGACCACCTCATGCATTTCCCGGGCCGCTTCGCCGATCAGCTGCTGCCCGACCAGTTGCACCGAATCTCGCTGTCGTTCCTTGTAGACGAGCTGGTCATCCGCCGCGGTGGGGTTGCTGCCAACATCAGCTACGGACTGGGTCAGTTGGGCCTGCGCCCGGCGTTGGTCGGCGCGGTCGGGGACGACTTCGCCGACTACCGCTCCTGGCTGGAGCGCAGCGGGGTGGACACCGGGTCGGTGCACGTGTCCGAGATCGCCCACACGGCGCGCTTCGTCTGCACCACCGACGACGATCTCTGCCAGCTTGCCTCCTTCTATCCCGGCGCGATGAGCGAGGCCCGCGAGATCGAGCTCGGGCCCGTCGTGGACCGGCTCGGCGGGCTGGATCTGGTCGTGGTCAGCCCGAACGACCCCGCGGGCATGCAGCGCCACACCGACGAGTGCCGCGACCGCGGCGTCCCGTTCCTCGCCGATCCCTCCCAGCAGCTGACCGGGATGGACGCAGAGATGATCAAGAGCCTTATCGAGGGTGCCGCGTACCTCGTCGTCAACGACTACGAGAAGGGCCTCATCGAGCACAAGACCGGCTGGGGCGACTCCGACGTCTTCGCCCGGGTCGGTACCCGGGTCACCACGCACGGCGCTGACGGTGTCCTGATCGAGTCCGCCACGGAGGCGCCGTTGAAGGTGCCCGCCGTCCCCGCGGCCGAGGTTGCCGACCCGACGGGGGTCGGGGACGCGTTCCGCGCGGGATTCATCGCCGGCCTCGCCTGGGAGCTGCCCCTGGAGCGCAGCGCCCAGCTGGGATGCGTGCTCGCGACGCTGGCACTGGAAACGGTCGGCACCCAGGAGTACCGGGTGCGGTCCGGCGACGTTGCTGCCCGGCTCGGCGCGGCCTACGGGCCGGAGTGTGTCGCGGACCTGGCCCCGCTGCTCCCGGCCGGTCCGCTCCCGTAGTCCTGCGGGCTAGTCCTGCGGGCTCCTCGCCGCGGCGGTGATCTCGGCATGACTGCCACCTGTCAGGCGCGGCGGCGCACGCGGTAGGCGGTGGCGGGCGGCGTCTGCGCCCCCGCACTGCTCTCGCAGGGGGCGGCGCCGAGGTAGTCCTGGTCCCGCATCCGGCACCACTCCGGGATGTCCAGCCGCGCCGCAGGGTCATCGGAGAGCACGGCGACCACGCCGTCCACAGCAACATCGGCGATGTGCCGCGCGAGTTCGATCACCGGGAGCGGGCAACGTCGGCCGCGCACGTCCAGGACGAGATCCGCATCCGAGGCGGGGCCTGGACCTGTCACAGGGACGCCGCCCCGGCCTGGGCACGCAGCCGCTCGACGGCCGTGGGCAACGCCTCGAGCAGCATGGCGACGTCGCGATCGGTGCTGTCCCGGCTCAGTGAGATCCGCAGGTTGCCGTGGGTGAGCACGCCCATGGCCTCCAGCACGTGGCTGGGGGCCACCGTGTTCGCCGCACAGCTCGACCCGCTGCTGGCGGCGATCCCGGCCCGGTCCAGCTCACCGAGCAGGGCTTCGCCGTCCACATAGAGGAACGAGAACGTGACGATGTGTGGGAGCCGGCCCACCGGGTCCGGATCGCCGATGACCGCGACGTCCCGGATTCGCCGCGGTACCTCCTCGCGCAGCCGTTGTGCCAGCCCCCCCAGTCGCGGCGCCTCCGCTGCCATCTCCTGCGCCCGGGCGGCAAGGGCGGCCGCGGCCGCGACGATGGCCGGGACGTTCTCGAAGCCTGGGACGCGTCCGCGCTCGCGCTCGTCGAAGGGCAGGGGGCTGCGCCAGCGGGTGCCGGTGCGCACCACCAGCACGCCCACGCCGGCTGGCCCACCCCATTTGTGCGCGCTCGCACTGAGCAACGCGGCCCCGGTGTCGTCGCAACGAAGCGGAACCCTGCCCACTGATTGCGCCGCGTCAATGTGCAACGGCACTCCGGCACGCAGGCATGCCTGCGATACGGCCCCGAGGGGCTGGTGCGTGCCGACCTCGTGGTTGGCGCTCTGCACGCTGGCCAGTGCCACACCCGGGCCACGCAGTACCGCCTGGAAGGCGTCGAGATCGACCCTGCCGTTGCGGTCGACCTCGACCCGGGTGACCAACCCGCCCGAGGTTTCGTGGGTCTCGGCTGCCGCGAGGACGCTCGAGTGCTCGACGGCCGTGGTGACCAGTCGCCGCCCGGCACGGGCGCGGCCGGCGAGCCCGCCCAGGATCGCCAGGTGCGCCGCGGCGGTGCCGCTGGCGGGGAAGCTCACTTCGTCCGGGCGGGCGCTGAGCACGCTCGCGACGGTTTCCCTGGCGGCGTCCAGGAGGAGTCTTGCCTGCCTGGCGGCCCCATAGAGCCGGCTCGGGTCGGCCCACCCCTGATCCAGGGCGGCCAGCAACGCCGCCCGGGCGGCGGGGTGCAGGCGCTCGCCGGACGCGGCGTCCAGATACACGAGAGCAGACTCGGGGACCGATTCAGGCATGATCCACCACCGTAACCCACAGGGACGGACCCGAACCAGCGCGCGACGGCCCCCCAAACCGCGCTCACCCGAGGGCCGCACAGGGGCCCGACCTGGGATAGTCTCCTGCCTCGTTGAACCGTGACCGCGACCAGCAGCAATTGCACCGGGCCATGCCTCCGCCCCAGGAGGTGGGTCGGGCCGAGTCCGAGTGCCGATCCTGGGAGGAACCTGCGTGACGTCGCCCCCTGACCGGTCGCGCCCTCGGCTTCCCGCTTCCAGCCCTGCCCTGACGCGCACAGGGCGTCCGCGCCGACGCGGGTGGTGGCTGGCGGGCCTGTCGGCGTTCCTGGTGTTCGTGCTGACCGGGTGTGACGTGCCGACCTTCGGCTACCCGAACGGCATCACGAATCAGACCCCTCAGCTGCTCCGGTTGTGGCAGGGCTCGGTCATTGCGGCCCTTGCCATAGGCGTCTTCGTGTGGGGCCTGATCTTCTGGGCGGTGTTCGCGTACTACAAGCGTTCGGACAAGATGCCGCGGCAGGTTCGGTACAACCTGCCGGTCGAGATCCTCTACACGGCCGTCCCCTTCGTGATCATCGCTGGTTTGTTCTTCTATACGGCGCGGGATGAGATCAAGGTCAACGAACTACATCCCAACCCGGATGTCCGGGTCGGCGTGGTCGGGTTCCGGTGGAACTGGCAGTTCCGCTACCTGGACCAGAACATGCAGCCGACGGGGATCCAGGTGACCGGCCGGCCCGGCGCGCCGGCTGTCCTGGTTCTGCCCGAGGGCCGGAGCATCCGTTTCCTGGAGACGTCTCCCGATGTCATCCACTCGTTCTGGGTGCCCGAGTTCCTGTTCAAGCGGGACGTGATCCCGGGCCACCCCAACGAGTTCGAGCTCACGATCACCAAGACCGGCACCTACATCGGTCGCTGCGCCGAGTTCTGCGGTACCAACCACGACCAGATGGACTTTTACCTCCGCGTTGTTCCCGGCGCGGAGTTCGATTCCTATCTCGCCGCCCAACGGGCAGCCCTGCCGGCTGCCACGGCCGCCGGACCGTTGACCCCAAACCCCCAGGGTAGTGGACCATGACACTCGTCCAGGAACCGCAGCATCTGGCCCCGGAGCCGCACGAGGCCGCTGACCACGGGCACGCGCCGAAACCAGGGCTCCGGCAGACGCTCCTCGGCTACATCACGACGACGAGTCACAAGGACATCGGCGTGATGTACATGACGACGTCCTTCTTCTTCTTCCTGATGGCCGGGCTGATGGCCATGCTCATGCGCACCGAACTGGCGCGCCCGGGGCTGCAGTTCCTGTCGAACGAGCAGTACAACCAGCTGTTCACCATGCACGGCACGCTGATGATGTTCCTGTTCGCGCCGGCTCTGGCCTTCGGCTTCGCGAACTACATCGTGCCGATCCAGATCGGCGCGCCGGACGTCTCCTTCCCGCGGCTCAACGCGCTGGCCTACTGGATGTACGCGTTCGGCGGGCTGACGGTGATTGCGGGTTTCCTGACCCCGAACGGTGCGGCCGACTTCGGCTGGTTCGCCTACGCGCCGCTGAGCGGCGCCCAGTTCTCGCCGGGCGTCGGCGGCGACCTGTGGATCTTCGGCTTGACCATGTCGGGGCTGGGCACGGTTCTCGGCGCCGTCAACCTCGCCACCACGATCGTCACGATGCGGGCTCCCGGCATGACCATGTTCCGGATGCCGATCTTCACGTGGAACATCCTCATTACCGGTTTGCTCGTACTCCTGGTCTTCCCCGTGTTCGCCGCCGCCGCGCTGGCCTTGGCGGCAGACCGGATTCTGGGGGCTCACATCTACGACGTGGCCAGCGGCGGCCCCATCCTCTGGCAACATTTATTCTGGTTCTTCGGGCATCCCGAGGTCTATATCATCGCTGTGCCCTTCTTCGGGGTGATCACAGAGATCATCCCGGTCTTCAGCCGCAAGCCGTTGTTCGGCTACAAGGGCCTCGTGTTCGCCACCATCGCGATCGGCGCGCTGTCCATGGCCGTGTGGGCGCACCACATGTTCGCGACCGGCGCCGTGCTCCTGCCGTTCTTCGCGCTGCTGTCCTTCCTGATTGCCGTGCCGACGGGAGTGAAGTTCTTCAACTGGATCGGCACGATGTGGCGGGGATCGATCAGCTTCGAGGCTCCGATGCTGTTCGCCACCGGCTTCCTGGTCAGCTTCCTGTTCGGCGGTCTGACCGGCGTCCTGCTGGCGTCCCCGCCGATCGACTTCCACGTCACCGACACCTACTTCGTGGTCGCCCACTTCCACTACGTGGTGTTCGGCACCGCGGTTTTCGGCGGCTTCGGCGGGCTGTACTTCTGGTTCCCCAAGATCAC
>JADGOW010000059.1 GCA_017882765.1 Frankiaceae bacterium
GTAGTCGGCGGACAGTTCGCGTATGCGCTTCAGCACCTGCGAGATGGCCTCCCCGAGGTACTTGCTCATCTCGGTGTAGCCCTCGACCGTCGGCCGCGCGTTCTTGGCGTTGGCGAGGTTGGCGAAGAACACCTGGGCACCCGGGGCGTAGGTGGTCGCCCAGGTCGTGAAGGCCGGGCTGGTCGACTCCGACGTGCGCAGGGGCAGGTTCGCGTCGATCAAGTGTGCCAGCCAGGACAAGGTGTCGCGGACCCCGCAGGGCATCCGCTGCCAGACAGCGTCGAGCCGCGCTTCGCCGTCGGCCGTAGCCGGGACGCCAGCGGATGGCGCCGAAGCCGCTTCCTCCCGGGGGCGCGGCACGTCCTCGCCGTGAGCGAGCCGCGCCGATGCGGCAGCGTGCCCAGCAGGCAACCCGGCAGGCACGGCGGTCCCCCTCTCAACGTCGCGTGGCGCTACCTCCCGCCGCGCGCGACGTCGAGGCGCCGATTGGGCACATCAGGTCAGTGGTCATGGCGTAATGACAGTAAGTGACCGGCACGGGCGCCGCCAAATGGTTATCCGCCAGGCCCCGCGTCGGTGCGGATCGCCGGTGCGCCGGGCGTGCGATGCGGGTACCGCCGGACCTGCCCCGGCCTACTCCCACTGGACGAGGACCTGGCCCCCCGAGACGGGCTCGCCGGGTGCCACGCCGACCTCTGCAATCCTGCCGCCGCGCGGTGCAGTGATCTCGGTCTCCATCTTCATCGCCTCGAGTACGAGCAACGTCGCGCCCGACTCGACCTCGTCGCCCGCCTGCACCTTCACCTTCGTCACGGTGCCAGAGATCGGTGCGCGCAGCACCTTGTCCTCGTTAGCCGGCGCACGCATGGTCGTCGGAGCCGCGGGCGCCGCCCCCGACGTCGGCGTCACGCCATAGGCCTGCACGAACGTGCCGAGCGTGGGGGGCGGCTCTTCCTCGACCTCCACGACGACGTCGTAGACGGTGCCATCGACGGTCAGCTTGAGCTTCATGGTCATCCCTGGTCGTAAGTGTCATGGCGGTCGTGGATCAGCGGCTGTCGGCCGGGGTCGCGGGGGGTTGGCGGGAGGTCGGTGGGGTCGGCGGCGGTCGGCCCGACAGCTTCAGCCGTGCCTGCCCTCGCCGGTTCTAGCGCGGGCCCCGGGGCGCCCAGGGCGCCTGCGAGAAGCGCGCGGGACGCGGGAGGGTGTGGGAAGTCTGCAAGCCAGCCCGCCCCTGCCGCGCCCAGGCCGTATTCCGAGACGCCGAGATGAAGCGAATCGGGGCACGCTTGCCCATATAGGCGGCCACCGCGGCCGAGATAACCAGCAGGATGTCGGGCGGAATGGGCGGCTCCGCCGGCAGGGCCTCCAAGCGGGCCTCGATGTGCTCGAGACGCAGAGTGAGCTCGTTGACCGTCCGCTGGAGCTCGGCCACCGATGGCGTATCCATGCCCGTCACCCCTCCCTCATCGTCGTCACGTTCCCGCAGGCCTCGTCTCTGGGGACCTCGTCACAGCGGGATCAGCCCATGCTTCTTCGCGGGGCGCAGCTCCCGCTTTGTGTGCATCGCGTCGAGGGCCTGGGCGAGGACCCGCCGGGTGTCGGCCGGTTGGATGACGTCGTCGACGAGGCGCCGCGCCGCGGCAACGTACGGGGTCGAAAACGTACTGCGGTACTCCTCGATGACTTCTGCCCGCTTCGCGTCCTGGTCCTCCGCCGCCTTGATGTCACGGCTGAAAACGATTTCGGCCGCACCTTCGGCGCCCATGACGGCGATCTCCGCGCTGGGCCAGGCGAAGACGCGGTCGGCACCGAGATCCCGGCAGCACATGGCGATGTAGGCGCCCCCGTAGGCCTTGCGGATGATGACCGTCACCTTCGGAACCGTGGCCGATGAGTAGGCGAAGAGCACCTTCGCCCCGTGCCGGATGATCCCGCCGTATTCCTGCTGAACGCCGGGCATGAAGCCGGGTACGTCGACCAGAGTTACCAACGGGATGTTGAAAGCGTTGCAGAAACGCACAAACTGTGCGATCTTGTCGGAGGCGTTGATGTCGAGAACGCCCGACAGAACCATCGGCTGGTTGGCGACGACACCGACGCTGCGCCCGACGATACGGGCGAAGCCGACGACGGCGTTGGTCGCGTAGCCGGACTGGACTTCGAGGAAGTCACCGCCGTCGACGATGTTGGCGATGATCTCGCGAACGTCGTAGCCCTTCTTCGCGTCCAGCGGGACGATCTCGTCGAGGACCGGGTTCGGCTCGACGTTGCCGTCCGAGTCGAGCTCCGGCGGGTCCTCGCTGTTGTTGGAGGGCAGGAACGTCAGCAGTTTCTTCGCTATGAGCACGGCGTGCTGGTCGTCTTCGGCGATGAAGTGCACCACCCCGGAATTCGCCATGTGGGTATCGGGCCCGCCAAGCGCCTCGGCCGTCACCACCTCGCCCGTTACCTGCTGGATGACGTTCGGGCCGGTGATGAACATCCGGCCGACCCGGGTCTGGATCACGAAGTCGGTCAGCGCCGGTGAGTAGACCGCGCCACCGGCAGTCGGGCCGGCGATGATTGTGATCTGCGGGACGACGCCGCTGAGCAGGACGTTCTGGAAGAAGATCTTCCCGTAGCCGGACAGGGAGTCGATGCCCTCCTGGACGCGTGCCCCGCCCGAGTCGTTGATGAAGATGAACGGGGTGCCCGTCTTGAGCGAGTCGGCCAGCACCGATGCCACCTTGCTCGCGTGGACCTCGCCGGTCGAGCCACCGGCTACCGAGAAGTCCTGGCTCGCGAAGTGGACCACCCGCCCGAGCACAGTGCCCGAACCGGTGACGACGCCGTCGGCGGGCAGGTCGGCGTCCGCCATGCCGAACATCGTGGACCGGTGCTCGGCGAAGAGGGCGATTTCCTGGAAGCTCCCGGGGTCCACGAGCTCGGCGATCCGCTCGCGGGCCGTGAGCTTGCCCTGGGAGTGTTGCTTGTCGTGCTTGGCGGGGCCGCCGCCCGCCTCGGCCTTCTCGCGGCGCTCGTTCAGTAGCTCGATCTTGTCCTGCATGCTCTCGGTCTTCACGGGCATCCTCACGCCGGATCCACGGACACGACGTGAGACGTGCCGTTGACGGTGACCTCGTACTTGATGTGTGTGCGGACGGCGTCGGGGCCGGAGCCGCCACCGCCCCCTTCGCCTGCCTGTGCCGGGTCGGTCCCGACGTTTTTGGGCCCCTCCGGGCGTGTCGCGAAGAAACCGGGGGCCACCTGCGGGAACAGCGCCTCGGTGAGTACATCCTCGTCGGTGCCGTTACAGCCCTCGGTGCTGAGCGCCTCGGCACGCAGCTTGTCCCACTCCGGCTCGAGCAGGTCGGCCGGCCGGATGGTGATCGGCGACTTCTTCGCCTGCTTCTCTGCTATCTCGACGACCTCTGGATTGAGCCCGCCGATCGTCTGCCCGTAGTAGCCGAGCATGAGGTCGGCGAACTCCCCGGTGAGCACCTTGTATCGGCCCATAAGGACGTTGAAGACCGCCTGCGTCCCGACGATCTGGCTGGACGGCGTGACCAGTGGGGGGTAGCCGGCGTCCTTGCGGACCCGGGGCACCTCCTCCAGGACTTCCTTGACCCTGTCGCCGGCGCCCTGCGCGCGGAGCTGGCTTTCCATGTTCGAGATCATGCCGCCCGGGATCTGACTCTTGAAGATCTCTGTCTCGACGCCAAGTATGTTGGAGGCGAACTTGGCGTAGCGCGGCCGGACGGCGGCGAAATGGTCCTTGACGGGCAGCAGGCGCTCGAGCTCGACATCGGTCGTGTACGGCGTGCCCTCGAGCATCTCGACGAGGCTCTCCGTCGGGTTGTGGCCAGGCCCGAGGCTCAATGAACTGATCGAGGTGTCCACCGCGTCGGCCCCGGCCTCGATGGCCTTCATCAAGGCGACCAGCGTGACGCCCGTCGTCGCGTGACAGTGCAGGTGGACGCGGACGTCCTCGCCGACGCCCTCCTTGATCGCCTTCACGATGTCGTACGCGGGCTGCGGCTGGAGGAGGGCCGCCATGTCCTTGAGGCACAGGGAGTCGGACCCCAGGTCCATGAGTTCGCGGGCCATCTGCACGTAGCCCTCGACCGTGTGCAGTGGGCTCATCGTGTAGCAGATCGTGCCCTGCGCGTGCCCTCCCTCACGCTTGACGGCCCGGATGGCCTGCTCGACATTTCGGACGTCGTTCAACGCGTCGAACACGCGGAAGACATCCATGCCGTTCTCGACCGACTTGCCGACGAACCGGTCGACGACCCCATCCTCGTAGTGGCGGTAGCCGAGGAGGTTCTGCCCGCGCAGCAGCATCTGCAGCCGCGAGTTGGGGAGCAGGCGGCGGAACGTGCGCAGCCGCTCCCAGGGGTCCTCGTTGAGGAACCGGATGCAGGCGTCGTAGGTGGCCCCGCCCCAGCACTCCACGCTCCAGTACCCGGCGGCGTCGATGTCCGCACACGCCGGCTCCATATCCTCGAGAGCCAGCCGGGTAGCCAGGAGACTCTGATGCCCGTCTCGCAGGGCGAGCTCTGTGACGTCGATCTTGCGCTGCTCGCTCAACGCCTCTCCTCATTGTTGCGCCCGGTGCCACCACCCAGCCGCGACAGCGTCGCGACCAGATGCCATTGTCGGTCGTTTCGCCGAGCCGGCTTACCGGGGGAGCCACCGGAGGTGGTCTGCCGCCTCCGATTCTTGTGGGTCGGTGTACTGGGTGTCGAGGTGCGAGCGTGGTGTGACCGGAACCGATGTTCGCGCACCGTGCCGACCCGATCGCATGGTTACTGAGCGTGATATTTTCGCCATATCAGCTAGTGGCTTCGATCGCGTTGCTCGCACTGGGCGCGGCCATGTTCACCGCCACCGACAGACGGCGCCCTCGCGCACGGCCAAAGCTCACGGAGGCTTCCTGCTCGACGATGGACAGAGGTGAGCTCACCTAAGCCGCGCTATCTGGCTGTTGCGGCCGCTGTGGCCGCCCTTGCCCTGGCGGCATGCGGCAGTGGGCCGACCACCTCGCCGGCCTCGCCGGCCCTGCCCTCGGCCTCCCCGACGCCGCCGACCCAGCCTCTGACCGGGCTGCCATTGGCCGCCGATGACCCCTCAGCGAGGCGGCCGGCGCTGTTCATCAAGGTGGAGAACGCCTACGAGGCACGACCGCAGAGCGGCCTCGACAAGGCCGATGTGGTCTACGAGGAGCTGGTCGAGGGAGGGATGTCCCGGTTCGCCGCGATCTTCCAGTCGCGTGACCCGGGTGAGGTGGGGCCGGTGCGGTCCGTGCGACCGATGGACCCACCCCTGGCCGCCCCCCTGAAGGGCCTCGCTGCGTTCTCGGGTGGCATCGGGCCCTTCATCGTCGCGCTGGACGAGGTCGCGCAGGATCTGTCGGCGGAGAAGCTGGGCGAGGCCCCGCCGTACCACCGAGCGCCTTCCCGGGTGGCGCCGCACAACCTCTACGTGAACGCGAAGGGACTCTGGCCGAAGGCCAGGGCGCCCTACAACCGCCCGCCGCTGCCGCTGTTCGAGTACGGGCCGTTGCCCGACGCGGGGGCGCGGCCGGCGGGCGCGGTGCGCATGAGCTTCTCGGACATGGACCAGGACTCACGCAACTCCTGGCGGTGGGACGGCAGGGCCTGGAACCGCCTGCAGAACGGCCGGCCGTTCACCGTCGCGGGCTCGGGCATCCTCAGCGCCACGAACGTCCTCATCGAGCGGGTGCTCGTTCATGACACGCCCTACATCGACGCGGCTGGGCTGCGTGTGCCGGAGTCGATCGTCGTCGGCAGCGGGAACGGCACGCTCCTGCGCGACGGGAAGGCGATCGACGTCACGTGGTCGAAGCCGCGGCCGGAAAGCCCGACCGACCTGATGAGCTCGTCCGGACAACCCGTCAAGCTCAAGCCGGGCACCGCGTGGGTCGAACTCGTCCCGGTGGGGCTGCCGGTGACGGTCACCCCCTGAACGCCTCAGCCCCTGAACGCCTCAGCCCCTGAACGCCTCAGCCCCTGAACGCCTCAGCTGGGTGGCACCAACGCCGCCGGGACATCCACCAGGCGCGACCGCAGCCACTCCCCCAGCGCCTTCGCCTGCGGGTCGAACCGGGTCGAGGCGGCGACCCCCTCACCGAGCAGCCCGTCGAGCGTGAAGTTCAGCGCCCGCAGGTTGGGCAGCTCGTACCGGCGCACCGGCAGGCCGCGGGCTTCCGGCAACAGCTCGACGAGACGGTCGGTGCTGAGGTAGCCGACGAGCCAGGCGTAGGCCTCCTCGGTGCGCGTCCAGATGCCGAGATTGGCCATCCCGCCCTTGTCCCCGGAGCGGGCGCCGGCGAGCAGGCCCAGGGGCACCCGGATGGCGGGGGACGCCGCGGAGTCGGCAGCCAGGGCCCGCGCCTGCTGCGTGGGGGTCGGCGGGCCCGGTGCCTGCGGGCCCGGTGCCTGCGGGCCCGGTGCCTGCGGGGCCTGTCCGGCGAGCGTCGCCGCGATGCGCACCTGGCTCCCGTCCGGGCGTGTCACGGTGTGGGTCACCACCCCGGCATCGACGAAGACCGGCCGGTACACCCCGTAGGGGGTCGCGTCGCCCGGCGGCGACGTCAGCGTGAACCCCGGGTAGGACGCCAGCGCCATCTCGACCGCCGCGGAGGAGAACATGCGCCCGATCCGGTTCCCGTCGCTGTCCTTGACATGGCAGCGCAGCAGAGCCGATGCCTGCTCCTCGCTGGGGGCGTCCGGCTGGTCGATTCGGACCAGCTGCCACTGCACGCCGCGCACGCCGTCGAGCACCGACGCCATAGCCGCCTTCGCGACTTCCGCCTTCGCCGGGATGTCCAGCCCGCACAGGACGAAGCTCATGCTGTTGCGGAAGCCGCCGACGCTGTTGGTCGACACCTTCACCGTGGCGGGCGGAGGTGCCCCGCGTACCCCCGCCACCCGCACCCGGTCCGGCCCGTCCTCCTTCAGCTCGATCGTGTCGAAGCGCGCGACGACGTCCGGGCCGAGGTACGCAGGGCTGTCGATCTCGTAGAGCAGCTGCGCCGTCACTGTTCCGACCGACACCAGGCCGCCGGTGCCCGGATGCTTGGTGATGACACTGGATCCGTCGGCGGCGATTTCGGCCAGCGGGAAGCCGACGCGGTCGAGGCCGGGCACCTCGGCGAAGAAGGCGTAGTTGCCGCCGGTGGCCTGCGCCCCGCACTCCAGGACGTGTCCGGCCACGACCGCGCCGGCCAGCGCATCCCAGTCGTCGCGGGCCCACCCGTGATGCCAGGCCGCCGGCCCGCAGACCAGCGCCGCGTCCGTCGTTCGCCCCGTGACGACGACAGTCGCGCCGGCTGACAGCGCGTCGACGATCCCCCAGCAGCCCAGGTACGGGTCGACCGTGACAGGCGCCGGGTCGAGCTCTCCCAGCGCCTCCCGGGGCACCGAGCCCGCCACGGAGGCGACCGGGACGTCGAGGCCGAGTCGCCCGGCGAGGGCGCGCACCGCGTCCGCGCAGCCGGTGGGGTTGAGCCCGCCGGCATTGACCACGACGCGCACGTCGCGCTCGCCCGCCAGCCCCAGGCAGTCTTCGAGCTGGCGCAGGAAGGTGGCCGCGTACCCCTTCGTCGGGTCCTTCATCGTCGACCGGAACAGGATGAGCATCGTGAGCTCAGCGAGGTAGTCGCCGGTGAGAACGTCCAGCGACCCGCCTTCGAGCATCTCGCGCATGGCCGTGAGGCGGTCGCCGTAGAACCCGGAGCAGTTGCCGACGCGCAGCGCCGGACTCGACGTGCTCACCCCATCACCCGGCGGTGGTGCCGGCAGTGGGACCGGCGGTGGCCTGCGCTACCTGCCCCGGCGACCGCCCCGCGCCCGTCGGCCCGGCGTAGACCTGGGCGAGGTCGAGCCACTCCTGCGCGGCCGGCCCCTGCGCCTGGACAGCCACATCGGCCCGGTGCCGACGCTGGGTGACGAGCAGGCAGAAGTCCACAGCGGTGCCGCGCACCGTGTCGGCGGCGTCCTCGGGGCCCCACGTCCCCTGCCCGGGCCCGGTCAGTTCGACGCGGACGGGCACATCCGGGCACGTCCGCCCGCGGGTCGTGTAGGACCAGCTTCGGGTGCGCACGCCCAGGTCGGCGATGTGGCGCAGCCTGCCCGTGGGGACCCGGGTGAGGCCGAGGGCATCGACGATGTCCTGGCCGTGCGCCCAGGTTTCCATGAGGCGGCCGGTGAGGAACCATGGAGGGGACAGCGGGGGTCCCAACCAGACGATCTTCTCGCCGCGGGGGACGGCCGCAACGGCCTCGGTGACTTGCCCGCCCGTCGCCCGCCAGGCGGCGAACAGGCGGGCGGCGTCCCCCTCGTAGGTCGGATTGAGCACACCCTTGCTGATGGCGACGAAGTCCCGCCGGAACCGGTCGGGGTCGCGCATTGCGGTGAGCGCCGCCTCGTCCGAACGGTGCAGGTGGGCGACCGTGTCCCGGATCGTCCAGCCATCCGCCGGGGTCGGCGTCTCCCACGCGGCCCCGCTCAGCGGGGCGAGGATGGCGTCGAGCTCTGCGCGTTCGGCGGTGAGGTCATGGCGGAGTGTCTCCAGCAGGTCCACGAGCGCATAGTGCCACCTGCGCAGGCGCTACCCCGCAGGTTGGCGGACTCAGGCCCGGGGCGCGCGGTGGCCGGTGTTGACGTTCCAGGCGACGTTCTGGCCGGTGCCGGCGGACACCCAGTCGACGGCAGCTGCGGTCTGCGTGCGGCGGCGGTTCGCGCGGCTCTCGCTGATGAGCAGCCCAGCAGCAAAGGCCACGCCGATGACGGCTACGGAGATGACAGCAAACAGAAAGGGGTAGATCACCGAGGTGTCGAGCATGCAGCTAAGTCTGCCCTTACCGCAGCACGCCGGCTAGCTGAACGCCGGAATCTTGGTCAAACCGGACGAACGGGGCACTTGGCCACGTGGCGTTGGTGAACTCTGCGTAGCCTGGCTCGAGCCTCCCAGCCGGCGTACGAAGGAAAGAGCGTGAGTGCTGATCCCGCGGCGGGCCAACCGCAGGCCGGCGCCGCTCGTCGTCGCACCGGCGCGCCCGTGGGAGGGCGGCTGCAAGTGCCGGAGCGGCTCAACTACCGGCTGAAGAACAAGCTGCTGGGCCCGCCCCTGGTCCGGGACGACATGCGCAGCGAGCGGCTCAGCAACGGGGTCGCGCTGGGTGTCCTGTCGCCGGACTGCATCTCCTCCTCCGCCTATGGCCCGGAACAGATCCTGCGGGTGCTGGTGCCCGTCGTCGGCGCCGGGGCCTTCACCCTTGTCATGCCCGTCACCGGCGCGATCCTGCTTGTGCTGTTCCTCGTGACGATGTCGTATCGCGAAGTCGTCATGGTCTACACGAAGGCCGGCGGGTCCTATGCGGTCTCGCGGGACAACTTCGGTGTCCGGATCGCCCAGGTCGCCGCGGTCGCCCTGCTCATCGACTACGTGGTCACCGTCGCGGTGCAGACCTCCGCCGGCGCCGACGCCCTCATCTCGGCCTTCGACGCGCTGGGGCCGTACAAGCTCGAGATCACCGTCGCTGTGGTCGTGCTGCTCACATACGGGAATCTCCGCGGGATACGGGAGGCGGGGCGAGCCTTCGCGGCCCCGACGTACTTCTTCATCGTCACCCTCGGGCTGGTCATCGTCATCGGGCTGATCCGGAAGGCCACCGGGAACCTGCCCGTCCTGCCGATCAATGTGCCTGGCGCCGTCCCGCCGGGTCCGTCGACCAACGGGTTCCTCATGGGTGCCTCGGTCTTCATCCTGCTCCGGGCATTCGCCAACGGCGGCTCCTCGCTGACCGGCCTCGAAGCCATCTCCAACGGGGTGAGCGCGTTCCAACCGCCGGAGGGGCCCCACGCCCGGCGGGTCTTGGTGATCATGAGTCTCGTGCTGGGGACGCTGGTCACCGGCGTCTCGCTGCTCGCCGCCTTCACCCACGCCACCCCGTACGTCTCCGGGTTCCCCACTGTGATCAGCCAGGAGGCGCAGCAGGTCTTCGGGCACAGCGGTGTGGGCAACTCGATGTATTACGTGTTCCAGGCCGCCACGATGCTCATTCTGTTCACCGGCGCGAACACCAGCTTCAACGGCTTCCCGTTCCTGGCGAGCTTCGTTGCCGAGGACTCGTTCCTGCCTCGCCAGCTCACCAGGCGCGGGCACCGGCTGGTCTTCTCCAAGGGCATCGTCGCGCTGTCCATCGTCGCGATCGCGATTCTTGTGGCGACCGATGCCAGCGTGAACCGGCTCGTCTCGGTGTACGCGATCGGTGTGTTCACCGGCTTCACCATGGCGGGCTCGGGAATGGTCCGCCACCATCTGCGGACCCGCGAGCCCCACTGGCGGCGCAAGGTTGTCATCAACGGGAGTGCGGCCGTCCTCTCGTTCTCGGTCGTCCTGATCTTTGCGATCACGAAGTTCACGGAGGGTGCCTGGATCGTCGTCGTGCTCTTCCCGCTGCTGGTGTGGGGGCTGATCCGGCTCAACCGCCAGTACCGCGAAGAGGCTGCGACACTTCGCGACGAGTTGCCCGGCACGTTGAAGGTGCGCCCGTTGCGCCGACACGTCGTGCTGGTCCTCGTCCAGGACCTGGACTTGGCCGCGAACCGCGCCCTGCAGTACGCGAAGTCGCTCGGCGCCGCGTCCGTGCGGGCGGTGCACTTCATGATTGACGAGGAGGTGGCCGACCGGCTCGAGGACGCGTGGACGAAGCTCGACCGGGCGGGAATCCCGCTTGAGGTGATCGACGTCCCGGACCGGCGGGTGGTGCGCGCCGCCCTCGACCTGGCGGCGGAGGTCACCGCCGACGGCGAGACGGAGGTCAGCATCCTGCTGCCGCGACCGACCTACCCGCGGTTTTCGGGGCGCGTGCTGCACGACCGCGTCGCGGACCGGGTCGCGGCCGCGATCAGTGCGTTGCCGCATGCGACTGCCACGATCGTCCCGTTCCAGCTCGGTCGGCCCCTCGTGCAGGTCGAGAGTCTCGCCCCCCCGGGAGAGGGCCCGGCGGCCGGGGGCGGCGTGACACCGGCAACCCGGCGGCCCGAGACCGCCGCGGCAGCGGCGGAGGCGGCGGAGGCGGCAGCCGCTACCGAGGGGGCTCCCGGCTCGGCCCCACTACGCCCGGGGCGGAGAGTCCGCGTGCAGGGCAAGCTGAAGTCGGTCACGGTTCGTCCGGTGGAGGGCGTCCCCGTGGTGGAGTGCGCCGTTGCCCAGGGGGATTCCGTTGTGGTCCTGCGCTTCATGGGACGGCGGCGCGTCATCGGAATTCACCCCGGTGTGACGATCAAGGCGGGGGGCACGGTACGTAGCGACCCGGACAACCGTCTCGTCATCGACAACCCGTCCTACACCTTGCTCGACACCGGACCCGACAGCGAGGACGAACAGTAGTTAGCCGCTCGTCCTTCTCCTGCAGTCGCCCGCGCAGATTCCCCCGCAGCAGTGACGATTTCGCGGGCCGACCAGCTGCTTGGCAAACTCTCCTTGACACTGAGGATCGGAAGTCTGCGCGGTCACAGCGGCGCGCCGAACACCTGCGTCCACATCGTGCCCAGTTCGCCGCCGACGGTGAAACCGACCCCGATCTGGCGAACGTCCGGGTTGAGGATGTTGGCACGATGTCCGGGGCTGTCCATCCAGCCGTCCACGACGTCGGCGGCGGTGCGCTGACCGGAAGCGATGTTCTCCGCCACCACCGCGTAGGTGTATCCGACGGCGACGACACGGTCGGCGACGGACGACCCGTCCGGGCAATCGTGGGCGAAGAACTTCCGGGCGACCATGTCATCGCTGTGGCCCTGGGCGGCCCTGGTCAGCCGGTGGTCCACCGTCAGGGGGGTGAGCCCGTACCGGGCCCGCTGGGCGTTCGTCTGAGCGACTACCTCCCCGACGAGCGCAGGCACCCCCGGGAGCCGCTCGGGAGACGGCGGCTGATACCCGGACGCAGGCAGCTGTCGGGCGCCCATCTGTACCTGGCGGTTGCCCGCCGGCACCGGACGAGCGGCCGCCGGCGGATACGCCCGAGCGGCACCGTCGTCGTCGACTTCCACGCCGAAGTCGCGGGCCAGCCCCGCGAGACCATTCGCGTAGCCCTGACCGATGGCACGGAATTTCCACCCGTCGCCGCGACGGTAGACCTCCCCCAGCTGGACGACGGTCTCCGCTGCCAACCCAGTGGGACGGAACGAGGCAACCAGCCGGTTGCCTCGGCCGACGACGGTCATCGTGGGCGCGGGCAACCGCCCGAAGGGAGTGGCCATGTCCTCGGGTGAGGCGACGACGACCACCCGCGCGGCCCCCCGGCGCAGCCTGGCGACGTCCACTGTGACGCTTCCGTGCGTGAGACGCAGGCCGGGCGCCTCGGGCTGGTTGTAGAAGACGAAGTCACCGTCCCCAGCAACTCTCCCATCCGGCCCGGTCACCAGGGCTGACAGGTCGAACGGCCCCGACACGCACAGGCTCACCAGGCCGTCTGTCAACGGGCAGTTCTCACCCGCCACCAGTTCGATCATCCCCCACCGCCGTGTTCCTCTGCACCTCAGGACCTGAATGCCGCACCCCGTCAGCAGCACCCGCCTCGCGGACGGGAGCCGCGAATGTGTCAGGATCTCCCTAACGCGCAGGACACGGTTCGGGTTCCCGTGCCCAAACCGGGTGAGCAAGGGTCGGGGTCACCGGCTTGTCGGAGAGCGCGCCGGCGCCGGCCACCGCGTCGTCGCCTTCTCCTACGCGACGTTGGGTGAACTCGTCGCGTCGATCATCGGATGGGACCTCATCTTCGAACTTGCGCTCGGGGCCGGGTTGCTGCAAACGGGAAGAACCGCCAAGCTGGTTCGACGCCAGGAGGGTGGCGGATATGAGGGCCATCGGGGACGCGGGGCCAGCCGGTACGGGGCCAGCCGGTACGGGGCCAGCCGGTACGGGGCCAGCCGGTACGGGGCGGGAGTCACGCCCCAGGGGTGCTGGCAGTGCGGCGCAGCAGGCGAATGGCGCAGCAAGGAGTGCACAGCTGGCTTGGTCGGCTGAGACGGCGATTCTTGACGCGCTGGACGCGGCCGTGATTGTGACCGACCCGGCCGGCGCTGTCCTCCATGCCAACGCCGCCGCCGAGAAGATGTACGGCCATCCGCTATCAGTGCTGCTGGGGTCGAACGTTCGAGATCTGTTGGTCACCGATACCGACAGAACCAAGTCCGACGAGATCATGCAGCAGGTGGTCGCCGGTACCCCCTGGTCGGGTGACTTCGACGTCCCGCACGCCGATGGCAGGGTCCGCACGGTGCGCATCACCGACTCCCCCGTCTACCGAGACGGCGCCGTCGTCGCGGTCGTCGGCATGGCTCAGGACGTCACCGCCGCCCGGGCAGGGCGTCGCCACGCCGATCGCGTCGGTGCCCGGTTGACCCAGCTTGCCCGGGTAACGGCAGCGCTTGCCGCCGCCCATGACGTCACCGCCGTCGTGACGGCGGTGGTCGAGCATGCCGCGTCCGCCCTCGACGCGACGGTGTCGTCACTGTCCCTGCTCACCAGCGCAGACACCCTGACGCTGGTCGGCATCCAGGGGGCGCAGCGGTGGGTCGAGCAGCGGTGGGCGTCGTACCGGCTGGACGCGCCGCTCCCGGGTAGTGAAGCGGTCAGGACGGGGCGACGTGTTGTCGTGGCCAACCGCGCGGAGATGGAGGCCCGGTACCCGGCGCTGACTGGTCAGATGCCCGAGGACTGGTCGACGGTCTTTCTCCCGCTCGCCGTTGGGGACCGGCCGCTCGGCGTCATCTCGCTGTCCTTCGCCGATGCGCGGGTACCCGACGAACCCGAGACGGAGTTTCTCGGCGCCCTCGCGGATATCTGCGCGCAGGCACTGGACCGGCTCGCGGCGCTCGACGAGGCGGGCAGGGCGGCCGGCAAGCTGGCGTTCCTCGCCGAGGCCTCCGTTGAGCTGGCCGGCAGCGTGGACTTCACCCGCACCCTGAACAACGTCGCCCGCCTGGTCGTGCCGCGGCTGGCCGACTGGTGCGTGGTGCACGTGGCCAACGGCGATGGGTACCGACCCGTGGCCGTGGCGCACGCCGACCCGACCAAGGTGGCCTGGGCCCGGAACCTGTGGGACCGGTATCCGGTGGATCCCGATGCACCCTCCGGAGTGCCGCAGGTGATCGCGACGGGCAGGAGCGAGTTACACCCCGAGATCGGGGACGACCTTCTCGTTGCCGGTGCGCAGGATGAAGAGCACCTGCGCCTGCTCCGTGAGCTCGGCATCCGCAGCGCCGTGATCGTGCCGCTCACCGGGACGACCGGCACCCTCGGCGCGCTGACCATGATCGCGGCTGAGTCGGGCCGCCGCTTCGGCGAGGATGACCGGCGCCTCGCCGAAGACCTGGCGCGTCGGGCCGCGCTCGCCGTCGAGACCGCCGATGCGTTTCGGGCCCAGTCCGGCCGGCTCGCGGCCGTCAGCCGGGTGGCGGAAGCCGCCCAGCGCGCCATACTCGCACCGGCGCCCGGACGGGTGGGGCCAGTCGCGCTGGCCGCCCGCTATGTCAGCGCCTTCGCCGCGGCCCTCGTCGGCGGCGACCTGTACGAGGTGGTACCCCGGGCGGGTGGCGTGCGCCTCATCGTCGGTGACGTCCGCGGCAAGGGATTGGAGGCAGTCCGCACTGCCACCGTGGTGCTCGGAGAGTTCCGCGCCGCAGCGGCCGACCTCGACGACCTGACCGCGGTCGCGCTACAGATCGACCGGCGGCTGGCTCCTTACCTCGGCGAGGAAGACTTCGTCACCGCGGTGCTGGCCGAGATCGGCCACGACGGCGCGCTTGATGTCGCGACCTGCGGCCATCCCGCGGCGATGATCGCCGCCGCCGATGGTCGGACCCGCGAGCTCGGCGCTGCGGGCGGCCTGCCGCTGGGCCTGGGAGCCAGGCCGACGCTGGTAACGACTCGGCTCGCAAC
>JADGOW010000060.1 GCA_017882765.1 Frankiaceae bacterium
GTCGCCGCGCCGGCTCCCGACCCGACCGTGATCGAGGGAGCGGCGGCAGCCGCTCTGGCCGCGCTGCCCGGGGAGCTGGCCGGCCGCGGCGGCGCTGAAAGCCGGGGGTACTACCCGACGGGTGTGCCGCTGCTCCGTGAGGCGATCGCCGCCCGCTACACCACTCGCGGCGTGGTGACATCCGCCGAGCAGATCCTGGTCACCGCCGGCGCGATGGGCGCCCTGCACCTCCTCGCGTGCAGAGTCTTCGCCCGCGGCGGCCTCGTCTTGGTGGAGCAGCCCACCTATCCCACGGCGCTGGACGCGTTGCGAGCCACCCCAGCCCGGCTGGTGCCATTCCCCGTCACTTCAGAGGGCTGGGACCTCGACCGGCTTGCGACGGTGTTCCGCCAGATCCGCCCTCAGTTCGCGTACCTGATCGTCGACTTCCACAACCCGACCGGGGCGCTACTCGATCTGCCCGGTCGGGCGGCGCTGCTGGCGGCCGCCGACCAGTCCGGGACGCTGCTCGTCATCGATGAGACGAACCTGGAACTTGCCCTCGACGGCGGCGACTTGCCGCCGCCGCTGGCGGCGCTCGACGAACACGACCGCGTGGTGAGCGTTGGTTCGATGAGCAAGGCCTTTTGGGGTGGCCTCCGGGTCGGCTGGATCCGGGCATCCCCCAGCCTGGTCGCCGAGCTCGCCATCGCGCGCCACAGCATCGACCTTGCCGGCCCCGTGCTCGAACAGCTGGTGGCCGCGGACCTGCTCGCGCACGCTGAGGAGCACCTGCCCGCGCGCCGACGCGAGCTGGCCGTGCGCCGAGACGTGCTGTCGGCCGCGCTGCGTGCCTCCCAGCCCCGGTGGCACTGGCGCCAGCCGGCAGGGGGTCTGTGCCTATGGGTGACGCTCGACGGCGCCATCTCCACCGCCTTGATGACCACGGCCAAACACCATGGCCTGCGACTGACAAACGGTCCCCGGTTCGGCCTCGACGCGACCCTGGAACGGTTCTTGCGCCTGCCCTACGTGCTGAACCCCGCCGAGCTCCGCGAGGGGGTGCGCCGCCTCGCCGCCGCGCACGCCGACGTTTCCCGCAGGCAGCGGGCATGAGCGATTCGAATCACTGGGCGCCGGCAGTCAGCGCCGCAGCGGCAGCCGCACCTCGAAGCAGGTGTCGCCCGGTGTCGAATGCATCCGCAGGTCTCCCCGATGCCCGTGGACGACGATGCGCTGGCTGATGTCGAGCCCGAGGCCCGTCCCGGCGCCCACGCCCTTGGTGGTGAAGAACGCTTCGAACACGCGGTTCTGCACCTCCGGCGGTATGCCCGGGCCGTCGTCGCGGACCTCGACGAGCAGCGTGTCGTGGTCGAGTGCGGTGCGAATGGTGAGCGTTCCGTGACCGCCCAGCGCATCGGCGGCGTTGTCGACCAGGTTCGTCCATACCTGGTTGAGCTCACCGCCGTGCGCCGGGATGCGCGGGAGCGACCGGTCGTAGTCGCGGACGATCTCGACCCCGCGCAACTTGTGGCCGAGCAGCACCAGCGTGCTTTCCAGGCCGTCGTGGACGTCGACCTCCTGCTCTGATGCCTGGTCGAGGTGGCTGTACTGCTTCACTGCGGCCACGAGAGTGGAGATGCGCTCGACCGCGTCCTCGATCTCGCCCATCAGCGCCTCGGTTTCGACGCTGTACGCGATCCAGCGAATCGCGCCTTCGAGCAGCTCCGGCTCGACGTCGGTCGCGAACTGCTCGGCCCACCCGGCGTCGAGCCCGCCCGCGACCAGCCTCGGCGCGAGCTCCCAGCTGCCGGAGACGCCGTGGTCGTCGAGCCAGTCGGAAAGCTCGTCCTCGCGGTCGGCGGCCTCCAGTGCAGTCAGCCGGGGAGCTTTCGCGGCACGCTCGACGACATCCTCCTGGAGCTGCACCAGACGTCTGAGTTGCGCCGATGGCACCTTGCCCTCGGCGAGCAGGCCCAACTTGTGGCGCATCCCGGCGACGCGCTCGCGCAGCGTGCTGGTCGCCCGTACCGCGGCCCCCGCCGGGTTGTTGAGCTCGTGCGCGAGACCGGCCGACAGCGTGCCGAGCGCGACCAGCTTGTCGCGCTGTCGGGTCTGCTGCTCGGCGTTGCGCAGGCCGAGGTAGAGGCCGTCAAGCAGGTGCGTGGCCATCGGGAACTGGTCGCGCATGAATGCGCTGAAGTCATCGGCGTCCATGACGAAAAAGCGCGCCGGCCCGGTGGTGCGCAGCGTGTTCACGTACTGCTGCGTGTCGGGCAGCTGCCTGTCGGGTTGCTGCGTGTCGGGCTGCTGTGTGTTGGGCACGGTGACGAACGCCCGCACGGCCCCGGCGTAGACGCCACGCTGTGCTGTGGTGGTGAGCAGGACGTCGTCGTCGCCGCTGCGGCGGAGCTGTTGCACCTCGCCGTCGAGGAGGATGTAGAGGCACGTTGCCGGCGCGCCCTCGACGAAGACCTCCGACGGCCCGTCGAAGGTTTTCCCGTAGCCACGGGCGGCGATCCAGTCGAGCTGATCGTCGGTGAGCGACTCGAACAGGAACAGCGTGCGCAGTTCGTCCGGGGTCAGGCGTTCGCTCATAGTCTCTCCAGATACCGGTGCACCAGCGTCACGGCCATCGCGCCCTCCCCCACCGCCGAAGCGACCCGCTTCACCGACTCATGACGGACGTCGCCGGCGACGAAGACCCCCGGCAGGCTCGTCTCGAGGTAGTACGGGTCGCGGTCGAGATCCCACCCGGCCGGCCGCTGCCCGTCGGCCAGAAGGTCGGGGCCGGAGAGCACGAACCCTCGCGCGTCACGTCGCACCGTGCCGTCGAGCCAGCCGGTGAGCGGCGCCGCGCCGATGAGGATGAACAGCCAGGACGCCTCGACCTCGGCTGCCTCACCGCTCCTGACGTCGCGCAGCCGGAGCGTTTCGAGGTGGTCGACGCCGGTGCCGGCCACGACCTCGGTGCACGTGCGCACGCTGACGTTAGGGAGGCGTTCGATCTGGTCGATGAGGTACTGCGACATCGAGCGGGCCAGCGAGTCACCGCGCACGAGCAGGGTGACCGAGCCCGCGTACCGGCTGAAGTAGACCGCCGCTTGGCCGGCGGAGTTGGCGCCACCGACAAGGAAGACGTTCGCGCCCTGGCAGTTGACCGCCTCGGTCGCCGCCGCACCGTAGAAGACGCCGCGGCCGTTCAGCTCGTCGAGCCCGGGCGCGTCGAGCCGCCGGTACGCGACACCGGTCGCCAGCACGATCGAATGGGCGCCGATCTCCCCGCCGTCCGCCAGTTGCAGCACCCGGGCGGAGCCCCGTGCCTTCAGGCCGGTCACCTCGGTGGTGGCCAGCATCTCCACGCCGAAACGACGGGCCTGAACGGTCGCGCGGCGGGCAAGGTCGCCGCCGGACAGGCCGACCGGGAACCCGAGGTAGTTCTCGATGCGCGAGCTCTGCCCCGCCTGGCCGCCCGGCGCCTCCCGCTCGACGAGCAGCGTCCGCAACCCTTCGCTCGCGCCGTAGACGGCCGCGCCGAGCCCGGCCGGGCCGGCACCCACCACGACAAGGTCGTAGAACGCCAGCTCGGCCGTCGTGGCCAGCCCGATGGCCGCGGCGAGCTCGCGGTTGTCGGGACCGACGAGCGTCCGGCCGTCCTGGGTGAGCACGAGCGGCAGGGTGTCGGGGGTGCCGCCACCGGCCGCGTCGACGAGTCGCCGCCCCTCCGCATCCTCGACCGCGTCGAGCCAGTGGAACGGCACTTGGTTACGCGCCAGGAAGTCACGCACGTCGTGCGAACGCGCCGACCATCGGTGGCCGACCACCTGGAGTCCCTCGAACGGCGGGCGGTCCTGGGAGCGCCAGGTGTCGAGGAGGTCGTCGAGAACGGGGTAGAGCTTCTCGTCCGGCGGGTCCCAGGGCTTGAGCAGGTAGTGGTCAAGGTCGACCACGTTGATGGCCCGGATCGCGGCGTCGGTGTCGGCGTAGGCGGTGAGCAGCACCCGCCGAGCGATCGGGAAGACGTCCATCGCCTTTTCGAGGAACTGCACACCGTCCATCTCCGGCATGCGGTGGTCGGCGAGGAGCAACGCCGCCCGCTCGCCGCGCAAAGCCAGCTCACGAAGCGCATCGAGGGCCTCGCGGCCGGACTCGGCCCGCAAGATGCGGTAGTTCTCGGAGTACCGGCGGCGCAGGTCTCGGGCGACGGCCCGCGAGACCGCCGGGTCGTCGTCGACCGTCAAGATCGCGGGGCGGCCGGCCACTCAGCCCGTCCGCCGCGGGTCGCTGGTCGCCGCGATGCGACCACTCAGGTCCGCACAGTGCGGCCATGTGGGAACGTTCAGAGTCATCGACTCATTCTGCGTCAGTGGTCGGAACGCTGCGATGCTCCGCGTTTCGCAGTCAGCGGACGACGCCCCTTGACCGGGGCGAGCCCGCGTACTGGTGGGCTCGCCTAACGCGCCGGCGTCCTGTGTCGGCCGTAGGCGGCGAGGAACGTGCGAACACCTCCATCGGCCCACTTGTCCAGGTCGGCCGGGTCGGGCGGGCCGTCGTCGCCGAGAAGCATCGCGTGGTTCAGCGGCGCCGACATGATCAGCCAGTTGAACTGGGCGGCCGCGAGGAGGGGATCCTCCAGCTGCAACAGGCCGCGCGCCGCGAGGCTCTCGAAGGTGGCGGCCAGGGCGGTGATGGTGCGTCCCGGGCCTTGCTCGTGGAACGTGCGGCCGAGCTCCGGGAAGCGGGTCGCTTCGCCGATCACGAGCCGGCGTAGCTGCATGATTCGCGGTTGCATGACCAGGGCGAGCTGCCGCCGCGCGAGGTCGCGGAGATCGGCTTCTATGTCGCCGCTGTCCTGAAGATTGCGAACCTCGGCGTGGACGGGATCGCTGGCCTCGTTAACGGTGGCGACGACGATCTCGGAGAAGAGGCGCTCCTTGTCAGCGAAGTGCTTGTAGACGGTCTGCTTCGAGACGCCGGCGCTCGCGGCGATCTCATCCATGCTCGTGCCGAGGTAACCACTGCGCAGAAACGCCGTGGTGGCCGCCTCGATGATGGCCCGGCGCTTGCGCGTCGCCCCGCGCTGCTCCTCGGCGTCGGCGTCGGCGTCGGCAACCGCGCCGGGAGATTGGGGAACGAATGGGGATGCCACCATGGGTCAGAGGGTACTAGACCGTCCAGTACTAGGCGGGTACTGTACCGTCTAGTTCCGTGCGGCGCTTGGCGCGCCGCCGCGGCCGATCTTTAGGAGGCCGGCATGTCCCCGTCGAATGAACATGAACCGCGAGTCCTGCTGAGCGGTCTCGCGTATGTCGAATCCCCCCGCTGGCACGAGGGCCGGTTGTGGTTCGCGCATTGGGGCACGGGTGAGATCGTCGCGGTCGACCTGGACGGCAACAGCGAGGTCGTCGGACAGGGCCCGCCCGGTCTCGGGTGGTCCATCGACTGGCTGCCCGACGGCCGCCTCCTCGTGACCGGCCCGGAGCTCACGCGTCGCGAGCCCGACGGGTCCACGGTGCGACATGCCGACACGAGCCAAGTGGCCGACCACGGCTGGAACGAGATCGTCGTCGACGGCCGCGGCAACATCTACATCAACGGGTTCGGCTTCGACTTCCTGGGCGGCGAGGCGCCCAAGCCGGGGATCATCGCGCTGGTCACGCCGGACGGCTCGGCGCGACAGGTGGCGGGCGGTATCGAGTTCCCCAACGGGATGGTCGTCACTCCGGACAACTCGACGCTGATCATTGCTGAGTCCTTCGCCGGTCGCCTGACCGCGTTCGACATCGCCGGCGACGGCAGCCTGTCGAACCGGCGTGTCTGGGCCGACGGCATCGGCCCGGACGGGATCTGCCTCGACGCGGAGGGCGCAGTCTGGGCTCAGTCTGCGGACACCCGTGCGCACACCGGCCGCGACGGAGATCCCGAGGGTGAAGTCATACGGGTCCGCGAAGGTGGCCAGATACTGCAGAGGTTCGCGCTCGACCGAGCCGGCTTTGCGTGCATGCTCGGGGGCCCCGGTCGACGGACGCTGTTCATGCTGGCCAACGAATGGCGCGGCATCGAAGGCATCGAAGCGGCGATAGCAAGCCGGAACGGGCAGGTTCTCGTCGCGGAAGCCCCTGCACCGGGCGTCGGCTGGCCGTGAGTCTGGCGCCCGGGACCCGCGGCGGCCAAGCCTTCGGGAGCCTTCGGGAGGCCGACGGTTGACCGTCATTGTCCTGCTGCGAGGAAATCGAGAACGATCCTGGCGCACTCCTGCGGCTGCTCGACCGGCGAGCAGTGCCCCGCCCCGGCCACCGTGACCAGGTCGGCCCGCGGCAGCTCGGCCGCCACGGCCGCCGCAACGGCCGGGGGGACCATGAGGTCGCGCTCGCCTGCGACGACGAGGGCCGGGACGCCGACGCGACTCGCCCACGCCGAGGCGTCGGCGTCCACGAGCGCGGCGAGCTGGCGCTCGAACCCGATCTGCGGCTGGGGATGCGGGTTCTCCACCGACACCCGGATGAGCTCGGGCAGCCATTCCTCCAGGAAGCGCCACGAGTACAGCCAGGGCAGCAGGGCAGTGGCCATCTCGCGCATCGGGAAGGGATCCGAGCGGTAGAACATGCCGGCCGCCGTGAGCGCGAGCCGGGCCCCGAGCGGCAACCGAAGGAACGGATTGAACAGCACGACCGACCTGACGCCGGATTGCTCCTCGGCGGCCAGCCGCGCCGCGACGAGCCCGCCGAAGGAGTGACCCACGACGTCGACCGGGCCCGTATCCGCCGCCCGCAGCACCGCCAGCACGTCCTGCGCGAGGTCACCGAGGGCGTAGGCGATGTCGGGGATGTCGCTGCGCCCGGCGCCGCGGGGGTCGAGGACGAGCACCCGCCGCTCCGCGGCCAGCGCGGGGACCACACCGGCCCAGAAGCCCGCGTCAGCGGCGAAGCCCGGAACGAGGATGCAGGCGGGTTCGCCGGCTCCGTGCTCCTCGTAGTAGAGGTTCACCCCGGTTGGGGTCACCGCGTTCACTCAGGACTGCCCTGGACGAGCAAACGGTCGCCCAGAACGACACTCACAGCACGGCAATCCCGATCGGGACAGGGGTGACCAGGAGCGGAAAGTTGCACAGCGTGCATTCTGACGGTCGCCACCCGCCCCGCCAGTGCCGACCTATACGGTGGCGGCCCGGTTCGCCCCGCCCCGCCCCCGGTAGACGACACCGTTCTCTTCCAGGAGCCGGCGCGTGCCGCCGATCGAGCGCCCGTATTTGCTGGCGATCTGCCGGATGCTCAGCCCCTCGTCGTACTGCTCGCGCATCTGCTTGCCGACGCTCGACCGCTCCTCGCCGGTGAGCCTCGGCAGTGATCGGCGCTCGTGGTTCGGGATCCCCTTGGGCATGAGCCGATGCTAACCGCCGAGATCCCCGGACGCCGGTTTTGCGTCCTGCGTCATGTGTCGTCCGTGCCGTGCGACTCGCCGTGACGGGCGACAGATTGTTAGGCGGTGGCCCGTGCCGCCGCCAGCACATCGCGCAGGGCGTCGTCGAGCGGCCTCGGCTCGATGCCGAAGGTCTTGGTCACGAGCGTCGAGTCGAGGATGAACGGCCGGTCCCACTGGTAGCTCGTGGCCCGCAGCTCCCGCAGCAGCGGCGAGAACAGCCCGGCCGTCCACAGGACCGGGTACGGGATCGCCGTCAGCTTGGGCGCCGGCGCGCCGGCGAGCTCGGTGAACCGTGTGGCGATCTCCCGCACGGTCAGCGGAGGGTTGGTGGGCACGTGCCAGGCCTTCCCCCAAGCCCGTTCGTCCGTCGCGACGGTGACCAGCGTCCGCGCGACGTCGCGGATCGACGTCCAGCTGTGCGGCGCGTCCAGGGCTGTCGGCACATAGCCGCGCTTGCCGGCAAGCAGCGGCTTGGCCAGGACCATGCTGAAGATCGAGTTCGCCTCGATGTAGTCGCTGGCGCGCACCTCGGTGACCCGGACCCGGCCGGCCTCGTGTGCGGCGAGCGCGTCCCGCCACATGTCCGCCCGGAGGCGCAGCTTCGGATGCGTGGCGGCGAGCGGCGTCGCCTCGGTGATGGGACCGTCCACCGGGCCGTACCCGTAAAGGTTGTTCGCGGTGGCGAGCACCGCCCCGCTGCGCTCCGCCGCCGCGAGCAGCGCGGACGCGAGCGGGGGCCAATCAGTGAGCCACTGGTGGTACTGCGGGTTGGCACAGTTGTACAAGGCGACCGCGCCGGCCGCCAGCTCGCTGAGCCGGGTCACGTCGGTGGCGTCGGCAGCGACGCGCTCGATGCCGGGCACCCCGTCCGGCCCGCCGCCTCGACGCGTGATGATCCGCACCTGCTCGTCGCAGTCCGCGAGCTGCCCGGCGGTCGCCGCGCCCACCGGCCCGGCGCCCACGATCACGTGGAGGGACATCCTCAACTCCGATCATGAGCGAGCACGACGCCCGCTGCAGTCAGGCCGGCTCCCAAGCATCGACCGTGACAGGACGGGGAGAGCCAGCACGCATCGAAACCGACACCGCCCGAGTTCAGACCTTGGGTGACCGTGCCGATACCGCATTGGGGTTCTACGCCCTGGGGACCCCACGACCACAGAACGAGGAGAGAGCATGACGGCACCGACGAACTCAGGCTACGGCCCAGCGCAAGCGGCCGGCAGTGGCGGGCTGAGTGGCAAGCGGCGCGGACCCATAGCCGTGTGGCTGCTTGGCATCATCACACTTGGCATCTACCACCTGGTCTGGTACTACAAGATCAACAATGAGTCCCGGAAACTGGACGGGCGCATCGAGGTCGATCCCACGATCTCGCTGTTCGCGATCCTGTTCGGCTGGCTCATCATCGTCCCGCCGTTCGTCTCCTACTACCGGACCGGCAACCGGATCGCGACCATGCAGCGGGCCGCGGGGGTGGCCCCGACGTGCAGCGCGCTTCTCGGCCTGCTACTGCAGGTCTTCGTCCTGAGCACCGGCACGATCTACTACCAGCACGAGCTGAACAAGGTCTGGGAGCGGTACGGCTATCCCGAGCCCGGCACCCCCGTGCCACTCGCCGTCTGACCCGGCGAGCCCTGGCTGGGCTCCGGAGGACACGGGCTCGTTCCCCTTGTCACCCCGACAGTCGGCCAAGTTGATTGATCATCTCTCGGACCTCCGGGGTCGACGGCGCGCCGGCTGGCACCGGCTGCGCCGGAAATGGTAGGACGCCGGTGTGATTGGCGATGCGTGGAGGTCGTGGTGACGGTAGGGCAGGTCCCGGCGTCTTATCCGGTCCAATTCGGCGTCGACTACCCGGAGGCCGAGCGCAACCGGCTGACGGTGGCGTTCCGTGTCGTCCTGGCCATCCCGGCCCTGATCGTGCTCTGGGTGATCAACACGACCCGGGCACTGCTGTTTCTGCCGCCGCTGCTGCTGATCCTGTTCCGCAACAAGTACCCCCGATGGTGGTTCGACTGGAACCTTCAACTGCTGCGGTTCGAGAACCGGGTGGTCGCCTACCTACTTCTGCTGCGAGACGAGTACCCGTCGACCGATGAGGAACAGTCGGTTCACCTCGACATCGGCTACCCGGACGTGGCAAGCGAGTTGAACCGCGGCCTGCCGCTGGTCAAATGGCTCCTGGCGATCCCCCACTACGTAGTCCTCGCAGTCCTCGGCATCGCGGTGACCGTGACAGTGGTGGTCGGTTGGTTCATCGTGCTGTTCACCGGGCGACTGCCGCGCGGGCTGTTCGACTTCACCGTGGGCGTCCTGCGATGGAGCAACCGGGTGACGGGCTACGCCTGCATTCTCGTGACCGACGTCTACCCGCCGTTTCGGCTGGCACCCTGACCCCGCCGAAGCGCCCGGGGTGCGGATCACGTTGCCCTTCCGCGGCGAACCCAGCCGGCCACCACAGCCGCCGCGAGGCCTGCCGGTGGCAGCCAGCCCGCCGCGCTCGGCGAGAGGCTGCGCAGACCCGCGCCGGCGACCGCGCCGCCGAAGTAGGCGAGCACTATGCCCGCCCGCAGAACCGCCTCGCGCAGGCGGGCTGGTCTGTGGGTCAGCTGGCTCGCCAGCGCGCTGAGCGTTCCGGTGATGTAGGCCGTGGACACCCCGCCGATGCCCACCCGGCCCGCGGCTGAACTCTGCAGCCCCATCGCCAGCGCCGCGACCGCGATCAGCAGGTAGGTCGCAGTCTCACCAGGGTTCCCCCCGGTGAGCGCCCAGCCCACCGCCCAGGCGGTCACGACCAGCAACTCGACGGCCAGGGTCGCGGTGGTGATTCCCGGCCACGCAGGGTGCGCATGCGCGGCGGGCCGCGGGGACCGTCGGGTCGGACGGGCCCCGACGATGGCTCCGAGCACGAAGGCGGCGAGCGCGACGACCAGGCGCAGCGCCCCTGCCTGGCTACCCGTGATCGCGATGGCGAGAAGCACCACCGTCCCTGTCATGTTCGCCGCGAACACTCCCCCGAACGCCAGGTAGCTCAGCGCGTCGAGACTTCCGGCGACTGCGCTGAGCCCCGACAGCAGCCGCCAGACGTGCGCGGGGTGGTCGGTGCCCGCCGGCTCGGCGGCGGATGTGCCGGCCCGGGTCACCGCTTCGGAACCGTGGGTCATCGCAGCCTCGCGGGATGCACGGATGCCGACAGGCACCGCGGCCGGGACCAGAGCGACGGGCACCACATAGTGGCGCACGATTCTGCCCGCCCTCCGTCCGCCGATCACAGGACGTTCGGCCCTGGCCCCACGCGGGCTTGCCGGGATGGCATCGAGGGCGAAGGTCCTTCAGGGTGGTGATAGGAGATGACTGCGTCTGCAGTGGGGCTGGCGTCTGCAATGGGGCTGCCGCCTCCAGTGGCACCGGCGCCTCCAGTGGCATCGGCGACGGAAACGGCCGGCAGCAGGCAGGGTGTGGTGCGCCCCCGCGTCCTCGTTGCCTTCGGGTCGAAGAGCGGCGGGACCGCGGGGATCGCACAATGGATCGGTGCCGCGATGGCGGCAGACGGGCTGGACGTCGTAGTGCTACCCGCCGACAAGGCGCGATCGGTGGCGGGCTTCGACGCCGTCGTGCTCGGGGGCGCGCTCTATGCGAACAGGTGGCACGCCGACGCGCGGCGGTTCACGCGCCGGCACTCGAAGCGGCTGCGCGGGCGGCCGGTCTGGGTGTTCAGCAGCGGCCCGCTCGACCGGACGGCCGAGGAGCGCGACATCGGGCCGGTACCGGGCGCCGCGAAGGCGGTCGAGCGGCTGGCTGCTCGTGGCCACATCACCTTCGGCGGTCGCCTCGGGCCGGACAGCCAGGGGTGGATCGCCAAGAAGATGGTGCAGAACGGGCGCGGCGGCGACTTCCGCGCTCCTGACCTGGTCGAGGCGTGGGCGCACGGCCTTGCCGCTCAGATCAAGGGGCAAGCGGGGCACAGTCGCCACGACGCCGGGTCGGGCGCCGCGACCTGATCGAGTCGGGGCCTGGCTCAGCCCGGCTGCGGTTCGCACACGGGCTCAGCCCCGCTGCGGTTCGCACACGAGCTCAGCCTGGCTGCGCGTCGTACACGCGCCGGACGTCGCGCAGCGGACCCGCCACCAGGCGCGCGTGTGACTGGGCCGCCCGGACCGTGAGCTTGTCCGCGGCTGTGCGGCGGGCGGCAGCGGCACGGGTTCCGCAACCGGAGCGCAGGTCCTCCTCCGCCAGGTCGCGCCATGCCGCAGCGGCCGCGCTGAGCGCGGTCTCGTCCGCCTCCATCGCCACCCGCAGTGTCTCCCCACCTTCAAGTCGCTGCAGGGGCAGGTTGCCGGCCTCGGCGGCCAGTCGCGCGTGCCGGGCGGCGACGGCGTCGAGAACGTCCCGACTGGGCGTCAGCAGCTTACAGGCGTCGATCTTGATGACCGGCGCCGCCGCCGCCTCGGTGAGGGCCGTGCTGTCGTGCTCCAGCGCCATGACCCGGCCGAACAAGTCGCTTCGCGCCCCGTCCGGATCGACCGTGTATTGCAGCGCATTGGTCGCGTCCAGCCGGCTGGTGAAGGGGAACCACGGGGCGTTGGGGGCTGCCAGCGCCAGCGTGACCGTCAGAGCACAGATCGGGTAGACCAGCGCGAGCGTCCGCGGCCGGCCCAGCCACAGCGGCGCAAGCCGCGGCCGGAGCAGCCGGTGCGTCGTCGGGTCCGCGGCACGAAGTGTCGTCAGCCACCGGTAGGCCAGCCACCCGCAGGCGCTGGCCACCCCGAGCCGGCCGGCGAGAGGACCGAACCGCGCCTGCCAGTCGGCCGGCAGGGTTGTCAGGCTCAGCAACGGGATCCCCGTCGGGCGACGGCCCACCACCTGCCAGGCCGTGATGACCGCGGCCACCGCGACACCGGCACTGGCCGCCAGGACGAGCCGGGCCGTCGCGCGGCCGACGGCGGTCACCAGCGCCACCGTGCCCGACCCCAGGAGCCGCACCCCCCGGACGGGCGCGAGCAGCACGTCCGTCGCACTGCGCGGCCCGCGCCGGACGCGGTTGTGCCAGCGGTCCAGCGTGACGCCGACCGCGTAGCCGGCGCTGAGCACCAGGGCGAACCCGCAGGTGAGGAGGGGGGCGACCAGCGCTGGCGCGGCCGCGGCGGCCGCCAGCGGCAGGGGGAGGGCCCGTCGCAGTCTCGCCGCAGCCCGAAGGCGCCACATCGGCGGCAGGTCGATCGTGCGCAGGGGCTCGTGGGGGCTCGAGCCGGCAGCGGCGAAGGGATCCGCGCCGGCAGGCGTTCCGGCGAACGTACCCGTCATCGACTGGGTGGATGTCGGCGGACCCGCAGGTTCCGGGACCGGTCCCGGCGGCGGTTCCGGCTGCGGCGCGAACCACCCGACGTCGGTGTCGCTGCGGGTCAGTCCCGGGTCGGTCGGCTGCTCCGGGACGTCGTACGACACGTCGTGTGAGGGGAGCGACAGAGCCTCCCGCAGGTCCCGCACGGGCGGGCGGGCGGCCGGGTCGGGGTCCAGCGCTGCCCAGACAAGACCGGCCAGCGCGGCGGGGACGCCGTCCATGTCGCGCTCACCTGCCCGGATCCGGTCGATCCGAACGGGCTCGGGCCCCGGGCCGAACGGCGACGAGCCCCTGGCGGCGAACGCGACCGTCACCCCCCACCCGAACACGTCGGTGGCCGGCCCGGCAGAGTGCCCGTAGAGCTGCTCGGGGGCCATGAACCCCAACGTCCCGATCATTTTGCCGGTGTCGGTGAGGGTCACTGCGTCGGACAGGGACACGATCCCGAAGTCGATGAGCTTGGGCCCCTCCGGAGCGATCAGCACGTTCTGGGGCTTGAGGTCGCGGTGCACGACACCGACTGCATGGATCTCGGCGAGTGCCTCGGCCAGGCCGGCCGCCAGGGTGCGGCAGTGCTCGGCCGGCATGGGCCCACGCAGCCGGACGCCTTCCGCCAACGACTCGCCCGGGATGTACTCGGTCGCCAGGTAGGGGGTCGGCGCATCGGGGTCGGCGTCCAGCACCCGCGCCACGTGCCGACTCTGGATCTGCCGGGCGGCCTCGACCTCGCGCCGGAACCTGGCCCGCAACTGCTGGTTCGCCACGTACTCCGGGCGGATCAGCTTGACCGCGCCGAGCTCCCCCGGCGGGCGTATACCGAGGTAGACGACCCCCATGCCGCCGCTGCCCAGCCGGCGCAGAAGCTGCCACGGGCCCGTGCGGCGCGCCTCGTCGGGTAACAGCCCGGTGCCCGGAGCCCCCCACCCCTGCATCGCGGTCACCAGCCCAGCTCGTCGAGGCGGTCGTCGTCGATACCGAAGTGATGCGCCACCTCGTGCACGACCGTGATCCGCACTTCGTCCACCACCTCGTCCTCGCTGGCACACATACTGCAGATGGGCCGGCGGTAGATCGTGATGAGGTCGGGCAGCACGCCCGCGTAGTCGCTGCCGCGCTGGGTCAGGGGGTATCCCCGGTACAGCCCGAGCAAGCCACCCTGCTCCGAGTCTTCCTCGACGACCACGGCAACGTTGCGCATGAGCCGCCCGAGCGCAGGGGGGATGCCGTCGAGGGCCAGCGAGACGAGCTCCTCGAACCGTGCGCGCGGCACGTCCACCACCCGTCCATACTGCCGGGCGGGTGCCTCGTGGTGCAGTGGCCCCGCATACCAGAGTCGTCACAGCTGCGCCTCGCAGAACCGGCGTCGGCTCGCACCGCTGCCTCCGGCGGCGGGTCGCTCAGACTCGAACCTCGGTTCGCACCGTCAGCCAGGAGCAGTCGGGCAGCCCGCAGTCGCCGTGGCAGGGTCGCTCGTCCCAGCCGCACAGGCAGCGGTCGACCCGGCCGGAGTGGGCGTAGTCAATGTGGCTTCCGCGGGCCCGGTCGCAGCCGCGGGTCAGCATGAGGACTGGCGGGGTGTCGCCGTCGAGGCGGCGCGCGCCGACCCCTCGCTCCACCCGCTCCACCCGCTCCGCCCGCGGGTCGCGGGGGTTGCGGGGTCGCTGCGGCGAGCGGACCAGCATGGTCAGCCCATACCCAGCATCAGCGACGCAGAATGCGCCAGGGCTGTCGCGCAGGTTCCTGGGACGGCACGGACCCGGTTCATCGTCGTCCTCCCGCATCACGGTGACGACGCACAGCCTCGCACGCCTACCGCCGAATGCGCCGGAACTTGGTGCTCGGCTTGCCTTTCGCTGCAGCCGGAATTGGGCCGCCGACTTTGGGGGGGCCGCCGGGTCAGCGCTGCCGGGTCAGCGCTTGCCGGGTCAGGCGGAGTCTTCTTCCGCCCGGTGGGTAAGCCAGGAGAAGTCGTCCAGCCCGCAGGCGCCGTCGCACGGCCGCTCGCGGTGGCCGCACAGGCAGCG
>JADGOW010000215.1 GCA_017882765.1 Frankiaceae bacterium
CGACGCGCTTTGCGACCACGCCGCCAGGACGCCCCCGCCGCCCGCGACGAGCACGATGCTCGTCCCGGAAACCAGCGCGACCTTGCCGGTTGTGCTCAGGGCGCGCCAGCGGTCTTTCGGCAACATTGCTCGCGCGGGCATGGTTCCTCCTCGGCGGCGCCACGTCGCCGGTGCCGATTCCGGCGAGTACTACATCGACGGAGTCAACGATCACGTTAAGCGTGCCGAGCGGCCTTCGGTTCAATTCGCCCGCTCGGGTGATACAGCCGTGCTGCACTATTCTGCGCGAATCCGATCGCAATTCCCTCGATCGAGCTATTAAGCCCGCGTCAGCCGGGTGACGTGGCCGAAACACATGTTCGGCAGAATCAGCCGCGGCCGCCGAGTGGACCCCTGCCGCGCAAGGTCCCGGTCGCCTAGAGTGACACACAGCCTCCGGCCCCAACCGACGCATCGCGCCGGACGTGCCGGCGGCCAGAGGGGAGGG
The DNA here is from genome assembly GCA_017882765.1 of Frankiaceae bacterium. Classification (GTDB taxonomy): domain Bacteria; phylum Actinomycetota; class Actinomycetes; order Frankiales; family Frankiaceae; genus JADGOW01. Next base: position 488 of record JADGOW010000215.1, read on the forward strand.
CGAGCCGTCGATGCCCACTCCAGCGCCCACTCCGACGCCAATTACCCCCCACCCGGGGGCGGCCTCGCCCGGGCCTGCCGCGACACCTGGGCAACCGTCCCTGAGCATCGGCATCTCGGGCTCCTACGGGGGCCTGAACCTCGGTGACGAGGCGATCCTGTCGGCGATTCTCGGGTCGCTGCGCGAAGCCCGGCCCGACGCCGAGCTGGTCGTCATCAGCCGTAATGCCGAGCACACCCGCCGCCACCAGGACGCGGACCGCGTCGTGCAGACCCGCGACCTGTCCCGCGACGAGGTGCTGCCCGAGATCGAGCGCCTCGACCTGTTCCTCCTCGGCGGCGGCGGCATCCTCTACGACGAGGAGGCGCGTCATTACCTGCGGGACATGCGGCTCGCGCAAGAGCGCGGCATCCCCACCTTTACCTACGCGGTCGGCGCCGGGCCCCTCGACCAGCCGGGGGACCGGAAGCTGGTTCGCGACGTCCTCTCGCGGGCCGAAGGCCTGACCGTGCGTGACCAGATCAGCAAGCGGGTATTCGAGGACGTGGGCATCGAGCGCCCTGTCGAGGTCGTCGCCGACCCGGCGCTGCTGCTGACATCCGACCAGTTCAGCCACGCGATGCTGGCGGACGAGGGGGTGCGTGACCACGGCCGGCTCGTCGGCTTCAGCGTCCGCGAGCCGGGCAAGGCCGCACCGGACCTCGACGTCGCCGGGTACCACGCACTGCTCGCCGAGGCCGCCGACTTCGTCGTGCACCGCTTCGACGCGGACGTCTTGTTCGTGCCGATCGAGCGCGACGACATCCGACACTCCCACGCCGTCATCGGACGGATGCTGGCAGCCGACCGTGCGCACGTGCTGAAGGGCACCTACTCCCCGCAGCAGCTGCTCGGGCTCATGGACCACCTTGATCTCGTGGTGGGGATGCGCCTGCATTTCCTGCTGTTCGCCGCACTGGGGGCCGTCCCGTTCCTGCCGTTGCCCTACGCCGCCAAGGTCACCGATTTCGTCACCGCTCTGGGGGTCACCCCGCCGGCGCGGGTCAGCCGCGAATCGGCCGGCCCGCTGCTCGCAGCCATCGACAAGGCGTGGGACTGCCGGGAGCAGCAGCGGACGCACCTGGTGCAACGCCTCCCGGAGTATCAGGACCGTGCCCGGCGGACCACGGGGCTGGCCGTCGCACTGCTCGGGCGCCCGGTGCCGATGACGCGCACCCTGGCGGGGTAGCCACCTACCGTGCCGCCGCTGCGCAGGCCGCCCGACCAGGCCCCGCTCATGTTGCCGCCCCGGCAAGCCCAGGTCGCCGCCGAGACGGAGGTCCTGGTCGTCGGAGGCGGCCCGGCGGGCATCGGCGCCGCCCTCGGTGCCGCTCGCGCCGGGGCGCAGGTGGTTCTCGTCGAGCGGTACGGCTTCCTCGGGGGGAACGCGACTGCCGCGCTGGTCATGCCGTGGATGAGCGCCCACACGCGGCACCCCCGGCCGCCGCGGCCTGGGGAGTTGGGCCTCATGCCCCAGGACCACGGCGTCGGGGGGGACTTGGTCGTGCGCGGCGTGTGGTCTGAGATCATCGATGGGATGGTCCAGGCCGCGGCCGCGCTGCCGCCGGGCCCGGAGACCGGCTACACGGTTCCCTTCGATCCGGAGGCCTTCAAGACCTTCGCGCTTGACCTCCTCGACCAGTCAGGCGTCACCTATCTGCTTCATGCCTTCGCCAGCGGGGTGCTCGAGCCGGCAGGCCCGGACGGGGTCGTCTTCGAGACGAAGTCGGGCCCCCAGGTCGTGCGCGCCCAAGTCGTGATCGACGCCACCGGCGACGGGGACGTGGCGGCCGCCGCGGGTGCCCCCTACGAGATCGGCCGGGAGGACGGCCTGACCCAGCCGATGAGCCTCATGTTCCGGATGGTCGATGTCGAGCGGCGCCTGTTCGCCGACTACGTGCGGCGCCACCCCGACCAGTGGCGGGGCGTGCACGGGCTCTGGGATCTCGTGCAGAAGGCCAGCGAGGCGGGCGAGTTGGACCTGCCCCGCGAGGACATCCTCATGTTCGGGACGACCCACCCGAGCGAGGTCGCGGTGAACTCGACCAGGGTCACCAGAGTGCTCGGCGTCGACGTCTTCGACCTCACCCGCGCCGAAGTGATCAGTCACCGGCAGGCCAGGCAGATCGCCGAGTTCCTGCGCTCGCGCGTCCCGGGGTTCGCTGACGCTTACCTTGCGCAGACCGGTGTCGGCGTCGGTGTCCGGGAGACCCGCCGGGTGCTGGGCGACTATGTCCTGACCGGCGATGACGTGCTGTCCGCGGCGGCGTTCGACGACGTCATCGCCCGCGGCACCTATCCCATCGACATCCACAATCCGACCGGACGGGGGTCGACCCTGCGGGATCTCCCGCCGGGGGCGGCCTACGAGATCCCGCTGCGCTGCCTGCTGCCCCGTGGGGTCGACCGGCTGCTCGTAGCCGGCCGGTGCATCTCAGGGACCTACGAGGCCCATTCCTCGTACCGGGTCACCCCCACCGCGGTCGCGACCGGCCACGCTGCGGGCGTCACCGCGGGCCTGGCCACTTCTCACCAGTTGCTGCCGCGTGCGGTGCCGATCGCCGACGTGCAGGCGGAGCTGCTCCGTCAAGGTGCCGATCTACACCGCGGACATGCCGCCTGACCGGCGCCGATGGAGCGTGCCTGCCGCCACGGGCCGGGTCGGGCATGGAGACCGCCGATGGGGCACGATGGAAGGCGACTGGATGCGCGCACCGGTGGAACTCGAGCGGGTGTCGCGCAGTCGGCGCCGGTCGAACGGAGTCAGGTAGATGATCTTCAAAGAGGTCCGGGAGGGGCGACCGTACCCTGAGCATGGCCTCAGGCAGCGGGACTGGGCGCAGGTACCGCCCCGCCCGGTGCGTCTCGACCAGCTTGTGACGACGAAGCGCCAGCTCGCACTGGACGTGCTGCTTTCCGAGGAGTCGACGTTCTACGGCGACCTGTTCCCGCACGTCGTCCGCTGGCAGGGCGAGCTCTATCTGGAGGACGGGCTGCACCGGGCGTTGCGCTGTGCCCTCCAGCAGCGGCACGCGCTGCATGCGCGCGTCTTTGACCTGCCCGATGCCCAAAACCGCCGGTCCTAGAACTGCCGATGCCCGAACTGCCTGAGGTCGCGGCCCTCGCCGCCTTGCTGGAAACCCGCGCCGTCGGCCGCTACATCGCCCGCGTCCACCCGGTCGCGGTGAGCGTCCTCAAGACCTACGACCCACCGCCGCTCGCCCTGCAGGGCCAGGAGATCATCGGGGTGTGCCGGTACGGCAAGTTCCTCGACCTCGACGTCAGCGGCCTGCACCTGGTGATCCATCTCGCCCGGGCAGGGTGGCTGGCCTGGAAGGCCAAACAACCGGCCGCTCTGCCCCGGCCGGGGCGCGGGCCCCTCGCACTGCGGGTCGTCCTCGACGACGACTCGGGTTTTGACCTCACCGAAGCCGGCACCCAGAAACGCCTGGCCGTCTACGTCGTCCGCGACCCGGCCGAGGTGCCCGGCGTGGCCCGTCTCGGCATCGACCCGCTCGACCCGTCCCTCACGGCGGACCGGTTCGCCGAACTGCTGGCGAGTGCCGGCCGGGCCCAGGTCAAGGGGGTGCTCACCGACCAGACGGTGCTGGCCGGCGTCGGCAACGCGTACTCGGACGAGGTGCTCTGGGTGGCGCGGCTGTCCCCGTTCAAACCGGCCGCGAACGTCACCGCCGAGGAGGCCGGGCGCCTGCACGAGGCACTGGTGACGACGCTGACCGACGCGGTGTCCCGCTCGTCCGGGCTGGCGACCGGCGACCTGAAGGCGGAGAAGAAGGAGGGGCTGTCGGTGCACGCGCGCACCGGCCTGCCCTGCCCGCGGTGCGGGGACACGATCCGCGAGGTCTCCTTCGCCGACAAGAGCCTGCAGTACTGCCCGACCTGCCAGACCGGTGGCAAGCCGCTCGCCGACCGCCGCCTGAGCAAGCTGCTGAAGTAGCGGGCGCGCCTACAGCGGCAGCCCGCCCTGCCGGGTCCCGCTGCCCCCGACGAGCTCGATCACGTCGGCGAGGCTGTTCTCGTCACCGACGTTGCCGGCGAAGACCACGTAAGGCGCTCCGAGCACTT
>JADGOW010000061.1 GCA_017882765.1 Frankiaceae bacterium
GCCGATGGTACTGCGTGGGAAGCTGCGTGGGAGAGTAGGGCGCCGCCGGACATCTATGAGGGTCACCCCTACGGGTGGCCCTCATTGTTTTTCGATCGCGGAGGTGGGCGTGGAGGATCGCCGTGGGCGGTCCGGGGGCCGTTCCGGCCGAAAGGACGTACCCACGGCTGGCGGTGCGGGCCGGGGTCGTGCGCAGGCTGCGCGGCTGCGCGGGTCGTCGCGCGACGGGGGGCGTGGCCGTCCCGCGTCAGCGTCCCCCCGGGATCCGGTCCGTGGCTCAGGCTCGGGGTCTTCCGGGTCTTCCGGGTCCACGAGTCTCTCGAGATCCGCGAGATCCTCGGGGTCCTCGGGGTCCTCGGGGTCAGGGCCGGTTCGCAGCGACGCGCCTCAGCGACCCGGCCCACAAGGCCAGGCCTCTCGCGGTGGGCGAGGGGACGGCCGCCCGCAGCGGCCCGCTGGGACACGCGGGTCGCGGGGCAAGGAGCTCCCCGGCGAGCGCGCGAGTCGGGGCGGGGCCGGCCGGCTTAACCAAGCCGGCGAGGGCCCCCGTCGCGGATTCAGCCGCGGATTCAGCCAAGGCGATGGTGGGCCCCGTCGTGACGGGTCCGAACGGTCCAGCCAGAGCGGGGACGACTCCCGTCGCGGGGTCGGACGAGGCGAAGAGCGCCCCCGCCGCGGTGAAGGTTCCACCCGGGGTCGGCACGCACGCCCTGGGAACGCGGCCGGACCGGCTGGTGGTGAGGCGCCGCGCCGGCGCGATGACCGAGCATCACAAGCGGGCCGAGCATCACAAGCAGGCCGAGCAGCACAGGCTCAGTCACCCCCGCCCGTCCCGGCGGATGTCGATCCCCGGACGCTGCCGGCTGAGGTCCGGGGGGAGCTGCGTTCCCTGCGGATTCCCCTTGCGGACAGCGTCGCAGCCCACCTGGTGGCGGCGGGGACCCTCATCGACAGCGACCCAGCGACCGCCCTGCGCCATGCGCGTGCGGCGCGGCAGCTGGCGCCCCGGATCGCCGCCTGCCGTGAGGCCGTCGGCTTGTGCGCCTACGAGGCCGGGGAATACGCCGAGGCGCTCGCGGAGCTGCGGGCGGCACGCCGGATGAACGGCTCGGTGGAGCACCTTGCCGTCATGGCCGACTGCGAACGCGGGCTGGGGCGGCCGGAGCGCGCCCTGCGCTATCTCGACGAACCGGATGCGGCTCGCCTCGATCCGGCCACGTGGGCCGAGTTGCGGATCGTCCTGTCGGGCGCCCGCCGCGACATGTCCCAGCCGGAGGCCGGCCTGGCCCTGCTGGAGGGCGCCGACATGCACCCGCCGGTCGTCATGCCGTGGACCGCCCGCCTCTGGTACGCCTACGCGGAGGCCCTGCTCGCCTGCGGCCGGGAGGAACACGCCGCTGAGTGGTTCTTCGCCGTGGACGCGGTGGACGAGGGGGAAACGGATGCCGCGGAGCGGCTCGCCGCAATGGTGCTGCCTGACCAGCCAGCGGAAGGCCGGTCGGACGCCGAGCAGCAGTGACGCTGCCCTCGGCAGCCGTGATTGGCCCACGGGTCGGAACCGCAAACCGCCCGATCAAGCCGGAAACGGGCAGCCACATACTGAGATGCGAGCGCGCGGCCCGAGAGGACCCCTACTCGATCGGACGCACCACGAGGCCGCTGCGAGGCTTGGGGGTGAACAGCGTCGACTTCCTGGGCATGCGCTCTCCGGCAGCGGCCACCGCGGCCACGCTGGTCGCGGGCGAGGCGTTGACCAGCACTGCCGTACCGCCGCTGGCACGGGCGGCCTGGACGGCGCTGGCCGCGTCGTGCCGGTAATCGACGACGGATTCGTTGTCGGCAAGCTGCCAGAGCCCCTCGACGAGGCCCGCGTGCAAGACGGTCACGTCCAGCCCGCGGGTCGCGGCGGACCGGTCGCCCGGCAGGAGGGGGTCGACGACGTCGTGGCGCATGCGGGTCAGCAGAAAGGCCGACGTCCCGTCAGTGAGGACGAACGACGGGCCGGGCGGGGCATCGGCCAGCACTTTGAGCATCGCTGCCAGCGACGCCGAGGTCGGCTCCACGTCGAAACCGGGGCGGGCCCGGTCGGCGGCGACCATGACTGGCAGGCCGGGGACGACCCGGTGGATCGGGTGTACCTGCGGGCCGAAATGCAGGGCGTCCACGAGCAGGCTCAGGCCGTGGTCCCACGGCCCGTTGCCCCGTCCGGCCAGATGCTGATCGTGCTGGTATTGCAGGTAGGTGGCGTAGCGGTGGTGCCCGTCGGCGATGACGGCTCGCCGCGGCAGGAGGTCGGCGGCGACCTCGTGCAGGGTGTCAGGGTCGGTCACCGCCCAGACTCGATGGCGTTGCTCGTCTGCCCCGTCCGAGATGACAGTTTCGATCAGCAGCTCGCTTTCGCCAGTGCGATCGACCACCTCACTAGCCGCTCCACCGCCCTCGTAGAGCAAGAAGATCGGTTCGAGGTTGGTGGCGGTCGCCCGCATCAAGGCGAGGCGGTCGGCGACCGGCCCGGCCATCGTGTTCTCGTGCGGGAGAATGATGCCCGCGCCCGCCTCGGCCAGCGCGACCGTCCCGAGCAGGCCCCGCTGAGTGTGCCCGCCGGCGATCTCCTCGTACAGGTAGAGCGCGGGTGCCGGGTCCTGCCGGAGGATTCCGTCGCTGCGCCAGGTGCGTAGCCTGGCTGCCGCCTGTTCGTACCGTGACCCCGGTTGCCCCGCCGCGTCGCGTGGCAGGATGAGGCGGACGATGTTGTGCGGATGCGACGCCTCGAGCTGCTTCCGTTCCGGCTCGTCGATTACGTCATAGGGGGGGCTGGTCAGCGATCCCACATCAGACACGCCGAAACGAAGCCCCTGGAACGGCGCCAGCACCAGGCCGGGCGGCACCGGAGGGGAGGACGTCGAAGTAGGGACGGTCTCGGTGGGCATGAGTCGGATGGTAAGTGCTCATTCGCCCGCGTGCGGGCGTGGCGGCCAGGCAGGTCCGGCCCGGGGAGGTGCAGTGACGGGCAATGAGGCCCAGGGCGACCCGGCCAGGGGCGACCCAGCCCAGGGCGAAGCAACCCAGGGCGAAGCAACCCAGGGCGAAGCAACCCAGGGCGACCCGCGCGACGATGGCGGCCGCCCTGTCGGGGATGTCTACGAGTGGTACGTGCGGGGGGTCGAGTTGCTCCGGCAGGGCAGCCCCGCCGCCGCGATCCAGCTCCTGTCCCGGGCCGCCGACGCGGAACCCGGGTCCCGGAGCGTGCGCGAGGCTCTCGCGCGCGCCCAGTACGCGGCGGGGCAGTACCCGCAGGCGCAGGAGAACTTCGCGGCCATCGTCGAAGTGGATCCGGCCGACGACTATGCACAGTTCGGCCTGGGGGTCGCCGCGCGGCGCAACGGCGATCTCAGGACCGCGGTGGAGCATCTGGCGCTCGCCGTCGCCCTCCGTCCCGGGGTCGGTCATTACGACCGGGCGCTGCGCGGCGCACGTGCGGCACTTGGGCGGCAATGAACGCCGCGCCAGGACCACCAAGGCGCGGGCTGCGCCCCTGCGGGCATGCGCTGAGCGTGGAGTACGACGTGGCCCTCCTCGACCTCGACGGCGTTCTCTACCTGGGTCAGGAGGCGATACCGCATGTCGCGCACGTCCTGAGGGCCGCGCGTTCGGATGGCATGCGGCTGGCGTTCGTCACGAACAACGCCCTACGGACTCCGGTCGAGGTGGCCGAGCACCTCACGTCTCTGGATGTCCCCGCCGACTCGGCCGAGGTCGTCACGTCGTCGCAGGCAGCGGCGGCGATGCTCGCCGAGCGGCTCCCCGCCGGTGCCGCCGTCCTCGTCGCGGGCGGGCGCGGGTTGCTGGAGGCCGTCCGCGCCGCTGGCTTCTCCGTCGTGTCCTCGGCGGACGAAGATCCGGCAGCGGTCGTGCAGGGGCTCGACCCCGACATCGGCTACCAGACGCTCGCCGAAGCCGCCCTTGCGGTGGGCAGGGGTGCGTTCTGGGTGGCCGCGAACCGCGACCTGACCTTGCCGACGACCCGCGGCCTCTTGCCCGGCAACGGCGCCCTGGTCGCGCTCGTCGCCGCAGCGACTGGCCAGACCCCGCAGGTGGCGGGCAAACCGGAGTGGGCCCTGCACGCTGAGTCAATCCGGCGTTCCCACGCTACCCGCCCGCTCGTGGTCGGTGACAGGCTCGATACCGACATCGAGGCGGCGGTGCGCTGGCAGACCCCCAGCATGCTGGTGCTGACCGGGGTGACCGGCCCCCTGGACGTGCTGCGCGCCCCGCCGAACCGCCGGCCCGACTACCTGTCCGCCGACCTGCGCGGACTGATCCGAACGCACCCCGAGGTTTCCCCGTCCGCGGCCGGCTGGCGCTGCGGCGGGTGGACTGCCCGCGTCGAGCACGGCTGGCTGCGCTTCGCCCGGGCGTCCGCGCCCGGGCCCGGGGAGCCGCATTCCGGCGCCGGCGACGGGGCCTTCCGTCCCGATGGCGCGGACGGCCTGGATGCCCTACGGGCGGCCTGCATGGCGTGGTGGCATGCGCCGGACGGCGGGCCGCTGGTCGGCATCGACAATCCCCCTGCGGCCAGCCGGCTGCCCGCAGGGGCGGTGCCCGGCGCCGTCCCGGGCTGAGGACGACCGCAGGTCTGAACTCCAGGTCAGAGGAGTGAGCGCAGCTTCCACAGGTCTTGAATGCTCGCGTCGACCCGGAGCCGCCCCGTGGCCCAGGCCTTGCTCGGCGGCAGGTGGCCGGCGGTCAGCGCGACAAGGTCGTCGCTGCCGACGGTGAGGCGGATGTGGGCCCCCCGTTCGGCCGCGCTGTTGTCGATGTCCTCGATGTAGCCGTCCCGAAGCTGCCCCGAGTAGGTCACCCCGAGATCGGGGATACGGCACGAGATGGTGCGGTCGGACGCATGGCGTCGCCGGACCTCCTCGTCCACCTCCGTAAAGCGGGCGGCAAGGTGGAACAGCGCCGCCTCGCATTCTTCCGACGAAGCCACAACCCCCAGCCAGTTCGTGTCCTGGGGCACGGCGTGCCCATGAAGGACGGACACTAGCGCCAGTGAATCGGGATACCGCGCAAAACGGGCAGCCCCCCATACCCGGTTGGTCAGGAGTGGTCATGCGACACCCCTTACGGGGCTACCTGGAACTGGCCAGCACAGCGGTACGGATCACCGGGCTGGACGCGCCGGCCGGGCGGCTCCTCATCAGCCCGGCCGAGGCAGGTGCCGGGCGGCCCACCGCCCCCGGCCGGAGCCGGCCGTGACCGGTCCCGGCGAAGGCCCCGTGCAGGGCCCCAGGGAAGGCCCCGTGACCGGTCCCGGGGAAGGCCCCGGGGAAGCGGCGGACGCGGCGCCGGATGGGGCCGGTGCCCGCGTGGCCGAGCTCCTCGACCAGGCGCGCGCCCGGCTGGAGTCGCTGAGCTCGGCGGGAACGACAGCGGACGGCCACGCTGAGATCTACGCCCAGGTGCACCGCCTGCTGACGGAGGCGCTGCAGGCCACCGCTGCCGGCGTCTGATCGGCAGCGGGAAGGAGACACGAGCTCATGCGCCGGCGCCTGGACGCCGAGCTGGTCCGGCGCGGGCTGGTCCGGTCCCGGGAGCAGGCCGTGGAAGCGATCGGGGCAGGCCGGGTCACGGTCGGCGGGCTGGTGGCAGGAAAAGCCGCGACCCTGGTCGAGGATTGCGCGCCGCTTGCCGTCGTGGCCGACTCGACGGGGGCGGGGCTCCCGTACGTTTCTCGCGGCGCCCACAAGCTGGCTCCGGCGGTTTCCGCCTGGGCGAAGGCTGATCCCCCGCTTCTGATTGCCGGCCGGCGTTGCCTCGATGCCGGGGCATCCACAGGCGGCTTTACCGACGTCCTGCTGCGGGCCGGCGCCGCGCAAGTCGTCGCCGTCGACGTAGGCTACGGGCAGTTGGCGTGGCAGTTGCGCACCGATCCGCGTGTCCGCGTGCTCGACCGGTGCAACGCGCGGACCCTGACCCCGGAAGCCATCGGCGGGGCGGTCGATCTCGTGGTCGCGGATCTTTCGTTCATCAGCCTGCGGCTCGTGCTCCCCGCACTGGCCGCTTGTACCCAGGAAACGGGCGATCTCGTGGTGCTCGTCAAGCCGCAATTCGAGGTCGGCCGGCAGTCGGTGGGACGCGGCGGGGTCGTGCGGGAGCCGGCGCTGCGGGCGAAGGCGATCGTCGCGGTCGCCGAGGCGGCCGCCGCGCTGGGGCTGGGCGCCCGTGACCTGCGGGCAAGCGCGCTGCCGGGTCCCGCGGGCAACGTGGAATACCTGCTCTGGCTGACCCGGGATGCTCCCGCCCTGCGGATCGAAGTGGTGGCCGCGTCCGTCTCGGGAACTGCTACGGACAACGGGACGCGCGCTGTTGTGGCGGGGGATGTCGAGGCGTCGCCTGCGGGCACGCAAGGATCGTGGCCGGATGCGCCCGCCGGGCCGCCGCGGGAGGAAGCGTGACACGAGAGGTTCTCGTCGTCGCCCACACCGGACGCCACTTCGTCCGCGAGGGCGTCCAGAAGGTGCTCGACCAGCTGCTCGCCGCCGGTATCCGCCCGCGCGTGCTGGACGAGGAGGCGGGACGCCTGGATTTGCACCACGCGTCGGTCGCGCACCCGGACAAGGATCCGGCTGCGGGCGCGGAACTCATCGTGGTGCTGGGCGGGGACGGAAGCCTGCTGCGGGGCGCGGAGTTCGCGCGCGCCGCCGACGTCCCGCTACTGGGGATCAACCTCGGCCACGTCGGCTTCCTCGCCGAGGCCGAGCCGGAGGCGCTGGAAACCACAGTGGATCGCGTGGCGCACGGTGACTACGCCGTGGAGCAGCGCATGACGCTGGACGTGGTTGTCCGCCACGAGGGGGAGGTGCTTTACCGGGGGTGGGCGCTCAACGAGGCGTCGATCGAGAAGGCGCGCCGTTCCCGGATGCTCGACTGCGTCCTGGAAGTGGAGGGGCGGCCACTGTCGCGCTGGGGATGTGACGGTGTCGTGTGCGCCACGCCCACCGGCTCCACGGCCTACGCCTTCTCGGCCGGTGGCCCGATCGTGTGGCCGCAGGTGCAGGCGACGCTGGTTGTCCCGGTGAGCGCGCACGCGCTGTTCGCCCGCCCGCTGGTCCTGTCCCCGGACACTGCGGTGGGAATCGAGGTGCTGCCCGGGGAGTCCTCGGCGGTGTTGTCCTGCGATGGACGGCGGTCCTTTCCGGTGTCGGCCAGATCCCGGATCGATGTGTCGCGCGGCAGCCGGTCCATCCAGCTCGTGCGCATGGACCGGCGGCCCTTCACCGACCGCCTGGTCCGCAAGTTCCGGCTGCCGGTCGAGGGGTGGCGCGGCTCAGGCACCGGATAACCGGGCGCGTTAGGCGCCTAACCCGCCCCGGCGCGACCTACAGTCGCCTCCGTGCTCGAGGAGATGCGTATCACCGGCCTCGGGGTCATCGAGGAGGCGTGCCTGGAGTTCTCCCCCGCCTTCACCGTGGTCACCGGGGAGACGGGCGCGGGCAAGTCCATGCTCGTGACCGGGCTGGCGCTGCTCGCCGGGGCCCGCGCCGACAGTGGGTTGCAACGCGCCGGTGCGGCCCGGGGTCTCGTCGAGGGTCGCTTCCGGCCGGCACCGGGCCACCCGCATGGTCGGGCGGCGCTCGCGCGCGCTCAGGAGGCGGGCGCGCAGCTGGATGAGGGCGGCCTGCTCGCTGCCCGGTCCCTGACCCCCGACGGCCGGTCCCGGGCCTACCTCGGTGGCCAGACCGTGCCGGCCGGCGTGCTCGGCGAGGTGGTCGGCGGGCTCGTCGCCGTACACGGACAGTCCGACCAGCTACGGCTGCTCCGCCCCGCCGAGCAGCGGTCGGCCCTCGACCGCTTCGGTGGCGATCGGCTCCTCGGGCTCCGCGAACGGTACGCAGCGTGCTTCGAGGAGCTCGGTGCGCTGCGGAGGGAACTCGCCCACCTCGAGCGCTCCGTGCAGGAGCGCACCCGCGCGGCGGAGCTGCTGCGGGTCGGGCTCGCGGAGGTCGAGCGGGTGGACCCGCGCCCCGGTGAGGACGCCCAGGTAGCCGGTGAGCTGTCACGGCTCGAGCACGCCGAGGGCCTGCGGGCGGCTGCGCTTGGCGCTCACGAAGTCCTCTCTGGCAACGACGGCGGCGACGACGGCCCGACGGCGCTCGGCCTGCTCGGTGCCGCCCGCCGGCAACTGGGGACGGCGCGGGGACACGATCGGGCGCTCGACGAACTTGCCGACCGGGTCGAGGACACGGCGCTGCAGCTGGCCGACGCCGCGGCTGACCTTGCGGGCTACGGGACGTCGATCGAGGCTGACCCTGGGCGCCTGGCGCAGCTGCAGGATCGCCGGTCGGCCCTGACGGGCCTGTGCCGCACGCACGGCTGCGACGTGGGCGGCGTCCTCGCGTGGGCAACCGACGCTGCCACCCGGCTTGCGGGCCTTGACGGCGACGGCCCGCGCATCGACGAGCTGCGGGAACGTGAGCACCGGCTGGTCACTGATCTGGCCCTGCTGGCCGAGGAGTTGCACGGCGTCCGGGTCGCGGCCGGGGAACGGTTCGGGGCGGCGGTCGGGGCCGAGCTGCGCTCGCTCGCGATGCCGCATGCGCAGGTGCGTGCGGAGGTTTCCCGGCGGGAGGATCCCGCGGGGCTACCGGGTGGGGACGGCCGGTGGGCCTACGGCGCGACCGGCTGTGACGAGGTTGACCTGCTCCTTGTGCCGCACGCGGGCGCCCCCGCCCGGCCGCTGGCCCGGGGGGCCTCCGGAGGCGAGTTGTCGCGGGTCATGCTGGCGGTGGAGGTTGTCTTCGCCGATTCGGGCGCGCCCCCGACCCTGATATTCGACGAGGTCGACGCGGGCGTGGGTGGCCGGGCGGCGGTGGAGGTGGGGCGTCGGCTGGCCCGGCTCGCCCGGCGGCACCAGGTGATCTGCGTGACCCACCTGCCCCAGGTCGCGGCCTTCGCCGACCGGCACCTGCGGGTGGTCAAGGCGGCGACCGGACAGATCACGGCGAGCGGGGTCGAGTTGCTGGACGGCGAAGACCGCCTACGGGAGCTGTCGCGCATGCTCGCGGGGATGGAGGACAGTGCCTCGGCCCGGGCCCACGCCGAGGAACTGCTCGCTGCGGCGGCCGCCGAGGGAGTGGGCCGTGCCGCGGCCTGACCGGGCTCTGGTCACAGCCCGGCAGGCCGAATGCCCGGTCGTGGTCCGCGGGGTCGCGAGGCTCGACCGCTGCACCAAGAACCTCACTCGGCGAATCCGCCCCGGCGACGTGGCCGTCCTCGACCATCGCGACATTGACCGGGTCAGCGCCGAAGCGCTCATCGCCTGCCGCGTCGGGGCGGTCGTGAACGCAGCCCCCAGCATCAGCGGCCGGTATCCCAACCTCGGGCCCCAGATCCTCGTGTCGGCCGGCATCCCGCTGCTCGACCAGGCCGGGCCGGAGATCTTTGATCGGGTCCGGGACGGCGATCTCGTCACTGTGGACGGGAACCGGCTGCTTGCCGGCAGCGTCGTGATCGCGGCCGGCGTCGTGTTGGACCATGCCGCGGTCTCGCGGGCGATGGAGGGGGCGCGCGCCGGCGCAGCCGCGCAGATCGAGGCATTCGCCGCGAACACCATGGACTTCCTGCACCGCGAGCGGCACTTGCTTCTCGACGGAGTCGACGTGCCGGCGCTGCGCACCCAGATCCGCGACCGGCAGGTTCTCATCGTCGTGCGGGGCCCCTCCCACCGGGAAGATCTGGCGTCGCTGCGTCCCTACATCCGGGAGCACCGGCCGGTCCTGATCGGGGTCGACGGCGGCGCGGACGCGCTGCGCGAAGCCGGCTATCGGCCCGATCTCATCGTGGGGGACATGGACTCGGTCAGCGACGACGTGCTTGCCTGCGGCGCTGAGATCGTCGTGCACGCCTACCGGGACGGGCGGGCGCCAGGGCTGCAGCGTGTTGCCGACCTCGGGCTGTCCGCGGTCGTCTTTGCGGCCGCTGGCACCAGTGAGGACGTGGCCTTGCTGCTCGCCGACGAGTGCGGCGCCGAACTGATCGTGGCGGTCGGCACGCACGGCACGCTCGCCGAGTTCCTCGACAAGGGCCGGGCGGGGATGTCCAGCACGTTCCTCACCCGGCTGCGCGTGGGCAGCAAGCTCGTCGACGCGACGGGCGTGAGCTGCCTCTACCGCGGCGAGGTCACAGCCCCGCACCGCCTGCTCCTGGCGGTGGCCGCCTTGATCATGACGGCGGTCATCCTGGCCGTGTTCCTCATGTCGGGTTCCGGCCACCTCGCTGTGGTGTCCGGCAGCTGGCACAGCCTGGCTCCCTGGCTGCCCCTGGCCCTGTGATGCCGACCGTCCCGCTGGCACCGGTGCATCCGGGGGGCCGGTTCCCGGTGCGCGGCCGGATGCTGGCCGCCGTGCTGGCCGCATCCACCGCCCCGCTGGTCGTGCGGGCGTTCGGCACCAGGCCTGGCTGGGTCGCTGTGAATGCGAGGGGCTGCCCGGTCGGGCTTGCCGAGGGGCCGGCGTTCGTGGCCGCCGGCCTTGCCGGGATCGCTGTGGCCGCGCCGGCAACCCTGCCCACCCTGGTCGCGCTGGAGGCCCCCGTCGTTGCGGCCGGCCGGATCGATGACCTGCGGGGCGCACGGGCGGACCGGGGTGTGCGCGGTCACCTCGCCGCGCTCCGGGCGGGCCGGGCCACCTCGGGCCAGCTCAAGGCCATCGTTGTGGTGACCGCCGGGCTCGCCGTCGCCGGGCTGCCGTCGGCCGCTGCCGCGCACCTCGGGGGCGGCCGGCTCGGCCTGCGCGCGCCGGCGTCGCCGGTCCCGGTGCAGCGAGGCGTCGTCGACACGCTGGTTGCCGGCGGCGTGATCGCCGCGTCGGCCAACTTCGTGAACCTGCTGGACGTGGTTCCGGGACGAGCCCTCAAGGCCGTGCTTGCCGCGTCCACGGCGGGGGCGCTTGCGGCTCCCGCCACCGACGTACCGACCGGGGTCGTGCTCGCTGCCGCGGCCGGCGCGGCCGCCGGCCTGTTGCCCGCCGACCTTGCCGAGGCGACGATGCTGGGCGACGCGGGGTCGAACGCCGCGGGCGCACTCGTCGGGTGGGGCTTGGCGCGCTCCGGCCGGCGTCTGCACCGGGTGGCGCTGCTCGGCGCTCTCAGCGCCGCGACCGCGCTGAGCGAGGCAGTGAGCTTCAGCCGGAGCATCGAGGCCGTGCCGATGCTGCGTTGGCTCGATCGTCTCGGCAGGCGGCCGTGACGACGACACTGCCGCCCGCGAGTGCGGCGACTCGATCCGGCGCGTTGCCGGCGAGTCCGGAATGGTCGCCGGGAGCGGCGCCATCGCAGGGGTTGGCGCGGGCCTCGACGCTCATCGCCGCTACGACTGTGGCCGCACGGATCGCGGGTTTCGTCCGCGTCACCGTCTTCGGCCGGGTCTTCGGAGCGGGAGTCCTCGGCGACACCTACCTTGCTGCGAACACTGTTCCCAACGTCATCTACGAGTCGGTAGCCGGCGGCGCACTTGCCGGCCTCGTGGTTCCCGTGCTCGCTGGGCCGGCGGCGGCGCGGGACGTCGCTGCCCTGCGGCGCACGGTCTCGGCCCTGCTCACCTGGACCGTCGTGGTGCTCCTCCCGCCGGCATTCCTTTGCGCGGTCTTCAGCCGTCAGATTCTCGGTCTGCTGATCGCCGCGGATGCGCCGGACCGGGCGGCGCGCGTCGACCTCGGCGCCGGCATGCTGATCGTCTTCGCGCCCCAAGTCGTCCTCTACGGCATCGGCATCGTGTGCTCAGGCACCTTGCAGGCCCACCGCCGGTTCCTTGCCCCCGCCCTCGCGCCGCTGCTGAGCAGCCTGGTCGTCATCGCGTGCTACCTGCTCTTCGCCGGCGTGAATCCCGGGCTCGCCGTGAGCACGGTCGGCCGGGCGGGCGCGCTGGTGCTTTCCGGGGGAACGACACTGGGCGTTGTCGCGCTCACCCTCACGGTCGCGGTGCCTACGTTGCGGCTGCGCCTGGGCCTGCGACCCACGTTCCGGTTTCCTGACGGGGTGGCGGTGGCGGTGCGCCGGCTCGCCGCGGCGGGTATGGCCGGGCTGCTCGCCCAGCAGGCGTCGCTGCTCGTCGCCCTGCGCCTGGCCAGCTCCCAGGAGGGAGCACAGACGATCTTCATGCAGGCAACGGCGGTGTTCGTGGTGCCCTGGGCGGTGCTGGCCGTCCCGGCCGCGACGACCGCCTTCCCGGCGCTGTCGGCGGCGATGTCCGCGCCGGCGGTCGACGGGGCCCGATACGACCGCATCCTGTCCCGCGCCCTGCGCGCCGTACTGCTGGGCGGGCTGGTCGGGGCGGGTCTCCTGGTCGCCCTGGCCGGGCCGGTGGCCAGACTGGTGCTCGGAGTCCGGGCCGGTACCAGCCTTTCCGGCGGCAGCGATCTGCGCGATGCCATCGTCTCGTTCGCCCCGGGGCTGCCGGGTTTCGCAGTACTGGCGGTGACGATGCGGGCGCTGTATGCCCGTCGCGCGACCCGGCGGGCCGGGGCAGCCGTGGTCGCCGGATGGGTGACGGTGATCGTGACTGACGTGGCCCTGGTGGCCGCGTTTCCGTCGGCTCCGGCGGCGTCCCTGCTCGGTGCCGGCAACTCGGCGGGGATGACCGTTGCCGGGGCGTTGCTGGTCGTGGCGCTTGTCTCGGTCGGCGCCGGCGGGGCGTTCGCGCGCATCGGCCGCACGCTCGCCGTCGGTGGGCTGGCGGGAACCGTGGCTGCCGTGACCGGCCTCGCCGTGGCGGCGTGGACGAGCAGCGGGAACGTCCTCATGTCCCTGTTGGCCACTGGCGGCGCCGGCCTCGCCGCGGCCGGCGCCGCGGTCGGGACGGCCGATCGTGGGGCACTGCCCGCCCGCCTACGCGAAATGGTGCGGTGAGGGCGTGGCCGGCCTCCAGGAGCCGTGGGCGGGGTCAGGCGGGCGGTTCGCGGGCGCCACAGTCTGCCTCGTCCTGGGCGCCTCGACCGGCGGCCTCGGCAGGCACGTGCGTGTCCTCGTCGAGGCTCTCGTGGCCGCGCGAGCTCAGGTGAGCGTGGCCGGGCCCGGCGACACACTGTCCCGGTTCGGCTACGCCGCGGCCGGTGCCGGGGTCGTCCAAGCGGCTGGGCCCGCGGGGTTGCCGCGCCTGCGGTCCGCCGTCGCCGGCGCCGAGGTGGTGCATGCTCACGGCCTGACGGCCGGGCTCCTCGCGGGGGTCGCCACCAGCCGCGCCGTTCCCTTCGCGGTCACGTGGCACAACGCTGCGTTCGGCGGCCGGGCGCGGCGCGGGGCGCAGGCGGCCGCCGAGCATTACCTGGCGCGCCGGGCGACGGTCACCTTGTGTGTCTCACCCGATCGCGTGCGGCGTGCCGCCGCCTGCGGCGGGCGCCCACGGCTCATTCCCGTCGGCGCCGCCCGCCTGCCCGCCCCCAGGAGGTCCCGCCGGCAGGTGCGTGCGGACCTCGGTGTCGGCGACCGGGCACTGCTGGTCTGCGTCGCGCGGCTCGCCCCGCAGAAGGGGCTCGACGTTCTCCTGGAGGCCGCGTCGTTGCTTGCGCGGCATCCCCGACGTCCCCTTGTCGTCATCGCCGGGGAGGGACCACTGCAGGCGCGGCTGGCGTCCCGGATCGCGGACAGCGCCGCCCCCGTGCGCCTGCTCGGCCCTCGATCCGACGTTGCCGACTTGCTGGCGGCTGCCGACCTCGCCGTCCTGCCGTCGCATTGGGAGGGGAGCCCGCTGGCCGCTCACGAGGCGCTGCAAGCCGGGTGCCCGCTTGTGGCCACCGCCGTGGGGGGCGTCCCCGCGCTGACCGGGGCGGACGCTGCCCTGCTCGTGCCCCCGGGTGATCCTCGCGCGCTTGCGCGGGCCCTTGCCGGGCTGCTCGACGACGAGGAAGCCGCCCAGGCGCTGGCGCGGCGGGGGCTGTGCC
Source organism: Frankiaceae bacterium (assembly GCA_017882765.1). GTDB lineage: Bacteria > Actinomycetota > Actinomycetes > Frankiales > Frankiaceae > JADGOW01. The sequence goes on from JADGOW010000061.1 coordinate 13,938, forward strand.
GTGCGCGCGACTGGCCGGACGCCGCCCGGTCGGCTGCCAGCGTTCTGGACGTGTACGCGCAGCTGCTGGGCTGACGCCGGCGATCACACCGGCCGGCGGTGTCGGCACGTCCCACAGCTGCGGACGAACGTCCCGAGCTCGGCGATCTTTGCACCGGTCGCCCAGCCGGCCGACCCGATCGCGAAGGTCACCGCGGCCACCGAGGTCTCGAGGGGAGGTGAACATGTTCGCGTCATGGTGCGTGAGCGTGAACCTAATGACTGGGTGATCGTCTCCGGGACACCGATCTGCGCGCCGTTTGCGAGCACCACGATTCCCAGCTGCTCGCTGGGCAGCTGCTGGAATCCAGGATGCTCGACTCATTGTCGCCTCGCTTCAGCTCACATCACTTCTCTGATCGGTGTGGGGCGACTCGGGCAGAGGGCCAACCGGACGGGGATCGTGGGTCAGATGGCGGTCAGGCCAAGCGGTCCGCTGCGGGCGGTGCGGGAAGCCGCGCGGACTACCAGCCTCGTCTGTCGCGCCTGGGCTGGCTTGGTCGTGGCGGTGGCGGTGGGGATCGCCCTGGTGCTTGTCGCGGGCACGGGCGCCGCGGCGGTCGGCACTGAAGCGGTCGGCACTGAAGCGGCAGGCCCGCCTGCGGCAGCTCGCTCGG
>JADGOW010000062.1 GCA_017882765.1 Frankiaceae bacterium
CGGTCCCGCACCTGGGAGGCGGCTGAGAGCAAGCTGTGAGTTACCTGGGAGAGCAGTTCGGGGAGGATTCGGGTCGCCGGAGCGACCGGAATCCTCCCCAGACTCGGAAGGGCGCGGCTAGGACGCCCCGGCCGGGACGGGGGCAGCCGCAAGGACGAGAGCCCCTCCCGCGACGTCGACCCCGGTGGGCGGTTCGGCGTACATGCCGTCGACCTCCGCGGCATAACGGCGCAGCACCACGTTGCGGCGCATCTTCTGGGTGGGCGTGAGCTCACCGGACTGGGATGTCCATTCGGCGCCGAGCAGGACGAAACGCTTGATCTGCTCGATCCGCGACAGCCGCGAGTTCGCCTCGGCTACTGCCTGCCGGACGGCCTCGACGACCTCCGGCCGGCTGGCGAGATCGGCCAACGAACTCGACTGGATGCCGCGGCCCTGCGCCCACAGCGGCGCCACCTCGGGGTCGAGGACGAGCAGGGCACAGAGGTAGTTGCGCCGATCACCGACCGCGATGGCCTGGCCGACGAGCGGGTTGCTTGAGGTAAGCCTCCACCTGCACGGGGGCAATGTTCTTGCCGCTGGAGGTGATGATCAGCTCCTTCTTGCGGTCGACGATGCGAAAGAAGCCCTCCGCGTCGACCTGGGCGATGTCGCCCGTGCGCAGCCAGCCGTCGGGGCCGAGGGTGTCCGCGGTCTGCTGCGGGGAGCGGTAGTAGCCCGCCATCACGTTTCCGCCGCGGACCATCAGCTCACCGTCGTCGGCGATACGAGCCTCGACGCCGGGAATCGCCGCCCCGCAGGTGCCGAAACGGACGTTGTCGGGGGCGACGGCGGTCGCCGGGCCGGTCAGCTCGCTCATCCCCCACACCTCCAGCAGGGGCAGGCCGATGCCGGCGAAGAACAGCTCCACGTCCAGCGGCGTCGGAGCGGTCGAGGTGACGGCCCACACGCACTGGTCGAACCCGAGCTTTGCCCGGATGGCCGCGTAGACCGGCCCGAACTGCTCGTGCGCGGCCTTGAGCTCCGCGGGCACGGGCTCACCCTGATGGCGCAGGAGGGAGACCTGCGTCGCGACGTCGAGCGCCTTGAGCACCATCGCCCGGCGCTGCTCGTCGGCCTCGGCAGCCGCGCCCAGCCGGATCGCGGCCTGCAGCTTCTCCCAAACGCGGGGCACGCCGACGAAGATGGTCGGTCGCGTCTCGATGAGGTAGGGCAGCAGCTGCGTCAGGTCGGGGCAGAAGCGGACCGTGCCGGTCTCGCCGCGGGCCGCGCAGTACCACAACGGCCCCCAGTGGCTGATGAACCTCTCCGCGACGTGGGCCAGAGGCAGGTACGAGACGAGGCGCGAGTCGTTGAGCACCTCCCGGCCGACCATCCGCCCGATCGACTCGGCAGTCCAGATGATGTTCCGGTGGGTGTACATCACGCCCTTGGGCGTGCCGGTCGTCCCGGACGTGTAGATCAGCGACAGCAGGTCCTCCGGCTGGATCTGCTGCCAGAGGCGGTCGAACGCCTTCGGGTCGGCTGCCGCCGCAGCGCGCCCGAGGGCAAGGATGTCGTCCCACCCCATCACCCACTCCTCTGCCGGGTCGGGCTGCCCGCGCATGAGGACTACCAGGCGCAGCGTCGGCACCTCGGGCTTGACCCGGCGCATCGTCTCGAGCTGGGCCTCATCCTCGACGAAGGCGACGGCGCCGCCGCAATGGTTGGCGATCCAGATGATCTGCTCCGGCGCCAAGGTGCTGTACAGGCTGACCGACGAGCCCCGCGCGTGGATGACGGCCAGGTCGGCGATGGCGTGCTCGGGAACGTTCGAGGCCAGGATCAGCCCGAACTCGCCCGGGTCGAAGCCCAGACCGGCAAGCCCGAGTGTGAGATCGCGCACGACGTCGCGGTAATCGCCGAGAGTCATCGCCTGCCAGGTGCCGCCGTCGCCACGCCATTCGACCGCGCGGCTGTCCGGGAAGCGGGCGGCCGCGGCCGCGAAGGCCTTCGGCAGCGTCCAGCCCTCCACCGCCGCGTCGATCTCCTGCCGTTCCTGCGCGATGTCCCGCATCCACTACCCCTTGTCCATGAGATCCGTTCTGGGCGTCTATGTCCCATCTTGGCGGCTGCCTGTGGAGTTATCCCGCCATCCGCCGGAAGTCGACGACAGTTCGTTGATGGGTGCCCTCACTCAACCTTCCGGCCGGCCCGTCCACAATCACGTCGAAAGTCAGCCTGCGCTTGTTGATCTCCGTGAGGCGCGAGTGCACGGTGACGTCCTGCCCCTCGGCCGCTGCCCGGGCGTGGCTGACGCAGATGTGGGTGCCGACGGTCGTCAGCCCCTCTTCCAGCAGCGGCTGCACGCTGAGCAGGCAGGTCTGCTCGATTTGTTGCACCATCGCCGGGGTCGACAGGACCGGCACCGGCAGGTGCGGCGGGGACATCTCCCGCGTCACCGTGAACGTCTGCTCGCCTTCGAGCCCGACGGAAAGGGTTTCTGTCACGGGACCATCCTGGCCCGTTCCGGCTCCGCTCAGGCTTCGTTCAGGCGGACGTTCAGCCGGACCTGGCCGCCTGCTGGTCGATACGCCCTGCCAACTCGACATCCAGGACGGTGACGCCACCAGCGACGTGCGTCGCCAGGGTGAAGGTGACGTTGCGCCAGCGGATGTCGATGTCGGGGTGGTGGTTCATCTCCTCGGCGACGTCGGCTACCCGGCGTACCAGGTCGATGCCGGTGGTGAAGCTGGGGGCTCGAACCGTCCTGCTGATTGCGGAGGTATCCCCGGACCAGTCCGGCAGGGCCTTCAGCGCCTCGGTCACCTCATCCGGTGACAGGAGGGTCGGTTTCGAGTTCATGGCGACCTCCTCCTCGACGACGGCGTACCAGCGCCGGGTTGCTCCCCGCACGATGGCACAGCTACCGCCCCTCCTCCAACAAGATCACCACAGTACTCCCCTCCGGCGGAGCAAGGTCAACACACCGTGCCGATGCGCGTCCGGTTTAGCCGGACATGTCGGACGGACAAAAGGTACGTGTGTTGATCTTGAGGCGGTCCTCGACGTGCTCGACGGGCGGGCGCACCTGACCGCGGACGACGTTGCGGGGATCACCAGGGCGCGCCTGGGCGCGCCGAGCCCGGCGACACGCACGGTTTCGTCCTCGACGAGGCGGAAGTGAACTGGTGGGGCCTGTGCCCCGCATGCCAGGAGACCCAGTCGAGCCAGTCGACGAATCGTAAGCACGAACAGGAAAGCCAAGAAAGCACAGCCGAACAGGCCGAGGAGGAAACACCAGGACCGACGTCGCGAGCAGGGATTCGACCGCGGGGACGAGCGCCACATTGACCGACCGTCAGGGGCACCCGATCTATGACAACCAGAACCAGCGCACCGTCGGGGCCCGGGCCGACGATGGGGACTACCACTTCCTGGAGAAGATGAGCCACTTCGACCGGGAGCGCATCCCCGAGCGCGTGGTACATGAGCCGCACAAAGGCATTCGGCTACTGTGCGGCCTGGTGCGACGAGAGACTGCAGATGCCCGGGAGAATGTCTGGCCGCCGATCCTGGGATTGTTCAGGGCTGTGGTCGTTGCGTTGACGTAGCTGCGACGCAATCGGGTGCAGGCGGAGCTGGCCGAGACGTTCGGGGTGTCCCAGCCGACGATCAGCCGGGCCGTCAGTGGCCTGACGCCAGTGCTGGGCCGGGTGCTGGGCGACTCCCGGAACCCGCAGGCCGGAACCTTCTGGACTGGGAGCAGAAGTTCAACAAACAGGTCAACCAGATCCGCTATCGCATCGAACGGACCATCGCCAACTTCAAGACCTGGCGCCAGCCGCCCGCTGAAGACCGCGCAAGGGGCACCGGCATCCTCCACACCGACTACCGCCGACCCCTGGACCCCTGGCAACATTTACCACAACCATCTCAACCGTCATTGTGCGGCACTTCCACAAGATCTGCTCTGCATAACCCTCCTGGTGAGGACGTCAGCGCAGCCCTAAAATCAACAGGCCCAACCGACACCGAAGATATGGAACAGGACTCGGCGTAGCCGACCGAGCAGAAGTTGGCGGCTGCCCACCCCCGACGACGAACACCAAGGCTGCAGAGACGCCATCCGGCAAGCCCGCCGCGACGGCCTGGAACGAGCCCGCCAGACCCGACTTGCCACCCACCGCAGGACCCGAGAAACTGGCGCCACAACCGGACCCGGCGATGTGGGTTAGAACAAACTGGATCCGTGGCATTAAGTCAGAAACGCCTCAGTCCCACCGGGGGGGGAAGACCTGCCGATGAACGACGTCGCCCTGTTCCCTGGCTTCTCGGCTCATGACATCCCCACCGCGGACGGCATCACCATCCGCACAGTGACCGGGGGGCTGCCGGACGGTCCACCGCTGCTACTGCTGCACGGGCACCCGGAGACGCACGTGCGATGGCACAAGGTGGCGCCGAGACTGGGCGCGCACTTCAGCCTGGTCCTGGCGGATCTGCGCGGTTACGGGGACTCGTCGAAACCACCGGGCGCCACGGATCATGCCAACTACAGCAAGCGAGTCATGGCGGCCGACATGGCGCGAGTGATGCAGGGGCTCGGTCATGATCGTTTCACCGTCCTGGCCCACGACCGCGGGGCCCGCGTCGCGCATCGACTGGCGGCAGATCACGGCGATGAGGTGAGCCGCATGGTCCTGCTGGACATCGCGCCCACGCTGGCCATGTACGAGCAGACCACCGATCGGTTCGCCCGGGCCTACTGGCACTGGTTCTTCCTGATCCAGGCGGCGAGGCTGCCGGAGCGCCTGATCGAGGCAGACCCCGAGGCGTATCTTCATGACGTCATGGGGCGGCGCAGCGCCGGCATGACCCCTTTCGATCCCCGGGCGTGGGCCGAATACACCCGGGCGATCACACTGCCCGGGACCGCTCACGGCATCTGCGAGGACTACCGCGCATCCGCAAGCATCGATCTGGAACTGGATCGCGCCGACCGGGAGGCGGGCCGGCGACTGGGCATGCCGCTCATGGTCCTGTGGGGGGCGCAGGGCTCGGTCGGCAAATGCTTCCAACCGCTCACCGAATGGCGCCGGGTCGCCGACGACGTCCGCGGTGAGGCCCTGCCCTGCGGCCACTACATCGGTGAGGAAGAACCCGACATGCTGCTGGCCAGGGCCATTCCCTTCCTCGCCGGGCGGTACGAATGACCGCCCGGACGCTGTACCGGAGGTTGGTGGACTCGCACACAGTCGCCGTCCTCGATGAGCAGAACGTGCTGCTGTTCTGCGACCTGCACCTGATGAATGAATACACAAGTCCCCAGGCCTTTGCCGGACTGCATGAGCGGGGTCTCGAGGTACCCGTCCCGGGCCAGAACATGGCGGTGGTCAGCCACATCATTCCGACGGCGGCGGTCACCCCCCGGGTCATCGGAGATCCAGCCTCGGCGCTGCAGGCCCGCACCCTCGAAGCGAACTGCGCCAGGCACGGCATCTCGCTGTTCGACGCCAACGATCCCCTGCAGGGGATCGAGCACGTCGTCGCACCGGAGCATGGGATGGTGCGGCCTGGCATGGTCGTTATCTGCGGCGACAGTCATACCACTACACATGGGGCTCTCGGCGCACTCGGTTTCGGGATCGGCACGACCGAACTCGAGCACGTGTTGGCAACGCAGACGCTGGCCTACCCCGTGGCCCGGGACATGCGCATAGGGATCGACGGGGCCCTGCCCGAGGGCACGACGGTGAAGGACCTGATCTTGATGGTCCTGGGCACGATCGGCGCGGAGGGGGCACGCGGCTACGTGGTCGAGTTCACGGGCCCGGCGATTGCCGCCTTGTCGGTCGAGTCTCGGTTGACGCTGTGCAACATGACCCTGGAGGCAGGGGCCCGGGGAGCCTTGATCGCCCCCGATCAGACCACGATCGGCTACGTCCTGGAACGCGCGCCGGACATCACGGGAGACACTCGTGATCTGGCCCTGGCCCATTGGGCCACGTTGCGCAGCGACGCGGACGCCCAGTTCGACGTCGAGCACCGGTTCGAGGCCGGCAGCGTGGTGCCCCACGTCTCCTGGGGCACCAGCCCGGACCAGGTGATGCCGATCAACGGAAGGGTGCCTCGGCCCGATCAGCAGGACGATGAGGCCACCCGGCAAGCCACCCGACGAGCCCTGGGCTACACGCGTCTTTCGCCCGGAGCGCCTATCGAGGGCATCCCGGTGCAGCACGTGTTCATCGGATCCTGCACGAATGCCCGGATCGAGGACCTGCGCGCCGCGTCCGATGTCGTGCGCGGCCGCACTGTCGCTCGCGGGGTGCGGGCGATGGTGGTCCCCGGCTCCGGCGCGGTCCGGCGCCAGGCCGAGGCGGAGGGGCTGGATCGCCTGTTCACAGACGCCGGATTCGAGTGGCGCAAGCCGGGCTGCTCGATGTGTCTGGCGATGAACGACGACGTGGTGGGGGCCGGCGAGCGCTGCGCGTCAACGACGAACCGGAACTTCGAGGGCCGCCAGGGGCGGGGCTCGGTCACGCATCTGATGAGCCCGCCGATGGCCGCGGCCGCCGCGATCACCGGCACCATCAGCGACGTCCGACGGCTCCAGCGCCGGCCCACCCTCACACCCGGGAGCCAGTCATGACCGAGACCGCTGTCATCGAGGGACGAGCTGCGGCCCTGGCGATCGACAACCTGGACACCGACCAGATCATGCCCAAGCAGTTCTTGCGAGGCATCGACAAGTCCGGGCTGGACAAAGGGCTGCTGTACGACTTGCGCTTCGACGAGAATGGCCGGCCGAAGCCAGATTGCGTGCTGAACCGCCCCGATTACGCCGACGTCAGTATCCTCATCAGCGGCTCCAACTTCGGTTGCGGCTCCAGCCGCGAACACGCTGTTTGGGGTCTGCTGGAGTTCGGGATCCGGGCTGTGGTTGCCTCCAGTTTCGCCGAGATCTTCTACTCGAACGCTGTGAACAATCGACTGATGCTCGTGACCCTCCCGCAGGACAAGATCGCCCGGGCTTTGGCGGACGCCGCCGACCCCAACCGGAACCACGTCAGCATCGACGTGGCCACGTTGCGTTTCCGGAGCGCCAGCGTGGACGCGCCGTTCGCCCTGTCCGCCCGGCATCGGCGGATGTTCCTGGAGGGCCTGGATGTCATCGGTATGACGCTGACGTACCGCCAACAGATCGGCGCGTTCGCGGAACGCCACTGGTCGGAGCAGCCTTGGCTGCGCGATGTGGCCGCACGAACGTATCAACGCCTCCACTCGCCTTAGCCCAGCAACCAACAACACCACCCTTTGTTTGGGATTCAGAAATCGGCCGGACGAGCGGGAGAGGGACTCCATCTCCCGGTTCACCCGGGCGAAGGTGATGCAGGAAGCGGGCAAGCGCACCAACGCGGCCGTTCGCTTCTCCACCGACAACTTCTTCTTCTTCACCGACAACGAGCAGATCGCTTTCGGCACGGCGCGCTCGTGGACGGCCTGGACTTCTCCGACGACAAGACGCTGGTCGGGCGCACCTTCCCGACAGCGACAGGCGCTATCGGGTGGGCCCGAACCACCTGCAGCCTCCGGTCAACCGCCCCAAGAACACCCGCCCTGCCACCAATCACCGCGACAGCGTCATGGCCCACTACATCGACGAATACGGCTCGAACCCACCCGTCAATTACGAACCGTCGATCACCGGCGGGCTGCGAGAAGCGCAATTCCCCACCCACGACGAGCAGGGCCCGATGATTACGGGACGGCTGACGCGCAAGCGCATTCCGCGCACCAACGACTACCAGCAGGCCGGTGAGCGCGACCTGCTCTCCGAGCAGTGGCAAGAAGACGGCCTCGTCGCCAATCTCGTCGAAAAGACCGGCCTGTTTGACCGCCCGATCCAGGAGCGGATGGTCTGGCACCTGCTGATGTGCGAGGACGACCTGGGGCTGCGTGTCGGGGAGGCGCTGGCATCGGGCCGGACGACGTCCGGCACCTGCCGCCGCTGGCAACCCAGACGTTGACGGAGGACGAACTGGAGCGTGCATCCAAGCTCGGCAGGAACGGCCCCGTGACGTTTCGGGACACACCATGACCCACTGCGTCCCGCACGAGCAGGTGATCGCCGGGTGGAGCCCTTGCAGCGCGCCGGCCGGGCTACTCGTCGCCCGGATGGTCGTAGACCATCCGTTCCTCCATCTCGCGGTAGAGGGCCATGCCGAGAGGCGAGGTCCGTTCCTCCGCGAGGTGGCCGATGAGCCCGGCCACGCGCGCCAGCAGGGCGAACCCGCGGGCGAGATCGGGCGGCATCCCGAGGTCGGCGAGCGCCGCCCCGGCCGCGCCCGCGCCGTTGATCGGCAGGCGGCGGCCGATGACCTCGCCATAGGCGTCCGCAACGGCGTCGAGTAGCCGCAGATGCGGCCCGAGCAGGTCGCACTCGGAGGCGATGTCGTACAGCCGCGGGACCCGGGGGTCGGTCACCTTGTGCACGGGGTGACCGAGCCCGGGGACGCGGCGGCCGGCGCCCACCGATTCGCGGACTGCCGTGAGCGCCATGTCGCGCAGAAGATGGTCGGTGGCCTCACGTTCGGAGAGCCCGGCCACGATGTCGTGCAGGAACCGGGCGGTGTCCTCGGTCGGCCCGAGGAAGACGCTGCCCGCGCCGAGCAGGCCGGCGGCGATCGCCCCCTGCAGCGACTCGGGCGCGCCCGTGTAGGTGAGACGGGCGGCCAGCACGGAGGGAGTGAGCCCATGATCGGCTAGCGACACCAACACCGCGTTGAACAACCGCGACTCCCGCTCGTCGGGGAGGCGGCGGACGACCAGCAGGAAGGCGAGGTCGGGGAAGGACACCTTGCCCATGAGGTCGTCGGCGACGTCCAACCCGCACACCGTGATCCTTTCGGCGGTCGCCCTCCCGATACCGGAGCGCACCCACTCGCTACCCCTCATGACTGACCATCATGGCTGCTCGGCGTCCCGTACGTCCTGTCGTCCCCGACGCGGGCATGAGCACGGCCGGGTCCTCGGGGCAGGCGCGCAACCGTGTCGTCGAAGGGCGCAGGAATGGTGTCGGGCATGACACGATTGCAGGGTCCGCAAGTGGACAGTCCGCAAGTGGTCCGCAAGTGGACAGTCCGCAAGTGGTCCGCAAGTGGACAGTCCGCAAGTAGTCCGCAAGTACCGCGCCCCTCAGGATGGCGCGCCTGGCGCCGTCGGCACCCATCAGCCGGAGCGAGGTCATGACCACTGCCCCACAACGAGCCCCAGAACGGGCCCCGAGGTCAGCGCCGCTGACCATCGAGCGGCCCGAGACCAGCCACGGCGGTCCGGGCGGCCCCCTGGTCGCCCACATCATCGACCGCAACAAGGCCGCGGACGCCTACATCTTCGGCCACGAAGTCGAGGCGCTGTGCGGGTACCGCTGGGTGCCCAGCCGCGACCCGAAGGGGCTGCCCGTGTGCCCGCTGTGCCGGGCCGAGCTGGAACACCGGCACGGCGGCGACGTGCCCGTCCCCGAGGAGTGAGCCGCGCACACGGCTGCCGCTGCCGGCCGCCTGGGATGGTCGGCGGCCCAGGGCCGCAGGGACTGGTCGCGGCACCGCCGGGCAGGCGTGGCGTTCACGGGGGGCGGGGCGTGCGCCCCGCGTGGTCGCCCCCGGACGGCCCTGAGGAGGCGTGACTTGCGAGACCCCCTCGACCTGTACGAGCCCACCGGGGACGAATCCTCGGTCGATGCCCGGGTGCTGATCCACGTCTTCGACGGGTTCGTGCAGGCCGGCGGCGTGCCCCGGCTCGTCTCCGAGCACCTCCTCAGCCACTTCGAGCCGCGCCGGATCGGGCACTTCGACGTCGACCAGCTCATCGACTACCGCTCACGGCGACCGCTGATGACCTTCGCCACTGATCGCTGGGAGAACTACCAGAACCCGGTGCTCGCAGTGCACGAACTGCGCGACGCCGCCGGGGTCCCCTTCCTGCTGCTCACCGGGCCGGAGCCGGACTACCAGTGGGAACGGTTCATCGCGGCGGCCATCGCTCTGGTGGGGCGGCTCGGCGTCCAGCTCAGCATCGGGCTCAACGCGGTTCCCATGACCGTGCCGCACACCCGCGAGCCTCGGGTGATCGCACACGGGTCCCGCCGGGAGCTGATCCGCGGCTATCAGCCCTGGTTCGAGCGGGTTCAGGTGCCCGGCAGCGCCGGGAACCTGCTGGAGTACCGGCTGGGCGAGACCGGCGCCGATGCGATGGGCTTCGCCGTGCTCGTCCCCCACTACCTGGCGCAAAACGACTACCCGCCGGCCGCCCTGGCGCTGCTGGAAGCCGTCGGGCGCGCGACCGGACTGGTGCTCCCGGTGGACGAACTGCGCGCTGCCGGGCTGAGCGTCCGCGCGGAGATCGACAAGCAGATCGCCCAGTCTCAGGAAGCCGCGGACATGGTCGCGGCCCTGCAGCAGCAGTACGACGCCTTCGTGGGCGGCCACGAGCGGGCGGGGCTGCTCGGCGACGACGTCCCGCTGCCCAGCGCCGAAGAGCTGGCGGCGGAGTTCGAGCGCTTCCTCGCCGGTCAGGCTGGCCAGGGCGGTCAGGGCGGCGGTCGCGGGGACACGGAGGGCGAAGACCGGATCTGACCGCTGCTCACGATCGCGGGCCCCCGCTACCCAGTGCGCGAGGTGCGTGGCACAGTGCTCGGGGGAGGGTTTACGTGTCAGAAGGGATGTCCGGTTGGCGTGCGCTGGGCGCTGACGCCTTCCGGGAAGTTTTCGAGCACAGCATCGACGGTGTCCTGTTCGCGGTGCCCGACGGCCGGATTCTGGCGGCGAACCCTGCCGCGTGCGCGATGTTGCAACGCTCGGAAGACGAGATCTGCCGACTGGGCCGGCAGGGCCTCGCCGACGCGGGCGATCCGCGCTGGGAAGGTGCGGTCAGAGAGCGCGAGAGAATAGGCCACGTCCGGGCCGAGCTTCGGTTTCGTCGTGGCGATGGATCGCCCTTCGAGGCCGATGTCACGTCGGTGGTGTTCCGAACCTCCGACGGCGACGAGCGTTCCTGTGTGATCTTCCGGGACGTGACGGAGCGGGTCGCCGCCGCCGACCAGTTGCTCAGGCTGCGGGATCACGACCGGATCGCGCGGAACCTGCACAGTCGGGTCATCCGCCGGCTGTCGATCTCGGCGCTGGAGGCACAGTCCGCCGCCGCCCGCAGCAGTGACCCCGGTACCGCCGAACGACTGGCCCGCCTCGCCGATGAAATCGACCGGGTGATCAGCACGATTCGGCAGGTCGTGTACACGCTGGAGGACGAGGGGGAAGGCCGGTATCGGGTCCTGGTCGAGAGGTCCCCGGTCCCGGTGGCGGTCTACCGGGGGGCCGACCTGCAATTCGTCTACGCCAACCCGCGCGCTGTGGAGTTGTACGGCGCCCGCGACTTCGATGAGCTGCTCTCGCACCACGCGGATGAAGTGGTCCCCGCGGACCTGACGGAGAACTGGCGCAGGAGCGTGCGCGACATCCTCGACGGCGCGGTGATCGCTCAGAGCCGGACGAGGATCATCCGGCTGAATGGCCAGGAGATCACGGTCGAGGTGAATGCTGCGCGCGTCGACTTCGGCGGTCAGCCGTGTGTGCAGGTAGAGCTGCACGATGTCAGCGAGCGCGCGGCGGCGGAGCTCCTGCAGCTGCGCGAGCTCGAGCTGCAGGCGCGTACCGACCCGCTCACCGGCACGCTCAACCGCAGGGGATGGGACGTGACCCTGGCAACCGATCTCGCCGCCTCGGCGGCCACGGGTCAGGCCCTGACGGTCGCAGTCGCGGACCTGGACCATTTCAAGGAATATAACGACAAGAAAGGGCACCCCGCCGGCGACGATTTCCTGCGCCGGCTGGCGGGCACCTGGAAGGGACGGCTGCGCACGACCGACTCCCTCGGTCGCCTGGGCGGCGAGGAGTTCGGCCTATGCCTGCCCGGTTGCACGGCGGACGTGGCCGCAGGGATCGTGGGGCTGCTGACCGCCCTCATTCCCGACCAGCAGACCTGCTCGGTCGGTATCGCGGCGTGGGACCATCACGAGGGCGCAGCAGCCCTGATGCAACGCGCCGACCGAGCCCTCTACCGGGCAAAGGAGGCCGGGCGGAACCGGGTCGTCATCGAGCCTTCGGGGCATACTCGCCGCCGACGCCCATGATGTCCGTCGGGCCTGAGCAACGGCGCGCCCGCCTCGCCGCCCGGCACGCGCTGGCTGCCTCGGCGGGCGTGCCCACGCCACCGGAGGTGACGCGCAAGCTCGTCGCCCTGCACTCCACCGACTCCGCGTCGGTGTACCTGTCGGCGTGGGCCCGCATGCCGGCCTTGCGCGTTGCGGACTTCGAGCATGCCCTCTACGAGGAACGCAGCATGGTGCGGATGCTGGGCATGCGCCGAACCGTGTTCGTCGTGCCGGTCGAGCTCGCCCCGGTCGTGCACGCGGCCTGCACGGAGGTGATCGCTGTCCGGGAGCGGCGCAAGCTCGTCCAATATCTGGAGGAGGGCGGCATCGCCCGCGACGGCGACCGGTGGCTGACCACCGTCCAAGAGGAGACGGTCGGAGCGCTGGCCGCCCGCGGGGAGGCCACGGCCGGCGAACTCGCGGGCGACGTGGCGGGCCTGCGCGAGCAGCTGCATTTCGGCGCTGGGAAGAAGTGGGAAGGCAGCGTCGGGGTTTCGACCCGGGTGCTGTCCCTGCTGGCGGCCGAAGGTCTCATTGTGCGAGGCCGGCCGCGGGGCTCGTGGCTGAGCACCCAGTACCGCTGGGCACCGATGCGCGCCTGGCTTCCCGGCGGCCTGCCCGAGCTTCCCGTCGAGGCTGCCCGGGCCGAACTCGTCCGGCAGTGGCTCGCGGCCTACGGTCCGGGCACGCCCGCCGACATCGCGTGGTGGACGGGATGGACGGCGACCGAGGTCAGGAAGGCACTGGCCGAGGTTCGGACAACCGAGGTAGATCTTGGCTCGGCGACCGGACTCATGCTTTGCGACGAGGTCGAGGAGTTGCCACCGCCGCCGCCTTGGGTCGCGTTGCTGCCCGCGTTGGACCCGACAGTCATGGGCTGGACGGGCCGGGACTGGTTCCTGGGCGAGCATCGGTCCACACTGTTCGACCGGTCCGGCAACGCCGGGCCGAGCGTCTGGTGCGACGGCCGCGTCGTCGGCGGCTGGGCACAGCGCCGCGACGGCGAGATCGCGATCCGGCTGCTGGAGGACGTCGGCGCCGACGCCGCATCGGCGGTCGACGACGCTGCCGAGCGGCTCCGGGTGTGGCTGGGTGGCGTCCGCGTGACCCCGAGGTTCCGGACGCCGCTGGAACGCGAGCTGAGCGCCTGAGCCGTTCAGCGCCGGCGACCGGCTGAAGGGTCTCCGCCAGCGGCGTCGTGCGAGTCAGCCGGTCGTGCGGGTAGGCGTGCGCGCCTGCGTCGGGCCGTCCGGGTACACGTCGTCGGACAGGTCCACGGGCGAGGCCAGCACCCCCACCCCGGGGACCAGCGACAGGCCCAGGCACGCCGGGCATGCTGCCTCCGCCCAAGCCTGCGCGGCTGCGCCGCGGCTGCGGCGCATCAACCAGAGCACGAGCATGGTGACTGCGGCCGCGAGGATGACTGCGAGGACCACGGGCCCGACCGCCTTCAGCGCGCCGCGCGCGGATTCCCCGAACGCGTAGCCCAGCGCTAGGTGCGCCTGCAGGAACAGGCTGCTGCCGACGAACAGGGGCAGCAGCGCCCGCCGCAGCGACAGCCCCGAGGAACTGGCGGCCAGCACAGTGATGGTCCGCAGCCCCGGGGTGGCACGGCCGATCAGCAGGACGACGCCACCGCGACCCTGCAGGCGCGCGCGAAGCCGGTCGATGCGCGGCTCGGTCAGGCCCACCCGGGCGCCCAGCCGGGTGACCAGCAACCTGCCGGGGCCCCGGGCGAACAGGAACAGCGCGGCCGATCCGATGAGCGCGACGACTTCGAGCGCCAACACGGCGACGGCGAGGGAAACGTCGCCGGCGGACACCCGCTCGCCGACCAGGAGCATGAGCAGGTCTGCCGGGATGAGGACGGGCACTCCGCTCTCAGTCAGCAGCAGCAAGCCGATCGCCGCTGCGACGCCGAACTCGAGCACCACTCACCCCCGGTCCGAGTGCGGACCCCGCCGCGACGAAGACGCGCGGCGCGTGCCGAAGGGCACGCGCCGAGTATCAGCGCCGTATCCGTGTCCGCCAAGGGGTTCAGTCGTGCTCGGTGGGCGGAATGTCCGTTCCCGCGTGCTCGGCCGCGTCCGCGTCAGCCTTGGTTTCATGCACGGTCGTCGGCGCGTGGTCCGGCGGTCCGTAGATCGTGTAGAGGTGGGCCGGCGTGTCCCCCACGTTGGTGAAGTTGTGCCGCGTCCCGGCGGGAACCACGACCATGTCGCCCGCTCCGACGTCGGCCTGCTCGCCCGCGACATCGGCCCGAACTGTGCCGTCGACGAAGGTGAGCACCTGGTCGTTGTGCTCATGGACCTCCGACCCGATCTCTTCGCCGGGGCGCAGGGTCATCAC
>JADGOW010000216.1 GCA_017882765.1 Frankiaceae bacterium
GAACGCCAGTGACCACACCAGCCCGAGGACCAGGATCGCGACGCCGAAGGCTTCGAAGCCCTGCGCCGCTTTATGCATCGCCTCGGTCAACGTCACGCCCGCTCCTGCGCGCCGACCTCGTCCGCTCCACCGCCACCGTCCCATCGGCCACCGCCAGACACCGCGTCCGGATTGTCAACGTGGGCGTTGACAGTCCGGACAGCACCCGTCGGATTGGCTCGGACGGCGCTGTTGCATGGGCCGCCCTCCGGGTGACCCGGTCAGCGGATGCCGGCGGGATATCGTCGCAGCCCGCTTCCCGCTGGCTACTCCGAGTCGGCCTCGGCCTCGGTTACGGCAATGGCGATACCCAGGGCTTCAGCGATGTTGATCGCCGCCGACATGACCCGGGCTGTGCCCACGATTGGGGCGACGGCTACGAGGACGTTCTGCACGTCTTCGACGGTCACCCCCACCTCGACCGCCGGGCCGACGTGCGCGAGATAGGAAACGGGCCGGGCATCGACGGCGGCCAACGCCGCGATTCGAACCAGCACCAGGACATCCGCCGACAGGTCGCATCGTTCCAACGAAGCGGCGGTCATCGCAGCGATCGTGTCCAGCACCGGTGTCTCTTGAGTGTCATCAGGCATGTGGGCTCCTTTGGGGACCCCTGGGAGCAACTCCCGGGGTTCGAACCGTACTCGAGTCGGGCTCAGGCCAACACGCTCGACCCTGTTGGACGGTCACGTTCGGGCCGTTTGAATCGGCGGGCGCGGGGCCCTGTCGGCGGGTGACCAGGGCGCTTGCCCGAGCGGGCCGGCGGCCGGGTCGATCGGACGTGTGCCGCGCGGCCTGCCGGGTCGCCAACGTCAGGCGGCGAGGATCTTCGCCTTTCCCCGCTCGAACTCCTGGTCGCTGATGACGCCCTTGTTGTGCAGGTCGGCCAGCTTGGCAAGCTCGTCGGCGCTGTTCTGGCCGGCCGCTTCCCGCACGGAGGCCTGGAAGGCCTCGTTCTGCGCCCTGGCCTGCGCGACATCGCGTTCGTGCATCTTGCCGCCCCGGGCGATCAGGTAGATGAAGACCCCCAAGAACGGCAAGACAATCACGAGGATCAGCCATCCGGCCTTGCCCCAGCCGCTGAGGTCACGGCTTCGGAAGATGTCGAAGACGACCCTGATAACCAGGAAGATCCACAGGATCCAGAGGAAGAAGTACAGCATCGTCAAGAACGCGTTCAGCAGCGGGTAATCCATGCTCGCGGCCCCAGCCTGGCAACGCGCCGGCGCGCCCCTCGATGGGCATGTCAACCCCATGCCAGCGTCGCTCGCCGCCAAACAGTAGCCGTGATCATTTGCGAACCGCGCCAGTGGGGCCCTCGGGTCGGACCAGTCCCACTCCGGTCCCCCGGCCCTCGATGGCGGGCGGGAGCCCGTTCGCTCGCGCCCCCGCTGCGAATTACGCGACTGCTACTGGCCTAGGGAACCTGGCAGGCTTCCTTGACAGCACGGATCCGAGGCATCCACCCCTTGATCGTGTGTGGAACCGTTTTGATCAGGGCGCCCTCAATTTGGGCCCTGGCCGGCGCAGCGGGCAGGCATCGTGCTGCTCTCCGGTGAGGGCTGGGAACGACGGCGGTCGACCGACCGGCTTGGGGCGTCGCGCCCCACAGTCATCCCGCGACGGAATCGGTGTCTGGAGCTGGAACAAACGGGCCAGCCGTTCGTCTGGACCAAGCCCGAGGACGAAGTTCTCGCCCATGCCAAGCGCGTAATGGGACGTCGTTCACGCGACACGAGACCGGTTACGCCTCGACCCCGGCCGGCCCGGCGCGCCGCGGGAGAGCCGGGTGCGATGATGCTCGGTGTGAAGCCCGGCGCTAACGGAAGGCGGCCGGAGGTGGGACAGGGCGAGCACGCCTCCCCGGCAGGATGGCTGATGCGCACCATCGTGCCGTCGGCGGTGGACGCGGTCGACCCGGACGACCTGCTGGAGCGGATCGACGTCAACAAGCTCATGGACCGGGTGGACATCAACCGCGTTCTGGACCGGGTCGATGTCAACCGCATCGTCGACCGCGCCGACCTCGACCAGATGCTGCGCCAGGTCGCCCTCGACGCGCTGCTCGACCGCGTCGACGTGGACCGGCTGCTCGACCAGGTCGACGTGGACCGGCTGCTCGACCGGGTCGACGTGCAGCAGCTGCTCGACCGGGTCGACATCGAGGCTCTGGTGAAGCGGGTCGACGTGGAGGCGATCGTGGCCCGGGCGAGGGTCGAAAGCCTCGTCGGCAAGAGTGCCGCGGGGATGGCCTACTCGACCCTGGACTTGTGCCGGCGCCAGGTCGTGGGCATCGACGTGGTGCTGCTGCGGATGGGCGACAAGATGATGCGCCGGGACGTGCGGACGGTGGCGGAAGCGGAGGGCGCTTCGGTGACCGGCCAGTTCGCCGGCCCGCTGAGCCGGCTGCTCGCGTTCGCCGCCGACGTGGCGCTCCTCAGCGTGCTGTTCACCTTCGGCCTGTCTGTGGGTACCTACCTGTTCAACCTGTTCACCGGGAACAATGTGAACATCGAGCTGACGTCCGGAGGACCATTCTGGCTGGCGATCTTCATCCTCTGGGCGATTCTGTACATCTTGGGCACCACCGAGATCGCCGGTCGGACTCCCGGCAAGGGGCTCGTCGGGCTGCGCGTCCTATCGGACAACCGTGAGCCGTTGCGGGCGCGCGCCGACCTCGTCCGGATCCTGATGCTGCCGCTGAGCTGCATCTTTCTCATCGGCCTGTTGGGCATCGAGTTCGGGCGCCGACGAAAGGCGTTCCACGACGTCGTCGCCCACTCGATCGTCGTCTACGACTGGGGGGACCGGCCGGCGGAGATGCCGGCGCCGCTGACCCGGTGGCTGGTACAGCGCGGTCTGGATGAGGAGACCCTGCCCACGCGGGCTCGCCCCCGTTGACGGCCGCGTGCAGAGGCCGGGTGTCGGGCCTTGTCGAACGTTGGAACGTTGGACGGCAATCGTCCTGACGGCGATCCTGGTCACGGTCATCCTGAACCCCGCCACCGGCTGTGGCAGCATCGGCGACAGATCGGGTTGACATTCTCACACGTCCACAACCCATCCCATAGTTGCCGTTTCGACTCATGGTGGTAGGAGGCGAGCAGATCGTCGCCTCCGCTGCCGTGTACGGGGCCTGCGCGTCGCGCATGAGGTCGGGGCGCGCACGGTCGCCTTCTCCGCGATGAGCATGGGCGTGGGCGCGGGTCCTCGCCACACCCTCGGAGGTCACGCAGATATTCTTCATCCTGCTCTCGCGTGACGCCTACGCGGCCTTCCAGCGCGCGCTCGACGCAGCCCGGGCGGGCAGCCGGGCAGGCGTGAACCCGAGAGTGGCTCAGTGATGCAGGTCGACGCTCTCCACCCCGTCGAGATCTAGGAGGCGGTCGGCGAGAGCGGGGAGCTTGCTGGGGGTCGGCAGGTTGGTCTGCAGCTGAACGCGGGTGCCGCGCGACCGTGACGCGACCAGCGTCACGAGGTCGGCGCGGCCCAGCGCCAACTCAAGCTGAGGCACTATCTGCTCCACCTCCTTGTCCGGGGCGATGTCGATCGTCACCACCTGGCGGCGCTTGCGGGGCAGGAACTCACGTTCCACCTGTCGCAGCCCTATCAGTAAGACGACCGTGGCCACGGCCGACACGGCGGCGGCCTCCCAGCTCCCGAGGCCAGAGGCGAGGCCGAGGGCCGCGGCGATCCATAGGCTGGCGGCGGTCGTGAGCCCACGGACGGTCGCGCCCTCGCGCAGGATGGCCCCCCCGCAGAGGAATCCGACGCCGGAGACGACCTGCGCGGCGATCCGCGTGTTGTCCACGCCGGCGGCTTCCACGCCGGCGACGGTGAATAAGCAGGCGCCCAGGGAGAGCAGAGCATGGGTGCGTAGCCCCGCCGACTTGACGGTGAACTCCCGCTCGGCGCCGACGAGCAGGCCCAACAGCACCGAGAGTCCGACCCTCAGACTGAGATCCCAAAGGGGCAGCTGGTGCGTCATGGGCACGATCCTGCCTGGCCGGTCCGCGAGCCCGGCAGCGGGACAGGGTGGGTATCGGCTCGCCGGCGACGTTGCGGACGACCAGCGAGCCGGCGGCCACCCGGACTCAGTCAGGTGGGCGGCCCCGCCCGGCCCGCCCGCTACGGCCGACGCCCGGGCCGCATCAGCTGTGTCGGGGGCTGGATCGACGGGCTCTCGGTCCAGTCTCGGCCATGCCCGTAATAGCCAGCCGTGCGCTTGGAGGAAGCGGGCGAAGAGCGACTCCCGTGCCCTACCCACGGCCAGTCCTGCAGATCCAGACGGTTCTGCGATCTCACTCGCCTGTTGGCCACGGGCGTTCAGGGAACGGTAAGCGCGTGCCCGCGATGGACGTGCTGCTCCAACGAAGGAACCGGTACTCCCGTTCGGCTCTGGGCGTTCTGGCCTCCGGACGGCGTGGGCGCCGCCTGCTCAGACGGCCAGGAGCCAGAGGCCGATCGCCTGGCTGGTGGCGGCGGCGAGCGTCGCGGC
>JADGOW010000063.1 GCA_017882765.1 Frankiaceae bacterium
CCACCCCACATCCACCCTCTGACCCCCGCGGCCGAACCGCCCAAGGTGGCCTCAGCAAGCTGACCGCCGCCAGAACAGACCCCTGGTCGGACCTCTAGGCACACGCCCGAATCCGGCTCAGAACCGCATTTCCCCAGGTCAGCCCGCACTTCTAGTGCCTAGATCCTCACATGAGCTGCGGAACCCGGGGCCACCCTCCGTCCGAAATCGCCCCATTCGTCGCGCCGCTTCGGCACACACCTGCACAAGATCGGTCCGATTCGCCCGGTTCGTCCCCCGGTCCAACACACACCTGCACAAGATCGGCCCCATTTGCCCGAGATATGGCGGTTCTAGAATCGGGACAAAGCGGCTGTGTGGTGCGGATGTGTGGTGGTGACCCCCCGCGCCCAGCCTCAGGTGGGCGACGCGTCCAGCGACCCGCAGCGAAGCGACGACGACACCGACGGCACCGGTGACGACGACACCGATGACACAGACGACACCGACGACCCCGACGGCACCGACGGCATCGGTGCCGACGACACCGATGACACAGACGGCGACAACGCCTCCCGAACCAGCGCCCCGACCTCCGCCGACTCGATGAGGAAGCCGTCGTGCCCGTACGGGCTGGACACGACGTGCAGCTCGACACCGAGCAACCGCGCCATTCCCTTCTGCAGGCGCAGCGGGTAGAGCCTGTCGCTGTCGATGCCCGCCACGGTGACCGGAACGCGCACTTGCCGTAGCACCTCCTCGACGCCGCCGCGCCCGCGCCCCACGTCCTGGGACATCATCGCGTCGGTCAGGGCGACATAGGTGCCCGCGTCGAAGCGCCGCGCGAGCTTGTCGCCGTGGTGCTCGAGGTAGGACGCGACGGCGTACCGCCCGTCCGGCTGAACCGACCGCCCGAAGCGGGTCTCGAGCTCGAGCTCGCTGCGATAGCTCACATGCCCCATCCGCCGGGCCAACCCAAGACCCACGTCCGGGCCGCCGCCGGGTGGGGCGCCGTGGTAGTCCCCGCCACGCCAGTGACGATCGGAGGTGACCGCAGCAATCTGAGTCGAGTACAGGCCCACCTGCTCTCCCGTCGCAGCCGCACCGCAGGCGACGACAATGGCCGCCACCACCCGGTCGGGGTACGCGACCGCCCATTCCAGGGCCCGCATGCCGCCCATGGATCCGCCGATGACACCGGCCCAGGTCTCGATCCCGAGCGCATCGGCCAGCCCGGCCTCGACGCGCACCTGGTCGCCGATAGTGATCAGTGGGAAGCGGCTGCCCCAGGGCCTGCCGTCCGGGGCGGCGGACGCGGGCCCGGTCGTGCCCTGGCATCCCCCGAGCACGTTGGGGCAGACGACGAACCAGCGGTCGGTGTCGATGGGCTTGCCCGGGCCGACGAGCGCGTCCCACCACCCGGGCGTCGGATGTCCCGGCCCACTAGGCCCGGCGCAGTGGCTGTCGCCGGTCAGCGCGTGCAAGACGAGAACTGCGTTGGCCCCGGTGAAGGTTCCCCAGGTCTCGTAGGCGATGCTGGCGGCCGGCAACACGCCGCCCCGCTCCAGCTCCAGCGGCCCCGGCAGGGTCACAAAAGCGCGCCGGCCGAGCGGCTGACCCGGCTGCCAGGCCGCGGTAGCCGGCGGTGGCGTATCCATCGGTGCCTGCCTTCTCCCGGAGGCGGGGCATCAACCCGGCCCCCGGGCACTGATCACGATGATTTCGCTGCGCGGAAGCCGGCCTCCAGGTCGGCCAGGATGTCCTCGATCCCCTCGATTCCCACCGACAGCCGTACAAGCTCGGGCCGGACCCCGGTCGCGAACTGCTCGTCCTCCGTCAGCTGCGAGTGCGTCGTCGTCGCCGGGTGGATGGCGAGCGAGCGCGCGTCCCCCACATTGGCCACATGGCTGTGCAGTTCAAGGGCATCGATGAACTTACGACCCGCCTCGGCACCGCCCCTGATACCGAACGACAGCACGGCGCCCGAACCCAGCGGCAGGTACTTCTGCGCCCGCCCGTACCAGGGGGACGAGGGCAGACCCGGGAAGGCCACCCATTCGACCTCGTCGTGCCCCTCCAGCCACTCCGCCACCCGCTGCGCGTTGGAGCAGTGCCGCTCCATCCGCAGCGAGAGCGTCTCCAGGCCCTGCAGGAACAGGAAGGAGTTGAGGGGCGCGATCGCCGGGCCGAGGTCACGCAGCAGCTGGACGCGCGCCTTGAGGATGTAGGCCATCGGGCCGAGCGCCTCGGCGTAGCGCAGCCCGTGGTAGCTCGGGTCGGGCTCGGTGAACGACGGGTGCTTGCCCGCGCCCCAGTCGAAGGTGCCGCCGCTGACGATGATGCCGCCGATCGAGGTGCCGTGGCCGCCGATGAACTTCGTCGTGCTGTGCACGACGACGTCGGCGCCGTGCTCCAGCGGCCGGCACAGGTACGGCGAGGCGAGCGTGTTGTCGATCAGGAATGGCAACCCGTTGTCGTGCGCCAGGGCGCTGACCGCCTCGAAGTCGAGGACATCGCCCTTCGGGTTGCCGATCGTCTCGGCGTAGAACGCCTTCGTGTTGGGCCGGATCGCGGCGCGCCATGCGTCGAGGTCGTCCGGGTCGTCGATGAAGCTCACGTGGATGCCGAGCCTGGGCAACGTGTAGTGGAAGAGGTTGTACGTGCCGCCGTAGAGCGAGGCGCTGGAGACCAGGTGGTCGCCCGATTGCGCCAGGTTGAGGATGGCCAGCGTCTCAGCGGCCTGCCCGCTCGCGACAGCCAGCGCCCCGACCCCGCCTTCGAGGGCGTTGACGCGCTGCTCGAAGACGTCCTGCGTCGGGTTCATGATGCGCGTGTAGATGTTGCCCGGCTCGCCGAGCGCGAACAGGGCGGCCGCGTGCTCCGTGTCGCGGAACGAGTAGCTCGTGGTCTGATAGATCGGCACGGCGCGGGCCCCTGTGGTCGGGTCGGGGACCGCACCGGCGTGCACCTGCTTGGTCTCGAAGCTCCACTCGGGGCGCACTGTTTCCTGCGGCACGTCTGGTACTCCTCGCGGCAGTTGTGGATCGATATCGGGAGTCGCCAGCGGGCACGTCAAGGGACGTCGCCCTCAGGCGGGATTGTCGGGATTGTCGGCGAGCGCGGCGCCGGGGGCCTAAGGGCCGGACTGTCGAGCACCCCGCATCACAGGACCGTGACTTTGGCGGGGACTATGGCGGGCTCAGCCAGACCCGGCCGCGTCACATTCGCCCGGAACAGACCTCATCGAAGTCGATGCGCGTGGCGTAGCCCCAACAGTCGTTGGACGTACGCGACGGCAGGAACATGCTTCGCACGGTACCACCGAAGCGCGCGACCGCGCGCCCCACCGGACGGGTGGTCCCCTTCCTACTGGCTGCCCTTCTACGGTGTTGCCCCTCCTACAGGCGCACGCCCTTCCCGGCCACGGTGATACCGGCCGGGGACACCGTCAGCCCGCGTGCGATGTCTTCCTCATGGTCGACGCCGACGCGAGCGCCCGCGGGCACGACCACGGACTTGTCGAGGATCGCGTTGCGGACCACGGCATCCGGGCCGATCAACGTCCGGTGCAGGATCACAGAGCCCTCGACGCTGGCGCCTTCCTCGACCCGGACGCTGGGCGACAGGACCGACTTGTACACGGTGCCACCGGTGACGATGACCCCGTTGCACAACATCGACTCGGGCGCCTGGCCGCCATTGACGATCTTGGCCGGCGGAAGAGGTTGCTGGCCGGTGTAGATCGGCCACTCCAGGTTGTAGAGGTTGAAGACCGGCAGCGGCGAAATGAGGTCCATGTGGGCCTCGTAGTAGGAGTCGAGCGTCCCGACGTCTCGCCAGTAGCCCTGGTCACGCGGGGTCGCCCCCGGCACCTCGTTGGTCGCGAAGTCGTAGACCTGCGCGTCGCCGGCTCGCACCATCCTCGGCACGATGTCCCCGCCCATGTCGTGCTTGGACGACTCATCCTGCGCGTCGGCCCGCAACGCCTCCAGCAGGGCGTCGGTGCGGAAGACGTAGTTGCCCATGGAGGCGTAGGTCTGGTCGGGCGCGTCGGGCAGGCCTGGCGGGTTGGCGGGCTTTTCGAGGAAGGCGTCGATCTTCCGCCCGTCCGCGGCCGTCTGGATCACCCCGAACTGCCAGGCTTCCTTGCGCGCCACGCGGATGCCGGCGACGGTCACGCCGACCCCGGATTCGATGTGCTGGCGGACGATCTGCCGGGTGTTCATCCGGTAGACGTGGTCGGCGCCGAAGACCGCGATGATGTCGGGCGCCTCGTCGTAGACGAGGTTCAGGCTCTGATAGATCGCGTCGGCCGACCCCGCGTACCACCTCGGGCCGAGGCGTTGCTGCGCGGGCACCGAGGTGATGTAGTCGCCGAGCAGCGACGACACCCGCCAGGTCGTCGTGATGTGACGGTCAAGACTGTGGCTCTTGTACTGGGTGAGCACCGCCAACCGTAGGTAGCCGCCGTTCACCAGGTTCGACAGCACGAAGTCGATCAGGCGGTACATGCCGCCGAAAGGCACAGCGGGCTTAGCACGGTCCTCGGTGAGCGGAGCGAGGCGCTTTCCGACGCCACCGGCCAGAACGATGCCCAGGACCTTCGCATTGACCACGGAAGCAGGGTAGTGGGCCGCCACACCGAACGTCACGCCCCCCGCGTTTGGGTGATCTTGCTGCGGGTAGGATCGCGGCCGTGCGGATCGGCTTGCTTACCCGCGAATACCCGCCTGAGGTGTACGGAGGGGCGGGGGTTCACGTCGAGTACCTCGCCAATGAACTGCGTCGGCTCGTCGACGTCGACGTGCACTGCTTCGGCCGCGACCGGGCCGATGCCCGGGCGCACCGGCCGCCCGCGGAGCTGACCGGCGCCAACGCCGCCCTGCAGACCATCGGGGTGGACGTGGAGATCGCCGCTGCCACCGGAGCCTGCGAGCTCGTGCATTCCCATACCTGGTATGCGAACCTCGGCGGGCATCTCGCGAAGCTGCTGCACGGCATCCCGCATGTGTGCACGACTCACTCGCTGGAGCCGCTGCGGCCCTGGAAGCGGGAGCAGCTGGGCGGTGGCTACGCCCTGTCGCTGTGGTGCGAGCGCACCGCGCTGGAAGGCGCCGACATCGTCATCGCCGTCAGCAACGGCATGCGCGCCGACGTCGTGTCGACGTACCCCGGCGTCGACCCGGACAAGGTTCGCGTCATCTACAACGGCATCGACACCAATCAGTACGCGCCCGACCCGGACACCCACGTCCTGACCCGGTACGGCGTCGACCCGGACAGGCCGTACGTGATCTTCGTAGGCCGGGTCACCCGGCAGAAGGGCCTGCCGCACCTGCTGCGCGCGGCACGCGAGTTCGTCCCCGAGGCCCAACTCCTGCTCCTGGCCGGCCAGGCGGACACCCAAGAGCTCGCCGCCGAGGTCAACGGGCTCGTCGCCGAACTGACCGAGACCCGGCAGGGCGTGATCGTCGTCGAGCACATGCTGTCGAAGCCTGAGGTCATCCAGCTGCTGACGCACGCCACCGCGTTCGTCTGCCCGTCGGTGTACGAGCCGCTCGGCATCGTGAACCTGGAAGCGATGGCCTGCACGACTGCCGTGGTGGCAAGCCGGGTCGGCGGGATCCCCGAAGTCGTCGAGGACGGCAGGACGGGTCTGCTGGTGGAGCCTGGTGACGAGGGCGAGCTGGCTGCATCGGTGAACTCGCTGCTCCGCGACCCCCAACGCGCGACGGAGATGGGCCAGGCCGGGCGTGCCAGTGCGGTGACACGATTCTCCTGGCGGACGATCGCCGAGCAGACGGCGGCTCTGTACCGGGAGCTGGTAGAGGGCTGAGATCCCGCGAATCCGGCTGGACCAGAATCACTCGAATAGACTTCGGCCGGCACGTGTCCGCATTACGGTGGGGCTCGGCATTCAGTCAAGCATCGAAACTGTACGCGTGAAAGTGCCTCCCCGAATACGGCAGACGCTAGCGGCACCGTGGCAGTGGAGAACTCCCACGGCCATCGGTCAGATGCCCACTCAGACCACGGACAGCCTTGTTGCATTTGTTGAGCCTTCTCGGCGTAGATGTAGGTATACCCGCCGACGTTCTTGAGCAAGCGAGAGCCGAGAGCCTTCAAGTGAGATCTGTCTTGGATTGCAGCACCTTGTTTGGGCCGGCCGCATTGCGCCGGGCACTCACGACCGGGAAGCTTCTGACTAGGGGCGTGGGCAAGCGCGCGAGCCTGCCGCATCCGAAAAGGGGACAGGGTGAGGGGTACCGCGGTCACGTCCGGTCGATCTGTTCGGGTCCCCGAAACCGCCAGTGACCCGGTGGAGGGTCGCTGCCAACGGCTGTGGCGGCGCAATGACGTCCGGGAGCGCGCTGTGCTGGTCGGGCTCGTACTGGCGGTGGTGCTGCCCGTGCTCGCCGTCACACTCTCCCGTGCCCCCTACGCCCCGGACGGGGACTGGGCCACGTTCGAGATGGGGCTGCGGCGACTGGCGGAGGGGCACCCCCCGAGCGTGGGCGTGTTCTCCAGGTTCGGCTGGTATCACCCCGGCCCCGCGCTCTACTACCTGATGGGCGGGCCCTATCTGCTGGCCGGTGGCGCGGGGATAGCGATGCCGGTGACAGCGGTCCTGGCAAACGGCGGCTGCCTGGCGGGTGTCGGGCTCTTGGTCCGCCGGCACCGGGGTCTGGTGGCTGCCCTGTGGAGCCTGCTCGTCTGCCTGCTGTACCTGCGCCAGCTCCCGCACGGCTTCCTCGTCGATGTCTGGAACCCCTACCTGCCGATGCTGCCGTTCCTGGTCGCCGTCCTGCTGTGCTGGGCGTTCCTGCTCGGGGACCGCTGGGCTCTGCCTGTGGCGCTCGTAGTGCTCTCGTTTTGCGTACAGGCGCACGTGGGCTACGCGGCCGCGGCGGCGGCGCTACTGGCGGGCACGGCGGTCGCCCGCGCCTTGATGCGATCCCGCCGCCCGGACCGGCCGTCGGCCCTGCGCGTGTGGGTCGGTGCCGGGGTAGTCCTGGCGCTCCTGTGGTTGCCCCCGATCTGGCAGCAATTGACCGGCCATCAGGGCAACCTGGGCGCATTGATCACCGACCTCAGGACGGCCCAGGACGGACCGGATGTGAATACCGCAGTCTGGCTTGTCGGTACTGAAATGGGCCGGCTTCCCGCTGTGGTTACTGGGACGACGCCGCAGGCGACCTTCGTGCTGCCGTCCCGGCTTCCCATGTGGATGGCGGTCGTGGCCCTCGTCGTATTCACCGTCGCCTGCGGATATGCGATTCGCCGCAGGGACTGGCCGGTGGTGAAGCTTGGGGGGCTCACGGCCGCGGTAGGGCTCGCGGCGGCCCTGGCGGTAACCCGGGTACGCGGCGTTCTGTTCAGTTACCTCGTCCAGTGGGCCACCGTCGCGGGGATATTGCTGTGGATCACCGTCGGCACGGCAGCAGCGGGGGCGATGGCCGGTCGTGCCGGAGCATCCCGAGCATCCCGAGCATCCCGAGCGGCCCCGACGGCCAGTCGGTGGGTCCACGTTGCCCTGTGCCTTGCTGTAGTGCCGGCGCTTGCGCTCGTCGTCGCCGCCAACACGGGCCGCCTGCCCCACGATGACCCCGAGCCGGTCCGCCTCGCTGACAACGTAGTGCGGTGGCTGCCAAGCAGCCACGATGTGGTCACTGTTCGCTACGCTCCCTCCCCCCGACCGACGTTGCTCGGCGTTACCGGATCTGGAGCGGGGTTCATCCTTGCCCTGGACAAACGAGGCGTACAGGTGGAGCCGCCGCCGAACCAGGACTTGGGCTTCGGACCGGTGAAGCCACGGGTGTCGGGTACACGAAACTGGACCGTCCTCCTCGACTTCGCCGACGACCATCCGCCCCCGCCCGCCGGGTTCCGCGAAGTCGCTCACGCCGGGCAACTCATCGCTTACGCCGCGCCTGCCGGCTGTTGCTGAGCTACCTGCATCCGGTGATCATTTGATCAGTCAGGTGCGGAGCACGCCGAAACGATCGTCGCGGGCCCGAGATCGGGCAGTAGCGTCGTTTCCAGAAGCCAGCAGATCCGGGCTGGCGCAAGGCAGCCGCATGGGGGCGCCCAGGGAGGCTCGGCGTGCGTGTACTCGTGGTCGAGGACGAGGAGCTGCTCGCGGAGGTCATCGCCGAGGGCCTGCGGCGGGAGGGCATGGCGGTCGACGTCGTGCTCGACGGCAGCGCGGCGCTGGAACACGCGGCCGTCCACAGCTACGAGGTCCTTGTCTTGGACCGCGACCTGCCGGTGGTCCACGGGGACGAGGTGTGCCGGCTGCTCTCGGCCGGTTCCTACCCCGGGCGCATCCTCATGCTCACCGCCTCGGCCACGGTGGACGACCGGGTGACCGGGCTGGCTCTCGGGGCCGACGACTATCTGCCGAAGCCGTTCGCCTTCGCCGAGCTGGTCGCCAGGGTGCGGGCACTGGGACGCCGCGCCCAGCCTCCCGTCCCGCCCGTCCTGGAACACGAGGGCGTGCTACTCGACACCGCTCGCCGCAGCGCCGCCCGCGACGGCCGTGACCTGCGGCTGACCCCGAAGGAGTTCTCGGTGCTCGAGATCCTCATGACCGCCAGCGGGCGAGTCGTAAGCGCGGAGGAGTTGCTGGAGCGTGCCTGGGACGAGCATGCCAACCCGTTCACGAACTCCGTGCGGGTCACGGTCATGACCTTGCGGCGCAAGCTGGGGGATCCTCCGCTCATCGACACGGTTCCCGGCGCGGGCTACCGGCTCAGCTGATGCGTCCGACCGTCCGGGTCCGGCTCGCCGCTTTGTACGGGGCGCTGTCGTTGGCTACCGGAGTCCTGCTCACCGGGTTGTCCTTCGTCCTGGTGCGAAACGCGATCAGCGACGCGACCGACGCCGTCCGGCAGCCCGCTCTCGTACTGGTGCGCATGCCCGGGCCGTTGGGCGGCCCCGCCGAGGTCGTCCCCGTCGATCCGGCGAACGTGACGACCGGCGACGGCCGCACCCTTGACCAACTGGAAAGCGACCAGCGCTCCCAGGTGCGTGAGCACGCGCAGTCCCAGGTCTTCGTCTCCCTGTCGATCGCGCTGCTCGTCGCCGCCGCCGCCGCGGTGGCCGTGGGCTGGCTCGTCGCGGGCCGCACGCTGCGGCCGCTGCACGAGATGACAGAGAAGGCCCGCAGACTGGGCAGCAGCAGCCTGCATCAGCGGATCGCTCTGTCCGGGCCGGACGACGAGATCAAAGAGCTTGCCGACACCTTCGACGACATGCTTGACCGCATCGAGGCCTCCTTCGCCAGCCAGCGCCGTTTCGCCGCGAACGCCTCGCACGAGCTCCGGACGCCGCTCACGCTGCAGCGCACCCTCGCCGAAGTAGCTGCGTCGCGGCCCGACGCCTCCCCCGACCTGCGCGAACTCGCACCGAAGCTGCTCGCGGCCATCGAGCGCGAGGAGGGGATGCTCGAAGGGCTGCTCCTGCTCGCCCGTAGCGAGAACGGCCTGGAACGCAGCCTGCCCGTCGACCTCGCCGCTGTCGCCGCCGACGTCACCGACGCCGCCGAGCCCGCCGCGCTGCGGGCCGACGTGGCCGTCGACACCGTCCTGCATCCGACGCTGGTCGAGGCCGATCCGGTGCTGCTGGAGCGCCTCGTCGCCAACCTCGTGCAGAACGCGGTGCTGCACAACGTGCCGCACGGGTGGGTTCGAGTGACCGTGTCCCCGGGCACGCTGCAGGTCACCAACAGCGGGCCGGTCATCCCGCCGGGAGAGGTCGCCGGGCTCGTCGAACCGTTCCGCCGGTTGGGCCGCGACCGGACACGGTCCGCGAGCGGGGTGGGCCTCGGGCTGTCGATCGTCCGAGCCGTCGCCGCCGCGCATGGCGCTGACCTGTCGATCGCAGCGCGGCCGACGGGGGGTCTCGACGTGATCGTGCGCTTCCCGCCCAGCGGGGCGCCGTCAACGCAACGCAGGCAGGGGGTGACCGGCCGCGACGCAGCGTCGGCGTCTGGTGCTGCCGGTCCCGGCGTGGACGTTAGCCTGCACCCGTGACGACGCGGGTGGCCTACCAGGGGGAACCGGGCGCGTACTCGGAGGAGGCGGCGGGCGAGGCGTTCCCGGAGGCGACCCTGCTCGCCTTGCCGTCGATCCGCCGCGTGTTCGAAGCCGTGGAGATCGGGCACAGCGACTACGGGCTCGTCCCGATCGACAACAGTCAGGCCGGCAGCATCAACGAGACCTACGACCTGTTCCTGCGCCACGGCCTGCACCTGGTCGGCGAGAAGGTGCTGCCGGTCAACCACTGCCTGCTCGGGCTGCCCGGTGTGGCGATCGACCAACTTCGCGAGGTCATCTCCCACCCGCAGGCGATCGCCCAGTGCGAGGAGTTCCTGCAGAGCTTGGAGTTAGCGGTCCGGGCCGACTACGACACGGCCGGGTCAGCCAAGCGGATCGCCGACGAGCAGCTGCGCACGACCGCAGCCGTCGCATCCCAGCGCGCCGCGGAAATGTACGGGCTGGAGATCCTCGCCGAGCGCATCCAGACCTACCCGGACAACTACACCCGATTCGGGGTGCTCTCCCGCCTCGCCGAGCCGCTGGACGAGCCCGACAAGACCGCGCTGGTTTTCGGCGTGGGTCACGTCCCCGGGGCGCTGTACCGGTGCATCGGCGCGTTCGCCGAGCGGCACCTCAACCTCACCAAGCTGGAATCGCGGCCCCGGGCCGGACGCGCGTGGGAGTACGTCTTCTACGCCGACGTCGAGGCGCCCTCCCACTCCGCCGCGATGATCGACGCGCTGGGCGAGGTGAGCCGGCACGCGACGTTCACGCGGGTGCTCGGCAGTTACCGCGCTTCGGTGGCGCGCGGGACGGCCCGGATAGAGCGGGGCGGGCCGACCTGAGCCGCCCTGATCCAGCGGCAAGCGTCAGCTCGTGAAGGGGAGCGAGACGACTGAGCCTGTCCGCGAACTGTGCCTGGCCGCGTCCAGCACGTTGAGCACGGCGACCGCGTCGGCCGGCTCGACCGGGGGTGGCGCGCCGCTTCGAAGGGCGTCGCGAACCCCGGCGTAGAACGCCGGGTAGTTGCCGTGCTCGGGTTCAAGGCGCCGGGTGCCCGCACGGGTGGTCAGATACCCCCAGCGGTCGGGCGGCTCGGTGCCCCAGCCGGCCGCGTCCGCCCGGTCCCCCGCGCGAAGCCGTTCCTCCTGCGAGTCCACGCGGGGAATCGTGAGCGCGCCGTCGAGGCCCCGCACCCGTACGCGCGGCCCGGGATCGCCGGCGACGGCACTGACCGCGAGATGCGACCGGACACCGCCGGGGTGCGTCAGCGCCAGGAACACGTCGTCGTCGACCTGCGCCCCGGGCCTGCGGACATCGACCTCCGCGTAGACGGCGAGAGGCCGGCCGAACAGCCAGAGGGCAGTGTCGACGACGTGCGTCCCGAGGTCGAGCAGGACGCCCCCGCCCGCGTCAGCGCCCGGCTGTTCCTTCCAGGCACCGGCGTCGACGTCGGGCCGGAAGCGCTCGAAACGGGACTCGAAGCGCATCACCGGGCCTATGCCCTCGGCCCCGCCGGACATCATCCGGCGGACGGTCAACGTGTCCGAATCCCAGCGGCGGTTGTGAAAGACCGTGAGCAGGAGGCCGGCATCGGCAGCCGCAACCTGCAGGCGCCGCCCGTCAGCGGCGGTCAACGCCATGGGCTTGTCGACGACGACGGGCAGCCCGCTGACCAGCGCGGCCCACGCCAGCGGGACGTGGGTCGCGTTCGGTGTGGCCACGACAACCAGGTCGTGGTCGGCCGCACGGGCCCACAGGTCCTCCGCGGACGACAGGACCACCACGTCCGGGTCGTCCTGTCGGGCGGCCGCCCGCCGGTCCGGATTGCCGGTGACCACGGTCGCGACACGCAGGCCCCGGGCGGCCCGGATCAGACCCGCGTGGAAAACGCGCCCCGCCAACCCGTAGCCCAGGACGGCGACCCGGAGATCGTCACCCTGGGTAGCGCCGTGCACGCCGGCCAGACTCACGGCGGCCCGCCGCGGCCGGGGCCCGGCCCGGTCACGATGCCCGCCGCTCCGGCTGCTCGTGGGGGGGAGGCAAAATTCGTGGCGGTACGGCACGCGGCGGCCCGGGCCGCGCCCGGTCGGCGCCGCCCACGGACTCGGACGCGGCGCGGTGCGCCTCCGCGATCTCCCGCTTGGCGGTGCTCGCGTAGATGTCCACGTACTCCTGCCCCGACAGGACCATGAGCTCGTACATGATCTCGTCGGTCATCGACCGCAGTACGAACCGGTCGTTCTGCATCCCCTGGTAGCGGGCGAAGTCGAGCGGGCGGCCGACCCGCACGCCGACTCGCTTGACCTTCGGCATGATCTGCCCGGCGGGCTGCATCTCGAACGTGCCGATCATCGCCACCGGGATGACGGACACGCCCGACTCCAGGGCCATCGTGGCGACGCCCACCTTGCCGCGGTAGAGCCGCCCATCCGGTGAGCGAGTGCCCTCCGGGTAGATGCCGAGCAGCTTGTCACCGGACAGGACGCGCAGCCCCGTCCGCAGCGCCCGCTCCGACGCGGCTCCCCCGCTGCGGTCGACGGGGACCTGCCCCAGCCCGCTGAACAGGAACTTCTTGAACCACCCCTTGGGGCCCTTGCCGGTGAAGTACTCACTCTTGGCGAGGAAGGTGATGTGGCGCGGGCACACGAGCGGAAGAAAGACCGAATCGAGGAAGGACAGGTGATTGCTCACCAAGATCGCCGGCCCTTCGGTGGGGATATGCGCCAGCCCCTCGGTCCAGGGCCGGAACACGAGCTTGAGGAACGGGCCCAGGATTGCCTTGAGGATCCAGTAGATCACCGGCACTCCTCGCCTGACGCGTTGACGGGGTGGCCGAACGTCTCCCGGCCGTCCCCACAGGCTCCGGAAAGAGCGTCTCACCGGCGGGCACGAATTCGGCCGCCCGGCCCCGCCAAAGCGTACCCAACGACCCTTACGAAGGACACCTCGTAACGTCCAGCGTCGCGTCGCGTGTGCGATCCTCGAAGGTAGCGCGCTGTCACACGACCGAGGAGTCCCCGTGGTCCTGCTACCGGACGCCGAGCCCTTCTCTTTCGAAGGCGGGCCCACGACCGGCGGCTGGTGGTGCTGCCGGTTCTCAAGCACCTGGTCAAGACGTTCCCTGGCGTTGCCAACGACATCAAGAAGCCGGGCGTCACCGAACTCGCCTACGACCGGATGCCACTCAAGGCAGTCGCCGCCACGATCGACGGGTGGAAGACCGTGCGGCCGATCTCGGCAAGGTCGACTGCCCGGTCCTGCACTTCCACAGCCGCGAGGACCACGTCGTCGACCCGAGCTCGTCGAGCGTGTTCCTCAAAACGGGACGTCCCGAATCTGAAGGAGGTCATCCTGGAGGACAGCTATCACGTCGCAACGCTGGACAACGACGCGCCGCGCGTTTTCGAGGGCAGCCTGGATTTCGTGCGCACCAACAGCAGGGCCGTGTCCGGATGAGGCGTCCCGTTCGGCGCAGCCATGCTGCGCCGACGGGATGCTGGAGATCGCGAGTCCTGTGACCGACGAGACAAACAAGTAACCGCCACAAACATCGTCGCAGGTCACACGGGAGGATGCGGTGGAAGACCAGGGGCCGGGTGGCCCGGGCCCTGACCACCCGGAGCGCCCAGGCGGACGCCCGGATCGCTCGGGCCGTCCTTCGGCTCGCGCCGGCCGGCGCGGCAACGGCTTGCCGGCCGAAGCCTTCAGTGCGCTGACTGAGATCGACCCCCGTCTGGCCGGCACCGTTCTGGAGGCGCTGGCGGAGGCCGGCATCGCCGCCTGGGTACGACCGTTCGCCGGGACGCAGGGCGGCTACCTGGAGATGCGGGTGCCGGCCCGTCCCCTCGACTGCCTGTTCGTCGACGCGAGCCGGCGCGGCGACGCCCTTTCCGTGCTCGCGGAGCAGGTGCCCGACCTGCTGGGCCTGCGCGGCCGGGACGCCGACGAGGGATCGGCGGGAGGGGCCACGGCAAGCCCGTCAGGCGCCGGCGATGGGGCGGCCGGCGAAGCGGCCGGCGCCCCGGGGAGCTCGGGTGCCGGAAGCGCGGATGCGGAGAGTTCGGGTGCCGGGGGCGCGGGTGCCGAGACCGGCCCGGAGGCGGCCGGGGGCGTGCCCGACACCCCGGCCAGCCGGATTCCATGGCATGGCGCGGCGGACCCGAAGGGCACCGGGGCGGGTCTCGACATCGAGGCCGCGTTCGCCGCCATCGTGGCTGGGTACACGCGCGAGGCTCACAATCCCTACGACTTGCCGCCGGGCAGCCAACCCGACACGACGGCCGGCGGCGGCGCT
>JADGOW010000217.1 GCA_017882765.1 Frankiaceae bacterium
CCCAAGACCAGCCTGACATCCATCCGCCGGCTCCTCCCTGCCTGCCGAGCCTGCCCGGCACCGAGCCTGCCCGGCACCGAGCCTGGCAGTGTGATCGCGGCGTACCCGGTACGGCGACATTCGCAACGTCTGGCAGGCTGGAAGCATGGCCGCTCACGAGGAAGCCGTCTACCTGCTCCGCGGCGGCATCCGCGACGGGCAGTTCACATCGGTGGCGCATGGCGTGACCCGGCTATTGGCGATGTCGGACGCCCCGGGCCTGCTCGACGTCTACGAACTGTCCGACTCCACGGCGGTACATACC
Organism: Frankiaceae bacterium; assembly: GCA_017882765.1. Classification (GTDB taxonomy): domain Bacteria; phylum Actinomycetota; class Actinomycetes; order Frankiales; family Frankiaceae; genus JADGOW01. The sequence goes on from JADGOW010000217.1 coordinate 305, forward strand.
GAGACGGGCGCGGAGGTGGGCGTCTTCGCCCTCGTAGGCCAGGAGCCGACCGGGGACGAGATCCCCCCAGAGCTGCAGCACTCCCCAGGTCACAATCCCGTGCCGGGAAGCTCCTGAGTGCTCACGGCGGACCGGCCGGGGTCGCGCTCGACACGCCCGGCGGTGCGACGGCATCCACCGCCGCGAGGTCGTCGGCATCAGGCTGCCAGTCCCCCGCCGCTGCGTTCGCCCGCACCTGCGCCGCAGACATCGCACCGGCGATGACCGACGCGACCGCCGGCTGCGCGGCCAGTCCGCCGATCGCGAGGTCGAGCGGTGAACGGCCGCGCTCAGCCGCGAGTCTGCCCAGGGCCTCCACTCGGTCGAGAACGCTCCGGTCGTATCCCCCCAGCCGGTCGGAAAGGCGGCCTGGCGCGGTCCCCGCGGCCTGCCCGGAGTACTTGCCGGTCAACAGCCCCCCGGCCAATGGGTAGAACGGGATGAGCCCCACCCCGTGCCGGAGGCAGGCCGGGACGAGCTCGCGCTCAGCCTGGCGCTCGAGCAGGGAGTACTCGTTCTGGGCGCCGATGAACGGGACGAGCCGTGCGCCGGCCGCTATCCATGCCGCGTCGGCAACCTGCCAGGCGGCCAGGTTGGCGCTGCCGACGTAACGCACCTTCCCGTCCCGAACGAGATCGGTGAGGGCGGCGAGGGTCTCCTCGAGAGGAGTGCCGAAGTCCGGCTTGTGGAGCTGATAGAGGTCGATGTGGTCGGTCCGCAATCTGCGCAACGATCCTTCGACTGCGGTGCGGATGTAGCGGCGCGACGCCCGTGCATCGAAGTCGGGCCCGTAGGCACCCGCCATGTCGCTGCCGAACTTGGTGGCGAGCACGACCTCGTGACGCCGCCGGCCCAGCGTCTCGCCGAGCAGCCGCTCCGACCCCCCCTTGTTGCCATACGAATCGGCGGTGTCGAAGAAGGTGATCCCAACATCGAGGGCCGCGGAGACCACCTCGCGCGTCCCGTCGAGATCCAGTCCTTTGCCGAAGTTGTTACACCCCAGGCCGACAACGGAAACGACGAGCCCCGATGCGCCGAGAGGACGGTGCCGCATGTGGCCATCCTGCCCCGCGCTACGGATGGCCGCCGACATGGATGAGGGCCCCGGGCCAACCGGCCCGGGGCCCTCCGCTTTTCGGGACGCGTCGCGTCAGCCTTGTGCCGCGCCGGCGCCCCGTTGTCTACCCGGGTCTACCCGGCCTCGGCTGCGCTCCGGTCGGAGTCGGCGGCGGCTGCTGCGACGGACTTGGCCTTTCGCGCCTGCCCGCCGGTCCGCCGGCCGGCCTGAGTGGACTTCGCCCCGTCGGTGCGGCGTTTCGTGCCGCCGGACGGGCGCTTCGCCGCCGCTGCCCCAGCGGGGGATGCGATCAAGGCTTGATCAGCCAGCTCCGCCGCTGCCATGTCGGCTTCGCTCAGGACACGCTCTGCCTCGACGGCATCGATCACGCCGGCTTCGACGGCCTCGACGGCCCATTCCACGGTGCCCGCTTCGGTGACACCCAAGTCGGCGTCGGCCGGTAGCCCCGAAGCCGGCGCTCGCATCTTGTTCTCCCGGCGGAAGGAATCGTAGATCTCCAGGAGCACCTGCTTCTGTCGCTCGCTGATCGCCCCATCTCGCGTGATCGCGTCTTGGGCGCTGGTGTCGCCGGGGCGCTCCTCGAGGATCCCCGCCTGCACGTACAGCGCCTCGGCGGAGATACGCAACGCCCGGGCGATCTGTTGCAGGATCTCGGCCGACGGCTTGCGAAGGCCGCGCTCGATCTGGCTGAGGTAGGGGTTGGACACACCCGCCTGCCGGGCGAGCTGCCGCAGCGAAATGTGCGCGCCTCTGCGTTGCTCGCGGATGTAGTCGCCGAGCTCACGGACCCGAAGCGTGGCCACGTCGGCAAGCACCCCCTCGCCCAAGTTCCGAGATTCCGTCGTCGCAGCCGAACAATAACGACAGGTGGCACCGTCGGCGGACAGACAATATGCCTCCGGTGCTAGCTACGGCAAGCACGTCTGGCCGGCAGCCCGTGGACGCCCGCCCGGCAGGGCCTCGCTGCGATGCGGAAAGGCCGCCGTCCGGTCAGTTCGCCGGGCCCTGCCCCTCCCGGGCAAGCAGGTCACTGACGCTGGCTTCGCCGTCCCGGTAACGACGGGTGATCTCCGCACTGGCGGCGTCGAAGACGGCCTGGACGCGCCGGCGTACCGCCGACACCTCAGCCTCCTTCGCCTGCAGCCGGACCAGCAGCTGATCCAGCTCGTCGTCGGCCAGGGTGCGCAGGTTAGTGACATCCATGTTCGCGATCTTCTCCTCGGCGCGGCGTTCGAGCCCGACGTTGGAGGGCTCCGCGACGAGGTGCCGCCCGAGGCCGTGCGCTGCGCCGCGCTTCTGCTCGCCGAGGATGTGGGGCAGATCCGCAGGTGCGGCGTCATCCCCGCCACGCTGCCTCAGCTCCGCGACGACGAGGTCGATGCGACCCTGCAGCAACCGCCGCAGGTAGGACAGATCCGTTTCTTCCTGGTCGGCCTCCTCACGAAGGCTCCTGATCGACTGCAGGGAGCGACTGCGTATGTCGGCGAGGTAGTCCTCGGCCAGCACCTTGTCGATGCGGCGCTTCCCGCCCGGGCGGACTTCCACGGCACTCCTCCTCCGACCGGCCCCAGCACACCAGGGACCCACCAAGACGGTAGCGCGACCACTCGTCCGTCGCCCGCGAAGCACCCGTACCGCGTCGACGCACGCCGGCGACCTCGGCTGCAGTGGTCGCTTGTGACGTCCGGCGCAGGTGAGGCCACTCGGCTTAATCCGGCTGCACCGCATGCCGAGAACGCAAGGAGAAGGCGGGAAAAGAGGTGCGACGTGCCGCGCGGTGAGCTGGCCACAACGCCCTTGGGCGCCGTGCTACGCGACCTGGCGGGCACGGCCGCAACCGGCTGCCTGCACCTTCACCTTCGCGAAGACATCGCGGCCGAGCTGGGCGGCGACGGCGAGGGCGAGGCCGTCATCTACCTGCGCGATGGCTGCGTCTACGCCGCGTTCCTGCCTGGCTGGACGGACAGGCTCGGTACCCGCCTCGTCAGCCTCGGACTGCTCGCGCCAGACGGTCTGGCGGAGGCGCTGCAGGCGCAGGAGAGCGAGCTCATCGACTGGCAGCTCGGGGAACTGCTCGTCAACCTCGGCTACGTCGAGGAGAGTGTCGTTGTCGCCGCTGGTCTTGAGGAACTCCATGAGGCTGTCGCGGAGTTGTCGCGCTGCACCGTCGGCCGTTGGCGCTTCCGCCGCAATGAACGGTGCCGCCGCGGTCTGGTGCAGCCGCAGACCGTCGAGGACCTCCTCGCTGAGGTAGCCCGGCGCAATCGCGTGTGGGCCGACCTGCTGCCGGTGGTCGGCGGCCTCGATGCGATCCCCGCCCTGTCCGCGGGCGCGGCGCCGGACAGCCTGTCGCTGGACCCGCTGACCTGGGCGCTGCTGTGCAAGGTGGACGGCGTCCGGTCCGTGCGGGACTTGGCTGCCGAGGGCGGCCTGTCCCGTTTGGAGGCGGCACGGACCATCGCTTCCCTGGTCGAGCACGGCGTGCTGGATGTCATCGACATCGTGTCGGTGGACGAATCCGACGCTGAAGATGACCACGACGACGAGGTGGCACCGCTCGCGAGCGTGGGCGGCACCCGGGCCGCGATCTCGGCCATCGCGGCTGCACTGGCCGGCTTCGACCCCCCGCGTGCGCTGGCGGACCCGGAATCCGGGGTGACCGCCGACGCCGGCTTCGTTGTCCCCCTGCAGGAAACCCACCAGGTGGCGCCGAGCGATGACATCTCGGGCCTGCTGCCTCCCGACTTGATCGGCGGTGCCCGCCGCCCCGTGCAGCTCTGGCTGCAGCCTGACAACCGGGATGACCCCGTCGCCGCCTCGCTTGCCCGGCTGAGTGAGGCACTGCGCTCGGCGCTGCCACCCGACCAGACGCCGCCGGCGCGCGCCCACGTCGAGATGGCCATGCCGGACTTTCCGAAGGCCCGGCGCGAACCTGTGGACCCGGAGTTGGACAAGCGTCGCGAGCGCATCCGCAACGCGGCGGCCGCCGAGCTGGCCGCCGCACACGCGGCCGCGGAGC
>JADGOW010000064.1 GCA_017882765.1 Frankiaceae bacterium
GATGACACGCACCCACCTGGCGAGCGTCTGGCTGCCGGCGCTCTCGGGAGGCTCCGATGAGGGCAGGTCGGGCCCCGGCGGGGTCATGTGTCTCGAACCCCCTCTCACAGCGGGAGGGGGAGAGATTACCTGGCCGGTCGGCTGGGACGGGTGCCCGCGGCATCCGCACCGCGACGATGCCCACTGCGACGACCACGACTGCGGTCGTGACAAGGCGGCGAGGGCCGCGCCCGACAGCAGGTGTGAGGTCCCTTGCCGCTGGGACCCCGTCGGCGCAGACTCGGGGCAAGAGCAGGGAGGCCGGCCATGGCGGCCTGGGTGGGCTGGTTGATCGTGGCCGGCGCGCTGGCCGTGATCGAATTGCTGACCCTGGCGGTGGTGGCCGGTTTGCTGTCCGCCGCCGCAGGGGTCGCCGCCGTCGTGGCCGCCCTGGGAGGCGGTCTGCCCGCCGAGGTGGTCGCGTTCGGCGTCAGCGGCGCGGCGCTGCTCGGCCTCGCGCTGCCGGCTGCCTACCGGTACCAGCGGCGGTCCGCGCCGGCGCTGGTGTCCGGAGCGGCCGCTGTGACCGGCCGGCCGGCGATCGTGGTCGAGCAGGTGGATGCCCACGGTGGCCGGGTGAAGATCGGCGGGGAGGTGTGGTCGGCCCGCGCCTACGTGAGCAGTCAGGTCATTCCGCCCGGCGCCGGTGTCGACGTCGTCACCCTCGACGGCGTGACAGCCCTCGTGTATCCGAAGGAGCTCCCGTGATCGCATTGATCGTCCTGGCCGCTGTGGGCGCAGTCGCCCTGCTCTCGCTGGTACGCGCCGTCCGGGTTGTGCCGCAGGCCCGCGCGTACGTGGTCGAACGGCTGGGCTCGTACAACCGTACGCTGGAGGCCGGGCTCAACACCGTCGTACCGTTCGTCGACCGGATACGGGCGAAGGTCGATCTGCGCGAGCAGGTCGTTTCCTTTGCCCCGCAGCCGGTCATCACCGAGGACAACCTCGTCGTACACATAGACACGGTGCTGTACTTCCAGGTCATCGACCCCAAGGCGGCCACATACGAGATTGCCAACTTCATCCAGGGCATCGAGCAGCTCACTGTGACGACGCTGCGCAACGTGATCGGCGGAATGGACCTGGAAAAGACACTCACCTCCCGCGAGGAAATCAACGCCCAATTGCGCGGCGTTCTCGACGAGGCGACCGGGAAGTGGGGAATACGGGTCAACAGGGTCGAGCTCAAGGCGATCGACCCGCCCGGCTCGATCACGGATGCGATGGAGAAGCAGTTGCGCGCCGAGCGTGACAAGCGGGCCGCCATCCTGACCGCCGAGGGTATGCGCCAGTCACAGATTCTCACCGCCGAAGGTGCCAAGCAGAGCGCGATCCTGTCCGCCGAGGGGGAGCAGCAGTCGCAGGTACTCGTCGCCCGCGGGCAGGCGCTGGCCATCGAGACCGTCTTCGAGGCCATCCACCGCAGCCGGCCCGACCCTGAGCTGCTGGCCTACCAGTACCTGCAGACTCTGCCGAAGATCGCGGCTGGGCAGAGCAGCCAGATCTGGATGGTCCCGAGCGAGCTGACGAGGGCCTTGGACGCGTTCGCCACCGGGTTCGCCAACCGGGGTGCGGCCACCGAACTCCAGATTCCGGATCAGCCGGCACAGGCCTCGCCGGTGACGCCCGCGCCCGCTCCGGCCCGCCCGCCCCAGCCGACCACGAGGCCGTGACGCCAGCGCCGTACGGCACTCGCCAGGTCGAGGGCGGGGCATGAGGTGGGCGTCAAGCTCGCCGGATTTCTCCGCAGGAAACTGTCAGGCCCCGCCTCCGCCGGCGCTCCTACCTGCAGAAGGTCACCACGGGCGGCGGAGGAACGATGGGGAGCACAGGCTCGGACCGCGAGCGGCGCACAGGGAGGCGGCTGCTCGCCACCGAGATCGCGAAGTTCGGGGTGGTCGGCGGCGCCTGCTACGTGATCGACTTCGGTTCGTACAACGCGTTCCACGCGGGCCTGGGATGGGGTCCCCTGACGTGCAAGGTGCTGGCCACCGTCCTGGCCGCGACGGCCGCCTATTTGGGCAACCGGCACTGGTCCTTCCGGCACCGCGCCCGCACGGGATTGCCGCGCGAGTGCGCGCTGTTCTTCGCGATGAACGCGATCGGCCTGGGAATCGCGCTCGCCTGCCTCGGCTTCTCCTACTACATCCTGGGTTTGCACGGTGTCCTCGCGCAGAACGTGTCGGGCAACGTCGTCGGCATCGGTCTCGGAACGCTTTTCCGGTTCTGCGCGTACCAGCGCCTTGTGTTCCTCAATCCAGACAACGTGAAGGCCGCGCGGCCCCGCACGGGTCTTGCGCCGCGCACGTCTGGGCTGTCCCGCTCCGAGCCCGCGATGGAGCTTGGCGCGTAGCTCGACGCTCGGGATAGCCCAGGCACGCGGTCAGCAATGCCGGTCTGTCGCTCACGGGCGTGGGAGGCTCGCCACCATGGGGTTGACCCTCGCCACGTACCTGCGCCAGCGATCGCGGGCCGACCTGGAGGCCCTTCTTTCGGCCCGCCCCGACCTCTTGGATGGCACCCCCGTCTCCTGGCGCGGGCTCGCCGAGCGTGCCTGCGAGCACGTCTCGCTCCGCGCTGCGCTCGACCACCTCGATCTGTTCACGTTCCAGCTGCTGGATGCGCTGGTCCTGCTCGGTGACGGGGTCAGCCGCAAACGCTTCGACGGCTTCGTCGGCGCCCGGGCCACCCGGGCGCAGCTCGATGCCGGGCTCGACAGCCTCGAACGACTCGCGCTGGCGTGGCGGGACGGGCCTGTGGTGCGCCTCAACGGGGGGCTGCGGTACGTCATGCCGAGCCCGCCCGCCGGCCTGCCGGCAGCACGGCGGGTCGCGGCCATGTCAGGACAGCAGCTTCAACCCGTCCTGCGCAACCTCGGTCTCAACCACAAGGGCCCCGTCGACGACCAGCGGCAGCGACTGCTCGCGTTCCTGGCCGACCGCAAGGCGGTCGTTGCCCGGCTCGACAAGGCCCCCGCTGCCGTTGACGAGCTGGCCCGTCTCCTCCTGACCCGGGGGGCGCAGATCAGTCTCTACGAACAGGCAGCCGACCCCCGGCGGGCGGAAGCCCTGAGTTGGTTGCGCGACCGCGGGATGCTGCTGCCGGCTGGTCTTCAGACCTTCGAACTGCCTCGCGAGCTTCGCGACATCGTCATCGAGCGGGTGCAGCTCGCGCGCCTCGATCCTGTTCGACCCGACCTCACCGGACGGGCAACCGACGCGACCGAGGCTCTCCGCGTGGACGGTTCGGCGGTCCACGCGATGACAGAGATCGTGCTTGCGGTCGAGCGTCTCACGGAGGCCGTGGATGCCGAGCCGCCCGCCCTCCTCAAGAGCGGCGGGGTCGGCGTCCGCGACCTCAAGCGCCTCGCCGGCAAGCTCGGCAGTTCGGTGTGGGACGCCTCGGTGCTGCTGGAGCTCGCCGCGGCGGCGGGCCTGGTCCGGGCCGAAGTGCCAATCCCGGTGAGCGCGCCACGCCTGAGGCAGCGGCAGCGCGCCCGGCCGGCGTCCGCCCCCGAGCCCGGGCGGGTGCTGTTGACCGAGACGTGTGACCAGTGGCGGGCACGTGACGTGGCCGCCCGCTGGGTCGCGCTCGTAGCCGGGTGGGCCGAGCACCCGCGACCGTTGGCCTCGCCGGACCAACCGTCGGGTCAGAGACTGCTCCCGCTGCAGGGCTGCCAGCTCGATCCGGCGGTCGACCTCAGCCAGCTCAAGCGCCAGGCACTGGATCTGCTCGACACTCCCGACACCTGTCTGAGCACCGACCCTGCTGCGGCTGAGCAGTCACTGGCCGCCGCGCTGAACTGGGCCGCTCCCCTGACAACGCCCTTTCTGCCCGGCCTGATCGGCGTACTCCTGCGGGAGGCCGAGTCACTCGGGCTCGTCGCGCTCGGCCACCTTGCCGAGCCCGCCCGGCGGCTGCGCTCGGCACGTTCTGTCGCCGACCTGCTACCGGCCCCAGTCGGGCGGGTCACCCTGCAAGCAGACCTGACTGCCCTCGTGGCCGGCCCACCAGCCCGCGATCTCGCTGCGCTTCTCGACGGGATGGCGCGGCGGGAAAGCCGCGGAGGGGCGACGACGTGGCGGTTCACCCCTGACACAGTGCGGGCAGCGCTCGACGCGGGCGCCGACGGCACCGGCCTGCTCGCCGAGCTGACCTCTGTGGCCACGCATGGGGTGCCGCAGCCGCTGAGCGTTCTCATCGGCGACGTCGCGCGCCGCCACGGGCAGCTGCGGGTGGCAGCGGCGGGCTGCGTGGTCCGCGCCGAGGACGCGGCGCTGGCCGCAGAGGTTGCCGCCAGTAGGATGCTTCAGTCGCTGCAGCTGCGCCTGGTGGCGCCCGGTGTCCTGGTCAGCCCCATGCCGGTGCCGGTGACTCTCGAGGCGTTACGCACGGCCGGGTACGTGCCCGCGCACGAGGATGACAAGGGGCTGCCCGTCATCGAACGCCGCGCACGGGCGCGGGCAGCCGCACGCGTGCGAGCCCGAGGAAGCCGGGTCGGGGCAGCCGAGTCGGAACTCGACGGCGCTGGCCTCGCGATGCTGTTGTCCAACGGCCCCACTCGACCGGAGGCACATCCGGCGGATCTGGCGCCGGTGATCGATCGCCTGCTCACGGTCTCTGCGGACTCCGGCTCGGGGAACGCGCGCGGGGCAGTGGTCATCCCGTTCCCACGGTCCGCCGCCGCATCCTTGCCCGACGGCCTTGCTGCCCACATGACGGCGGTGGAGCGGGCCACGCTGGCTGAGGCACTGGCCAGCGGCCAGCCGGTGCACCTCACCTACGTCGATGGGCAGGGGCGCACCAGCCAGCGAACCGTCGAGCAGCTGGATCTCGACCCGCCGTACCTTCGCGGGTACTGCCACCTGCGCCAGGAAGACCGCACCTTCGCGCTCACCCGGGTTCTGAGCGTCGCGCCTGCATAGTGATTCCGAGCGCGGTCAGTCCAGCGCGAACGATCCTGTGACGATCTCGCCTGCCGGCTCGTACGTACCGATCACGACTCCAGTGGTGGAGGTCTTGCTGTCGACGAGCTTCAGCCCGGCGGGGATGGTGCCGTCCGAGAACAAGCGCTTGCCGAACCCGATGACGAGGGGGAAGACCCACAGGCGGTACTGGTCGACAAGGTTGTGGCCCAAGAGTGTCTGGATCAGGTTCCCGCTGCCGTGCACCTGCAGCTCTGGCCCATCTTGCTTCTTCAGCGCCGCGATGCCTTCGGCTGCGTCTCCCTCGATCAGGACCGAGTTGCTCCACTCCAGCGTTGGATGACTCCGCGACGCGACGTACTTGGTGGCGTCGTTCAATGGCTTGGCGCCGGCATCGTCTGTTGAGTGCGGCCAATGCGCGGCGAAGATGTCGTAGGTCTTGCGTCCGAGAACGAGGTCGAACGGCGTGCTCATCGCCTCGCCCATGACCTGACCCATCTGCTCGTCCCAATAGTTCACCGACCAGCCACCGTGCGCGAAGCCGCCGCTGTCGTCCTCTCCAGGTCCGCCCGGGGCCTGCATCACCCCGTCGATGGTCAAGAAGGTGCTCACGATCAGCTTTCTCATCGCTCGTGTCCTTTCGATCGGATCCAGGGCTTGAGTTAGCCCACCTCTATATATGGCGGCCCGGCCGAATGAAGCTAGCCCGGGCTTGCCTCGTGCCGCGCCTGTACGCTCGGCGGGCCCGGTCGTGAACCGATGCGATGCGGTGGCCAGTAATCAATGAGGCAGGTAGAGCGACGTATGACGAGCACAACCGACCGGCGGGCGAGCGCAGCTGGGATTGTTCTACCGACCCTCGCAGCGGCCCAGTTCCTCATGACACTCGACAGCTCTGTCATGAACGTGTCGATCGCGACCGTCGCCAAGGATGTGGGCACGACCGTCACCGGGATTCAGACGGCCATCACGTTCTACACGCTGGTCATGGCGGCGTTCATGATCACGGGCGGGAAACTGGGGCAGATTTGGGGCCGCAAGCGTGCCTTCTCCATCGGGTGCGTCATCTACGGGTGCGGGTCGTTCACCACGGCACTCGCCCCGAACCTGGGCGTTCTCATATTCGGGTGGTCGATTCTCGAGGGACTCGGGGCTGCCCTCATCATGCCTGCCATCGTCGCGCTGGTCGCGTCCAACTTCGGGCGCGACCAGCGGCCCAGCGCATACGGCCTGATCGCTTCCGCCGGAGCGATCGCTGTCGCGGCGGGCCCGCTCATCGGAGGCCTGTTCACCACCTACTGGTCGTGGCGCTGGGTGTTCGCCGCCGAGGTCCTGGTCGTGCTTGTGATCCTCGTCCTCACCCGGCGGATCGCCGACACCCCGCCGGACACCGGCACGCGACTCGACCTGATCGGCACCGGGCTGTCCGCACTGGGGCTCGGCCTCGTCGTGTACGGCATCCTCCGCTCCGGAACGTGGGGAGTCGTCCAACCCAAGGAAGGGGCCCCGGACTGGCTCGGGCTGTCGCCGGTGATCTGGCTGATCCTCGCGGGCGGGCTCGTGCTGTGGCTTTTCCTGTCGTGGGAGAACCGGCTCGTCGACCGGGGGGCGGATCCTCTGGTCAACCCGGCGATTCTGCGGAGCCGGACGACACGGGGAGGGCTCAGCGCGTTCTTCTTCCAGTACCTCCTGCAGGCGGGGCTCTTCTTCGTCGTGCCGCTGTTCCTGTCGGTCGCGCTCGGGCTTTCGGCCATCGCGACCGGCGTCCGGCTGCTGCCCTTGTCGATCACTCTGCTGCTGGCAGCGGTCGGGGTTCCCCGGCTGCTCCCCAACGCCTCCCCGCGGCGCATCGTGCAGGTCGGATTCATCGCGCTGTTCGCCGGCATCGTCGTCCTGATGGCCGCGCTCGACGCCGGTGCCGGCCCCGAGATCGTGACCTGGCCGCTGCTGCTCGCCGGGCTCGGCGTCGGCGCGCTCGCGTCCCAACTGGGCAGCGTCACCGTCTCGTCGGTACCCGACGAGCAGAGCGGCGAGATCGGCGGCGTGCAGAACACCATGACGAATCTCGGCGCGTCCATCGGCACCGCGCTGGCCGGCGCCGTGCTGATCGCGGCGCTGACGTCGTCGTTTCTCAGTGGCATCAGCGGCAACCCCGCGGTCCCGGCCTCGGTGTCGGAGAAGGCCGGCGTCGAGCTCGGTGCGGGTGCTCCGTTCATCTCCGACGCGGACCTGCAAGCCGGGCTCGACAAAGCCGGGGTACCGCCGTCGACGGCCGATGCCATCGTCGAGGAGAACACGACGGCGCGGATCCATGGTCTGCAGGCGTCGCTGGGCGTCCTCGCCGGCTTCGCACTCCTCGGCCTGTTCTTCACGCGTCTGATCCCGACGACGCAGCCGGGAGCCTCTCAACGGGTAGCCAAGAAGGACTGACTGGCTCGGTCGTTGCCGTTTCCCCCAGGGGCCGTGGCCGCACGCCTGAAGGGGTAGATGACGAGCAGTGGCGAGGAACGAGGAGGCCGAAAGCCCTGACCCCCGGCGGTGGCGGGCTCTCGCGGTATGCCTGGTCTCCGGGTTCATGACCCTGCTGGACGTAAGCATCGTCAACGTCGCCTTGCCGTCGATCCGAACGGGCCTGCACGCATCCGTCAGTGACCTCCAATGGGTGCTGTCCGGGTATGCGTTGATGTTCGGCCTCTTCCTCGTTCCGGCGGGCCGGCTCGGCGACGCGCGCGGGCGGCGCGCCGTCTTCCTCGCGGGGCTGGGCTTGTTCACTCTGGCGAGCGCGCTGGCGGGGCTGTCACCGGGGCCCGGCTGGCTGGCCTGTGCCCGCCTGCTTCAGGGGGCGGCCGGGGGCCTGCTGAACCCGCAGGTGGCCGGGTTCATCCAGCAACTGTTCCGGGGCGCCGAGCGGGGACGCGCCTTCGGCCTGCTCGGCGCGACGATCGGGTTGTCCACCGCGGTCGGGCCTCTTCTCGGCGGCGCCATCATCGGCGTTGCGGGTCCCACCGAGGGCTGGCGCTGGGTGTTCTACGTCAACGTGCCGATCGGGCTGGTGTTGTTGCCGGTCGCGCGCCGGCTGCTGCCGGCTCCGCACACGCAGACAGCCGGGACGTCAGCGGCGGTCAGCCGGAACTTCGACCCGGTCGGCGTGCTGCTGCTGGGGACCGGCGTCCTGCTGGTGCTGCTGCCGCTCATCCACGAGCGGGATTGGCACGGGTCCGCGAAGTGGCTGCTCGTCGCGGCGGCCCTCGTCGTGCTGGGCGCCTTCGTGGGCTGGGAGCGCCGCTACGTGCGGACGGGCCGGCAGCCCGTCGTGGATCTCACCTTGTTCCGCGTGCGTTCCTACGCGCTCGGGGTCGCCATCGGCCTGGTGTACTTCGCCGGGTTCACCGCGATCTTCTTCATCTTCACCCTGTACGTCCAGAGCGGGCTCGGCTACAGCGCCCTGCTGGCCGGGCTCGCGGTGACGCCCTTCGCGCTGGGCATGGCCGCGGGGTCCGCGCTGGGCGGCCGGGCGGTCATCCGGCTCGGCCGGCCGATGGTCACGGCCGGTCTCGCGGTCGTGACGCTCGGGCTGATCGCCACTGATGTCGCCGTGCGACTCGACCCGGGACATTCGGTGGGTCTGGCGACGATGCTGCCGCTGCTGGTCGCGGGCCTGGGCAGCGGCTTCGTCATCGCTCCCAATCAGGCACTGAGCCTTCAGGAGGTGCCCGTCCAAGGCGGCGGGAGTGCCGCCGGCGTACTCCAGACAGGTCAGCGCATCGGGTCGGCCATCGGCATCGCCGTGATCGACTTTCTGGCGGGTCGCCGCACGGCCGGCGCCCGGGCGTGAAGGTGGACGATGACGCTGGACGGGGTCCGTGAGAACATCCCTGGCACGAGGTGACCTGATGGCCCTGCGGCACGGAGGGGGCAGCAGATGGGGATCGTTTCCCGCGGCTTCGGTGGACGCAGGAGCAGCCGGGCCGTGAACCTCCCGCCGGGACAGTACCTGGTCGAGGACTTCCCGGTGCTCTCAGCGGGACCGACGCCGCTGGTGAACCTTGGCTCGTGGACGTTCACGGTGCGAAGTGAGACCGGCGAGGCCCAGGAGTGGAATTGGGCACAGTTTCTTGCGCTGCCGCATGAATCGATTACCGTCGATCTGCATTGCGTCACGAAATGGTCGAAGCTGGGTACCGCGTGGGAGGGAGTCTCCCTCGATACGCTGCTCTCCGACGTGGCGAGCAGCGCGGAGTTCGTGCTCGTCTCGGCCTACGGCGGCTACACCACGAACCTCCCGCTGGAGGATCTTCTCGACGGCAAAGCCTGGGTCGCCGACCGCTACGACGGCGAGGCCCTTTCGCCGGAACACGGTGGGCCGGCGCGCCTGCTCGTGCCGCACCTGTACTTATGGAAAAGCGCTAAATGGGTGCGCGACATCCAGCTGCTCAACAACGATGAACCCGGCTTCTGGGAAAGCGTCGGCTACCACAACTACGGTGATCCATGGCGCGAGCAGCGGTACTGGGGCGACTGAGCTGGCGGGTCGCCGACGTCGTTGACATCGTCGAGGAGACCTCCACTGCCCGATCTCTGATCCTCGACGTCCCGGATTGGCCGGGCCACCGGCCGGGGCAGCACGTCGACCTTCGCCTGACGGCCGAGGACGGGTACACGGCGCAGCGCAGCTACTCCATCTCGTCCGCGCCCGACGGCGGCCGGGTGGAATTGACCGTGCAGCGGGTCGAGGACGGCGAAGTGTCCCCGTACCTTGTCGACGTCGTCGAGCCTGGGGACCGTTTCGAGGTGCGCGGCCCGGTGGGCGGCTACTTCGTATGGGACCCGGACGATCCGGCGCCTGTGCTGCTCGTCGCCGGCGGCTCGGGCGTGGTCCCGTTGATGGCGATGATCCGTACCAGGGCCGCTCGCGGCAGCCCGGCGCCGTTCCGGCTGATCTACTCGTCCCGGACCCCGGGGACGGGGGTCTACCGGCAAGAGCTCCGCGTGCGCGCGGAAAGCAACCCAGGCCTGGAGGTCGCCTTCGCCTTCACGCGGGTGCCGAGCACAGCGACCGACGCAGGGCGGCGCCGCGTCGGCACGGATCGGCTGCGCGAGTCGGGGTGGCCGCCCGACCTGGGCCCGACGTGTTTCGTCTGCGGACCCACCGGGTTCGTCGAGTCCATCAGCCGGCTCCTCGTTGACGCGGGGCATGACCCGGCGCGTGTGCTGACCGAGCGGTTCGGACCGACCGGAGGCTGAGGAATGAGCGATACGTGGGTGGACGGAAACGGGCTGGCCGGCGCGCTGCGCGAGCTGTTCGCCGTGGACATCACGACTGCGCGGGGGACGTGCGTCGGGTGCGGCACCGTGGGCCCTGTCGCCGGGGCACGTGTGTACACGCGTGCCCCCGGGGTCGTCGCCCGGTGTCCCGGCTGCGGCGGCGTGCTGTTCCGGCTGGTCCGCGGTCCGGATCGGGCCTGGCTCGACCTGCGTGGGGTGACCTGTCTTGAGATTCAGGTGCCCGATTCAGGCTGAGGGCGCCATCTGTTCGCCTCCCCGGCAACGCGCGAGATGACCTCGCCGGTGGGGCGCCTCGATACGAAGATGTGCGTCAGCACTACGCCGCCGCGCCGCCCAGTACGCCTCAGGACACGGTGGGCGCGATCCCCGCGAGGAATTCCAGCAGCGCTTTCGTGACGCCCTCGGGGTCTTCGACCGGTGAGCTGTGCCCGATGCCCGGCAGCTCGACGTATCGCGAACCCGCGATCAGCGCATGGATTTCTCGGCCGAAGCGCGGCGGGAGCGACATGTCGGCGCCGCCCGCGAGTACCAGCGTCGGCACGGTCACGTCGCCCAACTCGGTTCTGATGTCGGGCCGGATCAGGATGCCCAGCAGCGTCCTGACCAGAATCGCCCGGTCTGCGCTCGCCCAGCGCTGCTGCCACACCTGGCGCTGCGCGCGGCGGCTCGGGTCGGTGCGAAACGCCTCGCCGTACATCTCGGCCTCGATGCCGGACAAGATGACCTGCGGGGAAACCCCGACGATCCTGGCCGCACCGGCCAGGGCGAGCTGCTTGGGGACCTTCGCCAGCGCTTGTGCGGCGGCGCTGGTGTTGAGCAGGGTCAGCGAGCGGAGGAGATCGGGCTCGCGGGCTGCGATGCGCATGGCGACGAAGCCGCCCATGGACAGGCCCACGAGGTGCGTGGGCGCCAGCCCGAGCCTTCGGATCACGGTAAGCACGTCCGCGGTGTGCTGCTCGACCTGGTAGCCGCCGCGGGTCGGCGCCGATCGGCCCTGGCCGCGGAAGTCGAGGGCCAGGCAGCGATAGCCGTCCCGCAGCGCGGCCACTTGCGCCTCGTACTGCCGGCCGTCGAACAGGAAGCCATGAAGGAACAGGATCGGCTCGCCCGGCCCTCCGGTGTCCTCGTAGTAGAGGTCGGTGCCGTGCACCGGCAGGACCGGCATGCGTCCTCCTCTCGGGTTCGCCCGGCCGCGGCCCGCCTTTCGAGGCGGGTATCGACCAATGGGGTCAGCACGTGCCAGCCGTCTCAGAGTAGCTATTTCTGCTTACCTCGATAGCGCGGGCAGATCGGCAGCAGAGCTGCCGGCCGGGGTGGTGACGACGCCCGGGCCCCTTCGGTGCGCCCGAGCATCGCGCCCCCGGGCAGGCCCGGTAATGGCCTGTGAGAGCGACGCCGTCAACAGAGCCAGCCGGGCGGTCGTGGCCGAGGACATCGACCTCATGTAGGTCGGGTCGGCGTCGTGGTACGTGACTGGACCGCCCGGGGCGGCGCCCCGGGCGGCCGTCACATGTGGAAAAGGCCCATCGCGGAGCGTTCTACAGAGCGGTGACCCGCTCGGCCTGCGGACCCTTCTGGCCCTGCGTCACGGTGAACTCGACCCGCTGCCCCTCGTCGAGGCTGCGGTAGCCGCTGCCGTCGACGGCGGAGTAGTGAACGAAGACGTCGGCCCCGCCGTCGTCCTGACTGATGAAGCCGAAACCCTTCTCGGCGTTGAACCATTTCACTGTGCCCTGAGCCATGTGGCTCTCCTTCTCACGGGGCGAATCCGGAGCCCACGGCTGAG
Organism: Frankiaceae bacterium; assembly: GCA_017882765.1. Lineage (GTDB taxonomy): Bacteria > Actinomycetota > Actinomycetes > Frankiales > Frankiaceae > JADGOW01. Next base: position 12,037 of record JADGOW010000064.1, read on the forward strand.
GGCCCGAAGATGCTGTGAAGCCGCTGCCCAATCCCGCGCGTCAGAGAAGCGCCAACGCCCACTGTCGGAACCGCGGACGTTGCAGAGCGAACTGCAACTGCATACGCGTCCACGATACAGCCCTTCCCGGCCCGATCGGGTCGCTCGAGCGCGGAACACAGCCGGTCTGGAACCGATAGCCCGCCGGTCGGGGTCGCGTCGCGAGTGCCGCTGCTGACAGACACCTGCCCGCAACCACGAGCTCTTCCGGGGGGCGGGCCCGGAAGGTCACGAGTTGACAATGCCGCGTACCACCAGATAGACGCCCAGTACGGTGGCGACCACCATCGCGACGTTCCGGCCGTTGCGGGACAGCCACCGGTCGAACCGGTCGACGAGAGCCTCGGTGCGAGCGGGCGCCACGATCAGACCGATGAACGGCACCTCGGCGAGCGCGAACATGATCAGATTGAAGGCGACAATCAGGAGAATCGCCTGGACCGTCGAGTGGTTCGCGACAGCGATGTCCTTCAGCGCTACCAGGTACGCGGCCCCCGGGACGTTGATGAGTACCCCGGCGAAGAAGACGATCGGGACAGAACCCCGGGCGAGGAGGCGCTCCGACCAGGGGTCGCGGTTCTTCGCATCGGACTTCGGGGGCTTCTTCGCGTGTCGCCGCTGGCGGTAACGCTGGTCCGCCCGCGTCGCCAGTGCCACCGCCACGAGCAGCGAAAGGCCACCGACCGCCAGGTCCACGGTCCAGCTGAACGTCGACTTCGACGTCGTCGCAACCCCCGAGCCCTTGACCGCGAACACGATGACCAACCCGATGCCGATGCTCATGACCAGGCCGCCGGCAAGGTAGGCACCGAGCAGCGCGACCCGCCGCGGCTGGGCGAGCAGGATGACCACCGCGGCAAGCAGCGTCGGATACAGCGCCGCTTCGAGCGCGAGCAAGAACACCTGCACGCCCCGACCCTAGAACCGCGCCCGCCACCCCACAGCCCACCGCGGGCGGGGTCACGCTGTCGTCGCGGCCGCCTGAACCCGTCCGCTGGTGACCGCGTCCAGCAGGGCCTGGTGGTCGCGTTCGTTCTGGTCGGCGTAGGTCTCGGCGAACCGCGCGAGCGCCTGGTCGAACTTGTCGCTGGTGCCCAGGTAGGTGGCGATGGCGATCCGGTCGCCGGAGCGGGCGTGCGCACGGGCCAGCGTCGCCCCGCACAGCTCCCCGAACCACTGCATCGCCCGGGGATCCATGTTCTCGGCGACGGCGATGCCCTTCCAGTCCAGGAGCTGGCGCACGTAGAAGTCGCGCGGCGCCCCGTCCATGGTCTGCTTCGCGTGCGTCCAGCCGAGCAGGATGTCGCTGGCCGCCTGCATGAGCCGCTGCCCGGCGGCCACCCGTTGGCCCTGGTTGACGTACTGGCTGGCGCCGACGTGCTCGGCGAGCACGGAGGTGTCGGCTTCCTTGATCTGCAGCAGCAGCGGGTCCTGCCCGTCGCGGCCGAGCATGAGCAGGATCCAGCAGCGGGTGCCCACGCTGCCCACACCGACGACCTTGCGGGCCATGTCCACGAACTGGAACTGCTCGAACAGGGCGCGGCGGTCGGTCTCCAGGGATTCCGCGTACGAGTCGATCGAGTCGCGGAGCTGGCGGGTCAGCCGGTCCCGGTTGGTGTCGTCGAGCAGGTCGTCGACCCGTTCGAGCAGCGGCGGGTCGGGCACGATCTGCCGGCGGCCGTCGACCATCGCGGTGAGTTTCTCGAAGGCCTGCAGGCTGTCGCGGCTCTTCGCCTTGGTCACGGTGGCCGACAGCTTCTTGCGTTCGGCCTTGGTCAGGTAGTTGGCGAAGTCGGCCTGGATGCCGGCCACGTCGGCCTTGGCGTACCAGACGGCGAGGTTGCCCAGGGGCGCGAAGTCGCGCATCGCGCCGCGGTAGGAGGCAACGGTGGCCCGCACGATGGTGGCGCGTTCCTTGCCGGTGAACCCGTTCTGCCGGCCGGCGATGACCAGGCTCGCCGCCAGCCGCTTGACGTCCCACTCCCACGGGCCGGGCAGCGTCTCGTCGAAGTCGTTGATGTCGAACATCAGATCGCGTTCCGGCGAGGCGAGCAGCCGGAAGTTGAGCATGTGCGCGTCCCCGCACAGCTGCGCCCGGATCCCGGACTGCGGGGTCGTGGCCAGGTCG
>JADGOW010000065.1 GCA_017882765.1 Frankiaceae bacterium
CCAACACGCGGGCCGACCCAGCTCGGGCGGCCGCGCAAGCGTCGAGCCCGGTGAGCGCCGGGGCTGTCTCTGCCCTTCCCGTTGGACCATCTTTGGCTCAAGTCACTGGCGCGGAGCGACTGTCACGGTATGGGCAGCCAGGAGACCTTGCCGGCGAGCAGGGCGTACCCCACGAACGCCACGGCATCGATCGTGACATGCGCGATCACCAAAGGCATCGTGCGGCCGGTGCGCTGATAGATCCGGCCGAACAGCAGGCCCATGACGGCGTTGCCGGCGAACCCGCCGATGCCCTGGTAGAGGTGGTAGGAGCCGCGTACCAGCGCGCTTGTCACCAGCGCCCTGTTGTCGCCCCAGCCGAACTGGCGGAGCCGATGCAGGAGGTAGCCGACAACCAGCACCTCCTCGACCACACCGTCCTTCACCGCAGCCAGCAGCAGGACCGGAATGCGCCACCACACGTCCGGCAGGTTCTCCGGGACGACGGTCAGGTTTGCCCCGGCACCGCGGGCCCCGAGGTAGAGGAACAGCCCGGTGCCGCCTACGAGTGCCGCCAGCGCCAGACCGAGGGCCACGTCACGCGCGGGCACCCGGCGGGTCACTCCGATGTCTGCCATCGACTCGCCGGAGCGGATCAGAAAGTGGTCGGCCAGCAGCACAGGGACAAAGGCGAGCGTCAGGGCGAGCAGCTGAAACGCCAGATCCAGCCAGGGCCGCCCGGGAGCCCGGGTGCCGTTGATCAGCGCCGTCTGAGTCTGCAAAGACCGGCCGGCGGTGAGGTTCCCCATGAGGCTGACCAGGGCGGTTGCGCCGCTGGCCCCCAACGAGACGCCGAACAGCAGCCATACCTCGGCGACGAGCAGCCGCCGGGGCACAGGCAGCTGCGCCCCCGGCTCACCGGGTGGCGGGGCGGCAGGGTCACCCGATGCCCGGGCGGTCGCCCCCTCGTCCGGCATCGACGGGCTCAGCCAGGGCGATCGGCGGGGCCGCGGGCCGTCCCCGCGCCGGCATGCATGCCCGGCAGCTCCGCCATCGCCGGGACATGGCCCCGCATCTGCGCCAGGGCCAGGCGCAGGGCCTCCCGCCAGGGTCGCAGCGGGCGCAGGCCGGCGGCCTGCCAGCTTCTCGTGGACAGGACGCTGTAGGCGGGTCTGGGAGCGGGCCGCGGAAACGCATCGGTCGTGGTGGGGCGCACCCGGTGCGGGTCGGCTCCCAGCTCCTCGAAGACCGCCCGGGCCAGCCCGTACCACGTCGTCGACCCGGCATTCGCGGCGTGGTAGACCCCGGGCTTCGGCCGGGTCGCGACAAGGTCGGCCAACCCGGCCGCCAGGTCGGCGGACCAGGTCGGGCTGCCGTGCTGATCGTCAACGACGTCGACCGTCTCCCGCTCACCCTCCAACCGCGCCATCGTCTTGACGAAGTTGTTCCCCGCCGCCCCGTACAGCCACGCGGTTCGCACGACATACCCACCCGCGGGCAGCAGGGCCCGCACCGCCTGCTCCCCGGCCAGCTTCGTCCGGCCGTAGGCGCTGCGCGGGCCGGTTGCATCGTCGGGCTCGTAGGGCGCGTGGCCGTCGCCGGGGAAGACGTAGTCGGTGGACACGTGCACGAGCCGGGCCTGCACGGTTGCGCACGCTGCCGCAAGGTGGGCCACCCCGGCGGCGTTGACCGCGTACGCCTCGTCCTCGCGGCTCTCGGCTCCGTCGACGTCGGTCCACGCGGCGGCGTTGACGACGACGAGGTCGCCGCCCGCCGCCCTGGCCTGGTCGAGCACAACCGCGCGCACGGCCGCGGCATCGGTGAGGTCGAGCTCGTCGATGGACAGTTGCTGCCAGCCGGACAGGGTGGCCGGCGCCGCCCCTGCGTCCCGCGTGAGCAGCAGGCTCAGGTCGGTGGCGAGTTGCCCCCCGGCCCCGGTTACGACGATGCGCATCAGGTCAGCCGTGCCCTTTCCTTGAGCGGCCGCCACCACGCTTCATTGTCCCGGTACCACTGCACGGTCGCGGCCAGGCCGTCCTCGAACGGTATCCGGGGGGTGTATCCCAGCGCGGCGGTCCTCGTCCCGTCGATCGCGTAGCGCCGGTCGTGGCCCTTGCGGTCCTCGACGTAGGTGACCAGGGACCAGTCCCGGCCGGTCGCGGCCAGCAGCTTCTCCGTGAGCTCCCGGTTCGACAGCTCGGCCCCGCCGCCGATGTTGTAGAAGTCCCCGGCGAGGCCCCTCTCCAGCACCACCTGGATGCCCCGGCAGTGGTCGTCCACGTGCAACCAGTCGCGCACGTTCATCCCGTCGCCGTAGAGCGGGACGGGCAGCCCGTCGAGCAGGTTCGTCACGAACAACGGGATGACCTTCTCCGGGAAGTGGTACGGGCCGTAGTTGTTGCTACACCGGGTCACCGACACGTTCAGCCCGTGGGTGACCGCGTACGCGCGTGCGAGCAGATCACCGCCGGCCTTGGCCGCCGAGTACGGCGAGTTCGGGTCGAGCCGGTCGGTTTCCCGGAACGACGCGGGGGCCTCGATCGAGCCGTACACCTCGTCGGTGGACACGTGCAGCACCCGGGACACCCCGGCCCGCAGGCAGGTCTCGAACAATGTCTGCGCACCGGCGACGTTGGTGAGCACGAACGACGCGCCGCCCCGGATGGACCGGTCCACATGCGTCTCGGCGGCGAAGTTCACCACCACGTCGTGCCCCGGCACCACCTCGCCGAGCAGGTCGGCGTCGCAGATGTCACCCTGAACGAACGTGAACCGGCCCTCCACCGGCGCGAGGTTGGCGAGATTGCCGGCATAGGTCAGCTTGTCGTAGACGGTGACACTGGCGACAGCGCTACCGGGGTGCAGGTCCTCGTAGCCTCCGCCCAGCAAGGTGCGCACGTAGTGCGAGCCGATGAACCCGGCCGCACCCGTCACGAGTATGCGCATGGCCCCCCCGACGGTCGCATGACCGGGGAACTCACGCGCCGGCCACCGAGACGCGGCTGTGGTCGCCGAGCATGAGCCGGTGCGCCCGGGGCATCGCCGTCGAGGGGGCAACCTCGACCCGCTTGCCGATCAGCGAATCCTCGATCCGCGACATGCCCCGGATGGTGGTCTCCTCCAGCACGATGGAGTGCTCGATCTCGGTCTGCTCGATGTGGCACGCGTGGTAGATCGAGGTGAACGGGCCCACATAGGAGTCGACGATCCGGGTGTTCCGCCCGATGATCGCCGGGCCGCGGATTGTCGAGCGCACGATCTGCGCCCCCTGCTCGACGACGACCCGGCCCAGCACCTGCGAGGAACTGTCGACGTCGCCGCGTACGGAGCGGTCGATCGTCTCCAGCACGGTGCGGTTGCACTCGAGCATGTCCTCGAGCCGGCCCGTATCCTTCCAATACCCGCCCACCAGATGCGCCCGGACCTGCCGGCCGCCGTCGATCAGCGTCTGGATGGCATCGGTGATCTCCAGCTCGCCCCGCCCGCTCGGCCGGATGGCGCGCACCGCGTCGTGGATCGCCGGGCCGAACATGTAGACGCCCACCAGCGCCAAGTCGCTCTTCGGGTCCTTCGGCTTTTCCTCCAGCGACACGACCCGCCCGTCAGGCGCCAGTTCGGCCACCCCGAACTGGGTGGGGTCAGGCACCTTCGTCAGCAGGATCAACGCGTCGAAGCGGTTGGCCCGGAATTCCTCGACGAGGCCCGTGATCCCCCCGACCAGGAAGTTGTCCCCCAGGTACATCACAAAGTCGTCGTCGCCCAGGTACTCGCGCGCGATGAGAACGCAGTGTGCCAGGCCCAGCGGAGCGGACTGGGGGATGTAGGTCACGCGCAACCCGAGCTCGGCGCCGTCGCCCACAGCCGCTTCGATCTCCGGGCGGGTATCCCCGACGATTATGCCGACATCGGTGATGCCCGCCGCGCGGATCGCCTCCAGCCCGTAGAACAGGACCGGCTTGTTGGCGACGGGGACGAGCTGCTTGGCCGACGTGTGCGTGATCGGTCGAAGCCGGGTACCGGCCCCGCCGGACAGAACCAGCGCCTTCATAAGGCACAAGACACTACCGATGCACGTCTCCCGCGGGGCCATGGAGGCCCAACCCGGATGGGGCAGCCGCGCGAGCGACGCGCGTCGCCGCTGCGCGAACCTCGAACGGCCGGACCGGGGATACTCGGGGAATGGTCAGGCCACCCGGTGTCGGTCCGATCCCGGCGACGCCCCGGGCAGGGGGGGTGGCCGGCGCGCTCGTCGCCCGGCTGGCCGCGGACGGGGCGCAACCATTCGTGACCTACTACAACGACGCCGCCGGAGAGCGGACGGAACTGTCGGTGGCCACACTCAACAACTGGGTCGCCAAGACGGCGAACCTGCTGGTCGACGGGCTGGGCCTGCAGCCTGGCGACACGGTGCGACTCGACGTCCCGCTGCACTGGCAGGAGGTGGCGATCCGGCTCGCCTGCCTGAGCGCGGGCGCGGACGTCGTCACCCACGGGCCGTCAGCCGTCCTTTTCTGGGCCGAGACGGGCCCGGAACCGCCCCGAGACGCCGACGACGTCATCGGCGTGTCCCTGCAGCCGCTGCGCAAGGGCCTGAGCACCACCTATCCCGGTGTCCTCGACTACGACGCGGAGCTGCCGGCCTACGCCGACAGGTTCGCGGCGCCGGCGCCCGAGCCCGAGCAGCTGCGCCTGTTGGCGGCGGCCCGCAGTGCGTGGCCCCTGCAGCCAGGCGAGCGCGTCCTGCTGACGGAGGTCGACCCGGACGGTCTGATCGAGCTGGCCGCGGTCGCGACCGAGCGGGCTTCCCTGGTGATCTGGTCCGACCCCGAGGAGGCCCGGCTCGCGAAGCGCTGCGCAGCCGAGCGTGTGACTGTGGTGGCGCGGGGCCGCGCCATCGTCCGCCGCTGATCGGCGGGCTCAGTCCACCGGCACATCCAGGAACGCCGTCAGCGAGTCGGGGTTGGCCACCGCACCGGCGCTGACCGCCTCTTCCAGCGGCTCGCCGAGAAGGAGCCGCTTGACGGGCACTTCGAGTTTCTTCCCGTTGAGCGTCTTGGGCACTTCCGGGACCGCGATGATCTGGTCCGGGACGTGGCGAGGCGACAGCTCGCTGCGCAGCCTGGCGGCGATGGCGCCGCGCATCGCGTCGTCGAGGGCGCGACCCTCCGCCGGGACGACGAAGAGGATCAGCTTGCCCTCGGTCCCGAGCCGGCCGGTGTCCACGATGAGGCTGTCCGCAACCCCGGGGATCTCCTCCAGCACCCGGTAGAACTCGGCGGTGCCCACTCGGACGCCGCCCCGGTTCAAGGTCGCGTCCGACCTTCCGTAGATCACCAGCGATCCGCGGTCGGTGACCTTCACCCAGTCGCCGTGCCGCCAGACGCCCGGGAACACCGAAAAGTAGCTGTCGCGCAGCCGGCTCCCGTCCCGGTCGCCCCAGAAGAACAGCGGCATGCTCGGCAGCGGACGCTGCACCACCAGTTCGCCGACCTCGCCGACCACCGCATTGCCCGCGGCGTCGTAGGCAGCCAGAGCGCAGCCCAGGAAAGGCGTCTGCAGCTCGCCCGCGTGCACGGGGAGCAGCGGCAGGCCGCCGGCGAACGCCGTGCACACGTCCGACCCGCCGCTGACCGAGGCCAGCAGGAGATCGTCGCCGACGGCCTCGTACACCCACGCGAACCCCTCCGGGGACAAGGGGGCGCCGGTGGACCCGATCGTGCGAAGCGCGGTGAGGTCGGTCAGCTCGCGCGGGACCAACCCGGCGTTCATGCAGGAGGTGAGGTAGGGCGCGCTCGTCCCGAAGAAGGTCACGCCCTCGCGCCCCGCCATCCGCCAGAGTATTCCCAGGTCAGGGTGGCCGGGGCTGCCGTCGTAGAGGACGACCGTGGCTCCGACGATCAGGCCGGACACCAGGAAGTTCCACATCATCCAGCCGGTCGTGGTGAACCAGTAGAAGCGCGAGCCCGGGCCCAGGTCACAGTGCAGGGCCAGCGACTTCGCGTGCTCGACGACGATGCCGCCGTGGCCCTGCACGATCGGCTTCGGCAAGCCCGTCGTCCCCGACGAATAGAGGATCCACAGCGGCGTTTCGAACGGGACGCGGGTGAACGTCAGCGGAGCCGGCTCGGCGAGCAGCTCGCCCCAGGAGATGGCGGAACGCAGGCCGGTAGCGTCAGGGTGGGAATCCAGGTAGCCGACGAGCACGGTCGCCTTGAGGGTCGGCAGCTGCTCCTCGAGCGTGGCGAGCCGGTCCAGGATGCGGATCTCGCGCCCGTTCCACACGTAGCCGTCGACGCCGACCAGGACGGTCGGCTCGATCTGGCTGAACCTGTCGACGAGGCTGGTGTGACCGAAGTCCGGCGAGCAGCTTGACCAGACCGCCCCAATGGCGGCGGTCGCGAGGAACGCGATGAGGGCGTGCTCGGAGTTCGGCAGGACGGCGCACACTCGGTCGCCCTTCCCGACCCCGAGCCGGCGCAGCCCCGCCGCGGCGCGGGCGACGGCATCGCGCAAATCGTCCCAGCTCAGCGTCACGGCGCGGCCGTCCTCGCGCCCGACGATGACCGAGGTGCCAGCGCCGGTACTGCGCAGCGCATTCTCGGCGTAGTTGAGGCTCGCGCCGGGAAACCAGCGGGCGCCCGGCATGCGGTCGTCGGCCAGGGCCGTGTCACCGCGGGTGCCGACGATGTCGCAGAAATCCCAGAGGGACAGCCAGAACGCGTCCAGGTCGTCGACCGACCACTTCCACAGGTCGCGCGGCCCCTCGACACTGACTCCCCGGTTGTCGCGCAGCCAGGTCAGATAGCGCGACACGACCGACTCGGCCCGACGTTGCTCCGACGGCTCCCAGAGCAGCCGCCCCTCCTCAACCTGCATGGCCTCATACTGCCTGCTGCGGGCAAGCTCGGGGCCGTCTCGGGGGCACGCGCACCCTTCCGTGCCCTCAGGTCAGTTCGGTGAGGTTGCCGAGGTCCACGTCGAAGACAAACCCGCGCACCTGGTCGGTGTGTATGAGGTACGGGTTCTCGCGCACCTGGGTGACCGAGTCCAGAACGCTTTTCCGGATGTCACGAATCGAACCGATATCCCAGTCGGGACGGCGCCCCGCGGCGGCTTCGAGTTCGGCCGAGAACTCCTCGTCGGTGAACATGGTCATGCCGCACTTCGTATGCTGGATGATCATTACTTCACGCGTGCCAAGCCGGCGCTGGCTGACGGCAAGGGAGCGGATGACATCCGGCGTGACGACGCCCCCGGCGTTTCGCAGGACATGGACGTCCCCGGGCTCCACTCTCAGCAGCCGCGGGGTGCTGAGCCGCGAGTCCATGCAGGTGAGCACCACGACCGGCAACCTCGGCTTGATGGGCAGGCCCCCGTAGTCGAAGTCGAAGGCGGCCGCGGCGTTCTTGCGTACCAGTTCATCGATCACCGTGGACACGCCGACCACTCAAGCACGCTCGACTCGCGCCCGAAAGCGGGGGCGGGCCCGCCCACGGCCCGCAGGGGCCGGCGCGGCGGGACCGGTGAGCCCTACAGCCCCAGCTCGCGGGCGATGAGCATCCGCTGCACTTCGCTCGTGCCCTCGCCGATCTCCAGGACCTTGGCGTCGCGCCAGTGCCGGGCGACGGCGTACTCGTTCATGAAGCCGTAGCCCCCGAAGATCTGAGTCGCATCGCGGGCGTTGTCCACCGCGCTCTCGGACGAGTAGAGCTTGGCAATCGCCGCCTCCTTCTTGAACGGGCGGCCCGCGAGCATCTTCGCCGCCGCCGCGTAGTACGCAAGGCGCGCGATGTGGGCCCGCATCTCCATGTCCGCGATCTTGAATGCGATGCCCTGGTTGCGCCCGATGGGGTAGCCGAACGCCTCCCGCTCCTTGGCGTAGGCCACGCACTCGTCGAGGCACCCTTGCGCCAGGCCCACGCCGAGCGCACTGATCGCGATCCGGCCCTCGTCCAGGATGCTCAAGAAGTTGGCGTACCCCCGGCCAGGCTCGCCCAGCAGGTTCTCCTCCGGCACGCGACAGTCCTCGAAGGACAGCTCGCGGGTGTCGGAGGCGTGCCAGCCCACCTTCGAATACTTCTTCGAGACGCGGAAGCCCGAGTGCGGAACCGGGACCAGGATCGAGGAGATCTCCTTGCGGCCACCCACGCCGAGCCCGGTGACGGCAGTGACCGTGACCAGACAGCTGATGTCGGTGCCGGCATTGGTGATAAACGACTTCGAGCCGTCGATGACCCATTCCCCGTCTTCCAGCCGGGCGCGGGTGCGCGTCGCGCCCGCGTCCGAGCCGCCGTCGGGTTCGGTGAGCCCGAAGGCCCCGAGCGCCTGGCCGGACGTGAGCCGGGGCAGCCATTCCCGCTTCTGCTCCTCGGACCCGAACCGGTACAGCGGCATCGCCCCCAGCGACACCCCTGCCTCGAGGGTGATGGCAACACTCGAGTCGGCCCGCGCCAGCTCCTCGATGGCCAGGCACAGGGCGAAGTAGTCGCCGCCCATGCCGCCGTACTCCTCGGGGAAGGGCAACCCGAACAGCCCCATCCCGCCCATCTGGCGGACGACCTCATAGGGGAACTCGCCGGACTCGTCGGAGGCGAACGCCTGGGGGGCGACCACCTCGCGGGCGAACTCCTCCACGGTCTTTCGCAACGTCTCCTGCTCCTCGCTGAGCTGGAAATCCAGCACCGCGGCACCTCCTCGGTGATCGTCCCGGGCGACCCGGACCCAAGTAATGGGTTGATCGACCCACCCGTCCTTAGCCTGCCCTGCCCCTACTCCTGCATTGTGACGCACAGTAACGTTGCTGTTTTGTTGCTCACACCACCCGGCGGGTCACGCACCGCAAGTGCACCGGGCGGGTACGCTCACCTTGATTCTGACCCGACGACGACAGGCCGGGTGCCACTCTGTGAACCTGCTGCGTACGGCCTACCTTCGATGGCGGGTACTCGTCCACGAGGTAGCGAAGTTCGGCATCGTCGGAGCGATCTGCTACTTCATCGACGTTGGCCTTTACAACGTATTCCACGCGGCGTTCGGCTGGGGCCCCCTCACGTCCAAGGCGCTGTCCACCATCATCGCGGCGACCTGCGCGTACTTGGGGAATCGGCATTGGTCGTTTTCCCACCGAGCGCGAACCGGTGTCCGGCGCGAGTACACGCTGTTCATCGTCCTGAACGCGATCGGCTTGCTCATCGCACTCGCCTGCCTCGGCTTCTCCTACTACGTCCTGGGGCTGACCAGCCTGTTCGCCCAGAACATCGCCGGCAACGTGATCGGCACCGGGCTGGGCACCATGTTCCGGTTCTGGGCGTACAAGCGCTACGTCTTCCTGCACCCCGATCACCCCAAGGCCCGCCAGGTGCCCGCGGTCAGCGAGGAAGTGGCCCTGCAGGAGGCGATCGACACCGCGCCGGCCCTCGATGGCGCCGCGGTCACCGCCGCGGCCGCGGCAGCCGCCATCGAGGCATCCCCGGGTGCTCCCCATCGGCGCCGCCGCCCGTTTCCGCATGAGAGCTCGTCGGATCTGACCCGGTCAGCCTGAGCGCTGACACGGGTTAGGGGCGCTCTCAGACCGGCGTGACGCCGTGCCTGCGGCGTGAAAACGAGCGATCCTTGCCGTTAAGCGCCCCGAAGCGGCGAATCAGGTCCACCCGCAGGTCCTCCGGCTCGAGGATCGAGTCGATGACGAGTTCCGAGGCGAGGCGGACGATGTCGATGTCCGCCTCATACTCCTCGCGCTTGGCCGCGACGAAGGCCTCGCGATCCTCGTCGGTCGCCAGCTCGGCAATCTTGTTGGCGTACACGGCGTTGACTGCCGCCTCCGCCCCCATCACCGCGATCTTTGCGGTCGGCAGCGCGATCGTGGCGTCGGGCTCGAAGCCCGGGCCGGCCATGGCGTACAAGCCCGCGCCATAAGCCTTCCGGATGACCACGCAGATCTTCGGCACCGTCGCCTCGCTCACGAGACTGATCATCTTTGCGCCGTGCCGGATGATCCCCTGCCGCTCCACAGCAGTCCCGACCATGAACCCGGGGACGTCTGCCAGGAACAGCAGCGGCACGTTGAACGCGTCGCACATCTCGATGAACCGGGTCGCCTTGTCGGCGCTGTCGACGAAGAGCACGCCGCCCTTGAACATCGGATTGTTCGCGACCACCCCCACGACCTGGCCGCCCAGGCGCGCAAACCCGACCACCAGTTCCCTGGCCCACAGCGCGTGGATCTCGAAGAGCGAACCCTTGTCCACCAGCCCGCGCACGAACCGCCGCATGTCGAAGGCCTGCCGCTCGTTGACCGGCAGCAGCGAACGCAGGTCGATCGACTCGGCCTCTTCGGCGGCGGCAGCAGGGGGCCTGCCCTGCCAGTTCGAGGGCAGGTAACTCAGGTGCCGCCGGACGATCTCGATCGCCTCGGGCTCGGTCTTAGCCAGGAAGTGCCCGCACCCGCTGACCGAGCAGTGCATCCGGGCGCCGCCCATCTCCTCGAGAGTGGTCTTCTCCTTCACGACCATCTCGACCATGCGCGGCGACCCCAAATACATCGATGCGTTGCCCTCGACCATGACCACAACGTCACAGAACGCGGGGATGTAGGCCCCGCCCGCGGCGGAAGGACCGAACAGCGCGCACACCTGAGGCACCGACCCGCTGGCCCGGACCTGGCTGTGGAAGATCCGACCGGCTCCGCGGCGCCCGGGGAAGAGGTCGACCTGGTCGGTGATTCGGGCGCCCGCCGAATCCACGAGATACACCATCGGGACCTGGGTCCGGTATGCGGTCTCGATGATCCTGACGATCTTCTCGACCGTCCGGGCTCCCCAGGACCCGGCTTTGATCGTCGAGTCGTTGGCCATGAGGCACACCGGGCGCCCGTCGATCGTGGCCGTGCCGGTGACCACGCCGTCCGCCGGAAGGTCACCGGCGACAACATTCGCGAACAGGCCGTCCTCCACGAAGGACCCCTCGTCGACAAGCAATCGCAACCGCTCACGCGCGAAGAGCTTGCCCCGCGCGGCATTCGCCTCGTGATACTTACCCGCGCCGCCCTTCTCGACGGTCGCTCGCATCTCGGTGACGGAGGGATGGTGCGGCATGGGGTTGTGCGTTCCGGCCTCCACGTCTCGAGCGTGCCAGACAACTGGGCTGCTGGGGCGGTGTGCGGACGATCCAACGGAGGCTGGGCAGGCTTGGCGAACCCAGACCGTCATCGCCGGCCTGGCCACGCACGGTCCCGCGGCGGGTCAGTCGCAGGCCGGGACGTCCATGGGGGTGAGCCGCGTCCGGGGGCCGGCGCGCAGCACCTGGCTGGGCAGGGTCCGGCCCACGAGCCGCTCCGCCTCGGCCGCCGCCGCGATCATCGCTTCGAGGTCGACCCCCGTGTCGACCCCCATGTCCTCGACCATGTGGACGAGGTCTTCCGTGCAGACGTTGCCCGTCGCGCCCGGCGCGTAGGGACATCCACCCAGGCCCCCGACACTCGCGTCGAAGTCGCTCACGCCGAGCTGCAGCGCGGCGAGGACGTTGGCCAGGCCCGTGCCGCGCGTGTTGTGGAAATGCAGGTTCAGCGGGGCATCCGGGAACCGCATCCGGGTCTCGCCGACCAACCCCACCACGCGCCGCGGAGTCGCCATCCCCGTCGTGTCGCCGTAGGAGATGCCGTCGGCCCCGTCGGCGACGGCCCGCTTGATGATGCCAAGCACGCGCTCTACCGGAACGTCACCCTCGTACGGGCAGCCGTAGGCAGTGGACACGATCACCTGGCACGTGGCCCCGGCCGCGTGCACGGCGTTGAGGATGCGGGCGATATCGTCCAGCGACTCCTCCGTGCCGCGGTTGACGTTCTTGCGGTTGTGCGTGTCCGACGCGCTGACCACGACCTCAAGCTCGCCGAACCCGGCGGCCAGCGCGCGCTCGGCCCCCCGCAGGTTGGGCACCAGCGCCGAGTAGCGCACGCCTGCAGCCCGCTCGATCTGCTCCCACACCTCGCCGGCATCGGCCATCTGCGGGATGGCCCTCGGGTGGACGAAGCTGACGGCTTCGATGCGTGACACGCCCGTGCGGCCCAGGGCGTTGATGAGGGCCACCTTCGCCCCGGTCGGGACCGGCGCCTCGTTTTGCAGCCCGTCGCGGGGCCCCACCTCGCGCAGACTGATCCTGCTCGGCAGATCGCTCACGTGGTCACGGTAAGTCAACCCGGCCCATTCCCGTCGGCCTTCTTCGCCCACCGCAGCCGGAAGGTCGAAATCCGGCCGAATCCCCGCAGGCGGTGTGCCCGCACGGCGTGCGCCGTGACGTCCACCTCCTCGGGGTTGTCGGCCCGGGCCTGTTCCAGCGCATCCGCGAGCGCTTTGTCCACGAGTACCGCGCCGGGCCGGGCCAGCGTCGTGCACCTGCTCGCCAGGTTCACCACGGGCCCGAGGACGTCGCCCGCCCGGGCGAGGGCGGGGCCGTAGGCGACGCCGACCCGAACCGGGGGCACGGGGTTGTCCCGGCCGAACGCCTCGGCAAGTTCCAGGGCGATGCGGGCCGCGGCCAGGACGCTGTCGCAGGTCCACATCACCTCGTCGCCGAGCGTCTTGACCACGCGGCCGCCCCCATCGACGACGGCGTTGTACGCGGTGACCTCGAAGGCTTCGACGAGGCCGGCGAGGTCCGAACGGTCGAGATCGCGGGTCAAGGCGGTGAAGTCGACGATGTCGCAGAACCCCACGGCGAGGGGTGCCTCGGGCAGATCACGCAGGAAGCCCGACAAGCGTCGCTGCGCCGCCGCTGCCAGGTGCCGCCGCCACGCGTGCTCGACGAGGGCGCCCACCTTCTGGATGGTCCGCTGCGATCGCTGGATGACGGCGGCGACGAACACAGACTGGTCACCTTCGGCCAGCGCCAGCAGACCCGGTTCGCGGTCGAGCAGGTCGGCGGTGACCTCCACCTGCGCCGCGGCGAGCCGGCTGAGCGACTGACCCATCGCGCGGGCCACGGTCTCGGTCAGCTCCTCGGTCACGTACCCGGCTGCAAGGAGCTCACTGACAACGCGCAGCGCGGCCGCGTCCGAGAACGTGAAGTTCGGAGAGCCGGGCTCGGGGTCGACGAAACCCAGGTCGCGCCACAGCCGGCTGACGGTCTCGACGTCCACCCCGGCGAGCTTGGCCCCCCGCCTGTCAGCGCAGGTGGACAACGTCCCCGGCGCCGTAGGTGACCCCGTTGACAACCAGGCCGCCGCTGGCGTCCACGTCGGTCGCCACTCCGGTCGCAACCGCGCCGCCGGGTAGTTCGATGCGCACCTCGCGACCGAGCGTTCCGCACACGGATCGGTACGCCGGCGGTAGGGCGTCCGGCTCGCTGAGCCACCCTGCGTACCCGCGGGCGAACGACCGCAGGATGGCTTTGAGCAAGGTGTCGCGGTCGGTCACGTCTGCCTGCTCCAGGACGAGGCTTGTTGCATCGGCGCGCGGAAGTTCGGCTTGTCGCAGGCTGACATTGAGACCGACTCCCAGCACCACTGCCGAGCCCGCGACCTCGCCGAGCAGCCCGCCGAGCTTGCGTCCGGCCACCTGGACGTCGTTCGGCCACTTCAGCGTCGCCTGAACTCCGGCGCACTCCCGCAGCGCGGCGACGACGGTCACACCGGCCAACAACGGCAGCCACGACGACGGCGCCGGCGGGCGCAGCAGGATGCTGAACGTCAGTGCGGAACGTGGTGGGCTCACCCAGAGCCGGCCGAGTCGGCCCCGGCCCGCACGCTGCTCCTCTGCCACGATGACCAGCCCCTCGGCCGCCCCCTGCCGCGCGGCGGCGGAGATATCCGCGTTGGTGCTGCCGGTGGCCTCGACGACCCGGACGTCCCATCCGTCGGGCCCGAGGGCCGAACGCAGGGCGCGGGCGCGCAGGGGAGGCCGGTCCAGGTTCTGGTACACGCAGCTAAGACTGCACCGCGCCCGGGAGGGTGCGCTCGACCCGGTGACCGCCGTCCGGCCCAGGATGCCGAGGCCAGCCGAGGGCGATCACACCAAATGCCTCCGCGCCCGGTTAGCCTCGCCATATGGTCACCACCCCTGCCGTGGCGCCCGGTGCCACGGGCCCAGACCTCAAGACCACCGCCGGGCGCATCGCGGACCTGCGGTCCCGCTCGCACGACGCTCTGCACGCCGGCAGCGAGATCGTCGT
>JADGOW010000066.1 GCA_017882765.1 Frankiaceae bacterium
CGATGCCGCTGAGTCCGACGGCGCGACCGAAGCCGCCGAAGCCGCCGAAGCCGCCGAAGCCGCCGAAGTCGCCGAAGTCGCCGAAGTCGCCGAAGTCGCCGAAGGCGAGGGTGCAGCCGTGTCCCCGGCCGGCGCCTGCCCCGGCGAGGGGGCGGGGGTCGCAGGCACTGGGCTCGCCAGTGCCGGGCTCGGCGTCGCGGGCGTCGCGGGCGTCGCGGAGGCCGAAGGCACCGGACTCGCCGTCGTCGCCTGCCCCGACGTGCCGGCCAGCTGGGTGAGCGCGGTCTGCAGGCGTTTGAGCGCGTCGCCGTAGGCGGTCCAGTCCGGGCCATTCGGGTTCTTCAGCGCCGCCTGCGCGTCGATGTAGGCCTTCTGCGCCTGCGCAACGAGGGCCCTGATCTCCGGATTCGGCGTCGGGCCGGGGCCGGGACTGGGACCAGGACTGGGCGACGGCGAAGGCGTCGGGGTGGGCAGGCCGAACACCTGCGTCAGCGCCTCCTCAAACGAGCCGTACCCCACCCGGTCGCCGAAGACCATCGCCACCTTGCGCAGCGTCGGGTATCCACTTCCGCCCGACGCTTGCACATAGATCGGCTCTACGTAGAGCAGCCCGGCGCCCACGGGCAGCGTCAGCAGGTTGCCCGTGTCCACCGAGGAGCCGCCCGAGCGGAGCAGGGAAAGGTCTCTGCTGACTACGGGATTCGACTCGATCTGGTTCTGCACCTGGA
Organism: Frankiaceae bacterium; assembly: GCA_017882765.1. GTDB lineage: Bacteria > Actinomycetota > Actinomycetes > Frankiales > Frankiaceae > JADGOW01. The sequence goes on from JADGOW010000066.1 coordinate 729, forward strand.
CGGGGCCCAGAATGCTGATCTGTTTAGGAAGCGCGAGCACGCGGATCTTGCCGTAGTCGGGCCCAGGGTCGCTGCTGACATACATGTACGCCGACATATTGGGCCGCTTGTTGGCCACCAGCGCGGACGTGAGGTTGAACTGGATGGACGACTGCAGGGGCATCTGGGCGTACTGGTAGTGCGGCGGCTGGGGCGCGCGGCCCGGCTGGGTCGGGTCCTCTGGCACCTGCCACGAGTCTTCCTGCGTGTAGAAGACTCCGGCGTCGTCGACGTGGTAGCGGGCCACGATGTTGCGCTGGGCCTTGAACAGGTCCTCGGGGTAGCGCAGGTGCGCCATCAGGTCCTTGTTGGCCTGCAGATCGCTGAGCGGCTTGACCGTACCCGGGAAGATCTTCATCCAGGTCTGCAGCACCGGGTCCTGCGGGTCGAACGCGTACAAGGTCACGGTGCCGTCGTAGGCGTCGACGGTGGCCTTCACCGAGTTCCGGATGTAGTTGAACTGACTGCTGGCCAGCGCCACCCGGTTGCTCCGCGTGGACACCAGCGCGTCGCTGGTCACGTCGCGCAGGTCGGCCCGCTCGCTGTAGGGGTAGCCGTCCGAGGTGGTGTAGCCGTCGAGCATCCACGTGACGCGTCCGTTGATCACGGCCGGGTACGGGTCCCCGTCGATGGTCAGGTAGGGGGCGACCTTCTCCACCCGATCCCGGGGGTTGCGGATGTAGAGGATGCGGGAATCGCTGGTGAGGTCACCTGACAGCACCAAGTTCTTCTCGCCGAACCGAAACGCGAACAGAACCTGCCGGAACAGCGATCCGATGCTGACGCCGCCGGTGCCTTCGTAGGTGTTGGTGGCCTGCTCCTCGGCACCCTGCCCGGGCCCGTTCACCTCCCTCTGCTTGGTGTGCACGACCGAGTACTGCGGGGACAGCTCGCCGAAATAGATGCCGCCCTGAGTGATCGGGATATTGCCGGTGGGTGGCACGTCCCGCTCAGTGAAGATCGGCCGGCCCTGGTCGTCGGACTTGTTGGCCGGCGCGGCGACGAAGCCGTTGCCGTGCGTGTAGACCAGATGCCCGTTGATCCAGTTTTGCTGGTTGGGGGACAGGCCGTTGACGTCGATTTCCCGGGCCGCGACCACGTTGATCTGCTTGTTGTTCGGCTTGGTGGGGTCAACGGGGTACCGGTCCACATCCAGCGAGGGCGGGAAGCCGTAGTAGTTACGGATCTGCTGGAGCTGCTCATACGTCGGGGCCAGGATGTTCGGGTCGAGCAGCCGTGAGTCATTGATCGTCGGACGGTCGGCCTGCGCCTTCTTGGAGTCGGGCAACGCGACCGCGGGGTAAGTCTGGTAGGTCACCTGACTGCCCGTCTGGACCGCGTACGCATCCCGCGTGGCCTTGATGTTGCGGTCGATGTAGGGCCGTTCGAGGGTCGACTCGGTCGGGTTCACCTTGAACTGCTGGACGATTGCCGGATACGCCCCGCCGATGACGAGGGCGGACAGCACGAGGATGCCGAACGCCAGCGCCGGCAGCAGCCAGCCCCGCTGGAAGATGTTGTAGATGAACAGCACCGCGCACAGCAGCGAGATGACCAGCAGGATGAGCTTGGCCGGCATGACCGCGTGGATGTCGGTGTAGGACGCACCCGTGACCACGCCCCGCTCGGAGAACATGAGGCCGAACCGGTCCAGGTAGTAGGCACCGGCCTTGAGCAGCGCGAACAGCCCCAGCAGCACGGAGATGTGCACCTTGGCGGCGGCGATCACCTTCTCGCCCTGCGTCTGCAACCGGATCCCGCCGAACAGGTAGTGCATGATCAGCGCGGCGATCAGCGAGACGACGACGACCGAGAACAGGAACCCCAGCACGAAGCGTTGGAAGGGGTAGGTGAACGCGTAGTAACTGACGTCGCGGTGAAACACCGGATCCTGGACGTGGAACGAGGTGCCGTTGCGCCACATCAGCCAGGTCTGCCAGCGCCCTGAAGCGGCAGTGCCCGCGACCGCCCCAATAATGATGAGGAGCACTGCCAAGATCGGAATCTTGTACGGCTCGACCGCGAGCCGGTAGCGCTCCAGGTTCTGCTGCTCGACGGACAAGGGGCGAAACGGCGGGCGCACCCGGTAGGCGATCACGACGTTCGCGCCCACGGCGGCAGCCATGAACAGGCCGAACAGGAAGAACAGGAAGACCCTCGTCCACAGGACCCGGGTGAATACCGAGCTGAAGCCGACGGAGCGGTAGAAGAGCAGGTCGGTGTACAGGCGCGTAAAGACGGCTCCGACCACGATGAGCAGGGCGATCGCGGCCAGAATGGAGATCACAAGCCGCGGACGCGCCAGACGCGGCAGGCGGGAAGAGGCCGAGGCCACGGCTGCGCACACCTCACAGGGGGAAGGAACCTGTCCTACAGCAACCTAACGGAGCGGCGGCCGGTCAACAGCCAGGCAGGTTGGTGGCACCGCCACGAAGTCCCGTCAACTCCTTGACCGCCTCGTCGAGGGTGGCCGCCTTGACCAGCGTCAGGCCCGAGGGCGTCGCCTGCTTGGCCTCGGCGCAGTTGTCCGGCGGCACGAGAAACACCGTTGCACCCGACTGGCGCGCCCCCAGCATCTTCTGGGCGATTCCGCCGATGGGCCCCACTTCACCGACCGCGGTGATGGTGCCGGTCCCCGCGATGACCTTTCCGCCGGTGAGGTCGTCGGGGGTCAGCTTGTCGACTATTCCCAGGGCGAACATCAGCCCGGCGCTGGGCCCCCCCACCGAGTTGAGCTGGATGCGCACGGTGAACGGGTAGGTCTTCTTCTCCTGGCTCAACACGCCGATCACAGACCGGCCGCGGATCTCCGCCGTGACGATCTGGGCTGTGCGCTCACTACCGCCTCGGCTGTAGGCGACCCGCACCGTGCTTCCCGGCCGCGTCGCACCGATCAAGTCGCGCAGCTGCGCGCCGGACGTCACGGGCCTGCCGTTCACGGAGACGATCCGGTCGCCCGGCGCCAGCTTGCCCGCCGACGGTGAGTTGGGTGTCAGCTCGAAGACGAGCACCTGGGTCGAGGTCGGGGTCACGCCCAGCTGGCGCATGGCCGCATCCGTGGCGTCAGCCTGCGAGTCCAGCATCTGCTGGGTCGTCTCCTGCTTGAGCTGCTCGTCGGTTTTGCCCGGCGGTTTGATCGCCTCCTCCGGGATCACCGCGTCCTCGGAGGACAGCCAGCCCCGGAGCGCGGAACCCATGTCGAGGCCGCTGGTCTCCTCCACCGTCGTGAGATCGAGACGCCCCGTCGAGGGATAGGTGGGATGCCCGACGACGACGATCAGCGGCACGCCGTTGGAATCACCAAGCGTGTTGGATACCGGACCCGGGCTGAGCGCGACATAGGGAACCGGCATGACGAGGCCGCCAAGCAGCAACGCGACCGCCAGGCCGGCGGCCACGAGCAACATCCGGCCGCGGCGGGTCACGACGCTCAGTGTAGGAACGCAGCCCGCCGCGGCGAGTGGTCACGAGGAAGAAACGCCAGGTCAACCAGCCTCATCGGCCAGGTGTCAACCGGGTTCAACGGGTGAAGAACCCCAGCTCCCGGCGCTCGGCGTCCTCGAAGACCCGAGCGGGGGGAACGTACTGAGACGGCGGGCCAGGCTCCGGGGGCAGGGCCAGGTCGGCGTCCGGAGCCGAGGACTGCATGGTGACGTCGGCGACAAGGCCGGGCTCGTCCTGGACGGGCTCCCCCGCCCCCGCGTCCTGTATCTCCACGCGGCCGACCGGAAGCGGCTCCAGCGCAGCCTCGGCCGGCTCGAAAGCAGACGGAGGCGGCATCAGCGGCGGGCCGTCAGCGGCCGCAGGCGCCACGGCCTGGGGGCCGATCACTTCGACCCGGTAGTACGGACGGAACGACACCGGCACCGGCGTGAGCGCATGGATGGCGGCGTCCGTCACCCCCATCTCGTTGCGGAGGTGCTCCGCCACGACGAGGGCCTCATTGAGGCCCTCCACCCGGCGGAACGCCGGGGATGAGTCTGGACTGGTGAAGAACACCGCGTGTTCCATCGGGCCTCCCTGCGACCTGGGTAAACGCTGCAGCACCGGCCACCGTCCCCGGCGGCGCGTGCCCCTTGCGGCGTCGGCACCCGCAGGGCCTGGATTGACAAACGGAGGCAAGCGTTCACCCGCCCGGAGCAATTCCTCCGCGCGGCCGGCTACACGCTCTCGCCGGCGCCGGTCGCCACGGCGCCTTCAGTCACGGCGCCTTCAGTCACGGTGCCCGAACCCACGGTGCCCGAACCCACGGCGCCCGAACGCAGGGCGCCGGTCGCCGCGGCGCTTCCAGCAACGGCGTCCCGTCCGCCGTCACGGCCGGGATGCAACGCAGCCATGCTGCGCCGATGCCCTTGCATGGTGTCGTTCGCGTCGGGCCGCCGCTGGGGACGTACGGACCACAACACCCAAGCCAGCGACAGGAGAAAGCCCGCCGGAATAATGATCAGGAAGCCCACGAGAAACCTCTGCACCCACTCGCAGCCATTAGCGGCAGACGCTACGGCATCCCCGAACGGCACGCTCAGGGGGGGTTCACTCGCATGCACAGCCGACCCATTCCGCGGTGCCGTCGGCGAAGACCTGCCGCTTCCAGATGGGTACTTGCCGCTTGATGTCATCGACAGCACGCCGGCACAGGGAAAAGGCCTCGCCACGATGCGGGCTGCTCACGGCCACGATTATCGCTACCTCGCCGACGGCGAGCTCCCCTGTGCGGTGCAGAGCGGCCAGCCGGCACCCGGGCTCCCGGGTGGCCACTCGCTGCGCCACCTCTCCGAGCCTGGCCGCGGCGCTGGGATGCGCCTCGTAGTCGAGCCGGACGACGGGCCGGCCCCCGTCGGTGTCCCGGACCGTCCCGACAAACACTGCTTGGCCCCCGGCGGCAGGAGCACGGACGGCATCGAGGCACTCCTCCACGGACAGTGACCGGTCGCGCAGACCCACCAGCCGGACCGCGTCCATATCCTCCGACGCTACAGTCCTCCGACACCGCACGGTCTTCCGGCGCCGCGAGCCGCCCGACCACAGGCAGGCGACGGCCCGGCTACCGTGGGCGGAGAAGCCCGGCCCCATAGACCGCGGCCGGCGTGACCCGCGGGAGCGTGCGCAATGAGTCAGCCACCGTTCGGTTTGCCCTTCCCGGGGCCCGGCGGGCAGGGCGACGTTCCCGCCGGCGCCCCGTTCTTCGCCGAGCTGGAGAAACTGCTGGCCTGGCAGGGCGGTCCGGTCAACTGGGATCTCGCCTCCCAGTGGGCGGCGCGCTCGGCCGGGGAGGACGACCCGCCGGTGAAGTCCGCGGACCGGGACGCGGTACAGGAGGCAGTGCGGCTCGCGGAGCTGTGGCTCGACCCGGCCACCGCACTGCCTGCCGGCACGACGGGCGCCGAGGCCTGGACCCGCGTGCAGTGGGTGGAGGCCACGCTGCCGGTCTGGCGCAGCCTGTGTGACCCGGTCGCCGAACGGGTCGTCGAGGCGATGGGACAGGGGCTCACCAGCGGCTTGTCCCAGCTCAAGGACGCCCCGGGGTTGTCCGAACAGCTGCCCGAAGGCATGGATCTCGGCCAGCTGGCGGCTGCCGCCGGTCCCTTCCTCGGCCTCATGCGCCAGATCGGGGGACTGCTGTTCGGCGCCCAGGTGGGGCAGGCGCTGGGGCAGCTCGCCCGCGAGGTCGTCACCTCCACCGAGGTGGGGCTGCCGCTGGGACCCGCCGGGCGCGCCGCCCTCCTGCCCGCCAACGTCGCGGAGTTCGGGCAGGGGCTGGGCCTGCCCACCGAGGAGATTCAGCTCTACATCGCCCTGCGGGAGGCCGCCCACCAGCGTCTGTTCGGTCACGTCCCCTGGCTTCGTGGGCACCTGCTCGGGGCTGTCGAGGAATACGCGCGCGGCATCAGCGTCGACCCGGAAGCTGTCGGCCGGGCCATTTCCGCCGTCGACCCCACCCGCATGGACCCCGAGGGACTGCAGCAGGCGCTCGGTGAAGGCGTGTTCGAACCTGCCCGGACACCCGAGCAAGAGGCGGCGCTCGCGCGCCTGGAGACCATGCTCGCCCTTGTCGAGGGATGGGTCGACGAGGTGGTCGACGCGGCATCGGCAGGTCATCTTCCTTCGGCACCCGCGCTTCGGGAGACGATCCGCCGGCGGCGCGCCACGGGCGGGCCCGCCGAGCAGACCTTCGCTGCGCTGGTCGGGCTGGAGCTGCGGCCCCGGCGGCTGCGGGAGGCGGCGAGCCTTTGGCGCCTGCTGCTGGAAACGCGGGGCATCAGCGGCCGCGACGGCATGTGGAACCACCCGGACCTGCTGCCGGGGCCGGCAGACTTCGACGATCCGGAGCGTTTCGTTTCTCCGGAGGCGGGGACCGACCCTACGGCCGCCATGGAGGCGTGGAGTGCCGAGGCAGGGGGCGGCGCCCCGGCCGACAAGGGCGACGGGCCGGCCGACAAGGGCGACGACTGACGTCGACCGCGCCGCCGTCACGGGGGCTGCGCGTCGCCAAACCGGCTATCGCCGGTTTCCAGGTGCATCCCCCGGGCTGCACGCCCAAACTTTCTTGTGTCCACAGGCATAACACCCCGAATGCCCAGCCCGACGCCCTCCGGCCCTCCTTCATCCACAGCCGCTCCCACAAGTCATCCCCAGGTGGAAGCGCATGTCTCCCCAGTGCATCCACAGAGTTATCCACAGGGTGTCGGGGCTTGTCGTTGACCGCTGTCGCGGCAGGCACCTAGCGTTTCGGCCAGACGGCGCTCCCGGGAGCCGGCCACTCCGGAAGGGGAAGCCAGGGTCGGCCGGCACTTCGCCCGGGCGCGCCGTCAAGCATGTCACCGGGCGTCGGGCTCGCGTCGCAGGCACGCCGAGCCCGTCTCGCCGGCGCCCCACGCCGAGCCCGCCGAGCGAGGTTGCTGCCGAGGTGGCCGCCGACCCCAGAAGCCAGCTGACCCCTCCGGGCGGCCGAACAGCGGCCCAGCGCGGCCCCGGAAATGGCTAGCGGCCCCGGAATTGTGGAGGGCGCTTCTCCGAGACGGCCCGCAGGCCCTCCTGCAGATCATGCGACGCCATCGTCACCGGCTGCGCCAGCGCCTCCCACTCCAGCGCTTCGGCGTAGGAGCGCGGGCCGTGCCGCAGAGCCGCCTTCGTGAGCCGGACGGCGACCGGCGCGGCAGCCGCCACTGACGCCGCCACGTCGAGGACCTCCTCGACGAGCCCTTCCGCCGGCAGCACGTGATTGATCAGCCCGAGCTCCACTGCCTGGGACGCCCCCACCACCCGTCCCGTGTAAAGCATCTCCCGCGCCCGGGCCATCCCCACCGCCTCGGGCAGCAGGTAGGTGGCGGCCATGCCAGGGTGCAACCCGAGCGCCAGGAACGGCACGCTGAAGCGGGCCGTCGGCGCGGCATAGCGCAGGTCACAGGCCAACGCCAGGCACAGGCCGGCTCCGATGGCCGGCCCGTTCACGGCGGCAAGCACCGGCACCTCGAGATCGCGAACCCGCAGCCAGGTCCGGTAGAAGTCATACATCTTCGCGCGCAGCTGGGCGGGGGTGGGAACTGGCCGGGCATCTGCACCGGCATCTGCAGCGCCGGCAACTCCCGTGTCGGCGCCTGCTGTCCCCCTATCCGCGGGGTCTGCATGCCCGAGCCACGACAAGTCGCCGCCGGCGCAGAACGCCGTCCCCGCACCGGTCACAACTACGGCGCGGACCGAATCGTCCTGCTCCAAAGACTCCATCGCCTGTGCCCACGCCGCGGTCAGTTCCGGGGTCATGGCGTTGCGCCGCTCCGGCAGAGAAAGGGTGAGCAGCACCACGCCAGATCGCGGACGCTCCACGCGCAGCGGACCGTCCATCCGGATTCCCCCCCTCCGCGACCGGCCTAGTCGCACTGGATGTCACCCGGTACGGCCTGCTGACCAGCCAACCTGTGCCGGCAGGCTAACGAGGCTAGCGCCATTAGGCCATTCGGCGTCCTCAACTCTCACCCGCCTGGCCCTCACGAGGACTTCAAGCTCAGCCGATGCCAATTCAGAACCGCAAGGTGGGCCAGCTGGGGAGGTGGCTGATGACAACGCAGGCACGGACGGCGCTCATGGGAGGCGCGCTGTCCAAGAGGATGGCGGCAGTTACGGCTGCAGCTGTCGTCCTCGCGTTTTCCGGTGGTCTGGTGGCGACGGCGCAGGCCGCAAGCCCAGACTCGACCGGGACACAGATTCTGTCGGGCGGGCTCAGGACCGTCGTGGTAACGGGCGGCTCGGTGGCGACTGTCACCCAGCAGGTCCGGTCGGCTGGCGGCGAGGTGACCGACGAGCTACCCCTGGTCAACGGAGTCATCGCTCGGCTGCCCGACGGTGCAGCCCTGCCGGGGCTGCAGGTGACCGCCGATGCGCCACTCAAGGTCGCGTCGAAGGTGACGGGCGCCGCTGAGCCGGGCGCTGTCAGCACGGTCCGGGCGACGCTGGGCCTGGACGAGACGGGCAACGAGGGCGCTGGGGTGACGGTCGCGCTGGTGGACACCGGGGTGGCCGAGGTCCCGGACCTGGCCGGGAAGATCGTCGACCACGTCAACGTCACGGGTGGCCGTGACGGCGACGGGTACGGTCACGGCACGTTCCTGGCCGGCTTGATTGCCGGGTCCGGCCAGGCCTCGGGCGGTGCGTACCAGGGCGCGGCACCGGGAGCGAAGATTCTCGACGTCCGGGTGGCGGCCAATGACGGCAGCACGTCGCTGGCGAAGGTGCTTCGCGGCCTGCAGTCAGTGGCGAGGCTCGGGTCGAAGCGGGTTCCGGTCGTGAACCTGTCGCTGTCCTCCGGTAGTCCACTGCCCTACCAGTTCGACCCGCTGACTGTGGCGCTGGACGTCATGTGGCTGCACGGCTTCACAGTCGTGGTGCCCGCAGGCAACGACGGCACGGATGGCGTGGCTTCACCCGGAGTTGACCCCACTCTGATCACCGCCGGGGCCCTGAACGAGCAGGCGTCCTCCGACCACACCGACGACACGGTTTCCGACTTCTCTGGTCGCGGGCCCGCGCCGCAGGGTGTCGCCAAGCCGGACCTCGTCGCGCCGGGGGAGCACCTGATCGGACTGCGGGCACCGGGCTCGGTGGTGGACAGCACATTCCCGGACTCCCGGGTGCGTGACAGCTACTTCCGTGGCTCCGGGACGTCGATGGCAACCGCGCTCACGTCGGCTGTCGTGGCAGACGTCATCGCGAGCCGACGTGACCTGAGCCCGGACGCAATCAAGGCCCTCCTGATCGAGTCTGCTTACCCAGCCCCGGCCTTCGATGACGAGACTGCCGCCGGTGCCGGTGGTCTCGACGCCGCGGCGGCAATCGGCCTGGCCCCGACCGCAGTCGCCCCGAGTCCGGACGACGGGGACTACCTGCCTCCTGGCGACGCCAAGACGTGGGACAAGTTCGCGAAGACCATGCTCAAGGGTGACTTCGACACGGCGGCACGCCTGTGGAACAAGCTGTCGCCGCAGGGGCGCCGGTGGGCGGAGACCCAGTGGGACAAGCTGTCGCCGGCAGGGCGTCGCTGGGCGCAGGCCAGCTGGGACGGCCGCCGCTGGGCAGCCGCTGACTCCGGATCGCTCACGAAGTACTGGGCCGCCCTCCTATGGAGCGGCCGCAGGTGGGCCGCCGACAGCTGGAACGGGCGCCGTTGGGCCGACTCGTCGTGGCTTGGCCGCCGTTGGGCCGACGACGACTGGGCCGGTCGCCGTTGGGCCGACGACGACTGGGCCGGTCGCCGTTGGGCCGACGACGACTGGACGGGCCGCCGGTGGAGCCAGGCGAGCTGGGACGGCCGCCGTTGGATCGACCTCAACTGGCTGGGCCGCCGCTGGGTCGACGCCGATTGGAACGCAGATTCTTGGGCGGGCCAATGGTCCTGAGCCGGTCTTAACCACCCCAACGGGTGTCCAGTCAGACCGGTAACCACCGAAACCTGAGGTAGAGGCGCCCGGCAAGTCGCTGCTCCACAGCGCTTTGCCGGGCGCCTCACCTGCTGACGAGAACGAGCTGCAAAGGCTAGCGCCGTAGCCGCTCCGGAGCAGAGACCATCGAAGGAGTGCGAGTGGATGCGCCCACTGCCGGCCACACGGCGCAGGCAGACGCATCCGCAGACCCGCCGGATGGCGTCTCCAGGCGAACCAGACGGCTGACGGCGGTCATCAGCCTCGTCGTGGTGGGTGGCGCGTTGGCCACGGCACTGATCGTCTTGACCGGGTCGAGAACGCAAGGACCGGTGGCGACTCCGGCGCTGGGCGGCTGGCTGCCCCTGTTGCTGCTCGGCGTAACCGTTGTCGGCGATCTCATCGAGGTTCGCCTGCGCCACGGCGGGGAGGCCGAAGGCCTCACCCTCTTCGAGGCCGCGGTCGTGGCCGACGCGCTGCTCCTGTCCCCCCGCATCGCTGTGCTCATCCCGCCCTTGGCTGTTGCGATCGCTGCCGTGATCGGCCGACGCCCCGCGATTAAGACGATCTTCAATATCGGATCGTTCGCGATGTCAGGCGCGGCGCTGATCGGGATGGTCACGCTGTTCTCGGCGCAGGGCGAGGGGATCACCGCCCAAGCCGTCCTGGGGCTGGTCCTCGGAGCGCTCTGCTTCGCCATCGTCAACGTGCTGTGCCTGGCACAGGTGCTCTGGGTGACCGCCGACGTGCCGGTCAGGCAGACGCTGTTCGAGTCCTGGCAGCTATCTGCGATCATGGGGGTCGGCGCCGTTGGGGTCGGCGGCATCGCGGTCGCGGTGCTGATGAGCTCCCCGGCCCTGCTGCCCTTCGCCTTGTTGCCCGCACTCGCGATGACCATGACGTTCCGGGCCCAGGTGCAGGAAGCGGAGGAGCGAGAACGCAGCGGCAAGATTCTCGACCTGTCCCAGGTACTGGCCAGCCGTCGCGTTACCGACGACCTGCTGTCGTCGTTCCTCGACCTGCTGCGCGAGACCTTCGGCGCCGGCACTGCCCTCATCGTCCTGGAAGGCGACGAGGAGAACTCGGGCGTTGTCGTCGAAGCCGGCGGGGCAGGCGTCCGCCGTCGTCAGCTCACCGCGCTGGACGCGGCTCTGCTCGCGCGGGTGGGCGTGGGCACCGAACTCGTCCGTACCGGGCTGCCGGACCGGTGGGGACGCATGCTTCTGGCGCCGCTGGACGCCGAAGGCATCCGGCTTGGCGTGCTCGCCCTGGTCGAGCCGCCGACCCGCCGGCCGCGGCTCAAGGAACGCGACCTGGCCGTCTTCTCCCCCCTCGTCAGCGCCCTCGGCGCCGCCCTGCGCGCCGCCGGCCACCTGGAGCGGCTGGTGGCCGAGACGAGCAAGCTGAAGGCGGTCGTCGACTTCTCCTCGGACGGCATCTACGTGCTGGACCCCGAAGGCCGGGTCGTCGTGTGGAACCCCGCCATCGCCCACGTCACCGGGGTGGGCGCGGACGCCGCCGTCGGGCGCCCTCTGACGGAGGTCATGTCCACGCTCGGGGCCGAAGGAGGTCCGGTCGACCCGCTGCGCGAGGCGCTCGACGAGTTGACCCCCGACGAGCCGCGGGCCACCGTGGAGATGGGCGTGCAGCGTGCCGACGGCGAGCAGCGCTGGCTGCGGGCCTCGCACGCTGCGGTCTTCGACGGGGACGACCTCGTCCGGGACGTGGTCATCGCGCACGACGTCACCCGGGAACGCCAGGTGGAGCGCATGAAGGCCGACTTCATCGCCACTGTGTCCCACGAGCTTCGTACCCCGATCACCCCCATCAAGGGCTATGTGGACCTCCTTCGGCGCAAGGGCGACTCCTTCACGCCCGACAAACGGCGAGAGTGCCTCGACATCGTGGCCGACCGCGTGGCCCACCTCGCGCGGCTCGTCGAGGACCTGCTCCTCGCCTCGCGGGTGAGCTCCCCGGCCTCCGCGGTCCGGATGGGCAGCGGCGACCTGGTTCACCTCACCGCGAAGGCCGTCGGTGACTTCGCCGCCCAGAAGCAGCGGATCTCCACGTGTCTTCCCCCCGGTGAGGTCACGGCCGCCTGCGACCCGGTCCGGGTCGTCCAGGTGGTCTCCAACCTCGTTTCGAACGCGCTGAAGTACTCGGCGGCGGACTCCCCCGTCACGGTCCGGCTGGCGGTGGACGAGGGACAGGCCCATGTCTCGGTCGCCGACGAGGGTCGCGGGATACCCGCCGACCAGCTGGAAAGAGTCTTCGACAAGTTCCACCGGGTCGAGGACCCGATGCGGATGACCACCGCCGGGACGGGCCTGGGCCTGTTCATCGCGCGGCAGCTGACAGCGGCGATGGGCGGCACGCTCAGCGTCAGCAGCACCCTCGGCGTGGGATCGACATTCACCTTCTCGCTCCCCCTGCAGGCCAAAGGGCAACCGATCGAGGCCCCGGCCTCGATCCCTTGGCCACGGGGCGCACAGGCGCGACGGTCGGCGTCCGCCGACGCGCCGCCCGCGGGGGCGCCGCCTGTCCCCCGCGCTGGTGAATAGTCCTGACGCGACGGTGCCCGCTGGGCGGCAGCCGTAGCTGTCGCGGTGGTCGACGCTCACCGCGTTGTCGGCGCTGACCGCGTTGTCGGCGCTGACCGGGGCTGTGGACAAGCCGGCCGGGGCCGGGAGCTGCCTGGCAGGCTTCGCAGGGCCCACTCCCTGCGGAGGCCCCGTGCGTCCCGTGATCAAGCCCGCGCTGCGCCGCCTGTGGCGTGACCCGTCCACCCTGCAGCTTGGCGTCGACCAGACCCGGGCGGTTGTGCTCAGCGGCCTGACCCCAGCGCAGCTTGCAGTCTTGGATCTACTCGACGGGGCCCGCAGCCTTGCCCGGGTGCGGGCCGAAGCCGGCCGGGCCGGGGCGACAGCCGGCGACGTGGACGCGCTGGTGCGCATGCTCGAGCGCGCCGGGGCTCTCGACGACGGCGACGCCTCCGTGCCCGGCCTCACCGCGGCCGAGCACGAACGGCTGCTCCCCGACGCAGCATCGCTGTCGCTCATCCTGCCCGCGCCCGGGGCGGCAGCGGCGGCCCTGCGGCGCCGCCGGGCCGCGGCGGTCCGCGTCGTGGGAGCAGGGCGGGTCGGAACCCTGTCCGCAGCCCTGCTGGCCGCAGCAGGCATCGGCAGGGTAGACGTCGAGGACACGGGTCTGGTTCGCCCCGAAGACGCCGTACCGGGTGGGTGCCGGCCCGAAGACGTCGGACGGCCCCGCCCGGCCGCCGCGGCCCGAGCGGTCGCCCGGGCCTGCCGGGGCGCGGGGCCGGCACGGCGCTCGTCGGCACGCGCCGACCTCGTGCTGCTTGCCCCGCGCCATCTCGACGCGCTGGAGCCGATGGAGGGCGCGACCTTCGAGGAAGCCGGGGTGCCCCTCCTCGTCGCCGGCGTCAAAGAGACCA